>JACQCH010000056.1 GCA_016201735.1 Candidatus Omnitrophota bacterium
AAGCACCTCCAGCGATTCGTCGACGAGTTCGGTTATCGCTTCAATCGCCGATGGTTCCATGGCCAACTCTTTGACCGTCTCCTAACTGCATGCGCTACAACCGGCTCCGTCAGTTATGCGGATTTAGTAGGATAGGCGTGAACGGCGAGGATGGCCTTTTACGCACGGGGGTGGTACTTAGCGTGGATCGCTTTGAGGCGGGCCCGGTCCACATGGGTGTAGATCTGGGTCGTAGTAATGGAGGCGTGCCCCAGCAGCTCCTGGACGACGCGCAGGTCCGCGCCGGCGGAAAGAAGATGAGTGGCAAAGGAATGGCGCAGGGCGTGAGGGGAAATGGGCCTTTTGATGTTGGCCAGCAAGGCGTAATGTTTTAAAACCATCCAGATGGTCTGGCGGGAGAGGGGCCGGCCGAACCGGTTGAGGAACAGATGTTTGATTTCCGGTTTCGGCTTCAAGCCGGGCCGCACCTTGGACAGGTACCGCTGGATCCAGTCGATCGCGTGGCGGCCAACAGGCACAACCCGTTCCTTCCCTCCCTTTCCGAAACAGCGGAGGAATCCAGCCTCCAGATGAAGATCGGTCAATTTAAGACCTGCCGCTTCGGAGACCCGCATCCCGGTGGCGTAAAGCAGTTCCAGGATGGCCCGGTCCCGGATCCCTTTATCGCCCCGGCCGGGCGCGGCCTTCAAAAGATCCAGCACCTCCTGACGATCCAAAACCTCCGGAAGAGTTTTCCAGAGGCGGGGAGACTCGATGACCGTGGCCGGATCGATCCGGATGAGACCTTCGCTGAGAAGAAACCGGTGGAACACCTTGATCGCCACCAGTTTTCTTGCCACGGAAGCCGGGGTCAGGTGATCGTCCCGCAGTTTCATCAAATAATCCAGGATCTCGCCGCGAGTCACCGCCGTCGGGGATCTCTTCCCTAAGGCCCGCGCGAACTGGGACAGATCCCGCCGGTAGGCGGACAGCGTGTTCACACTCAACGCCCGCTCCAACCGGAAATAGTCGAGGGCCCGGTCGATCAGTCGGTTCCACTCGGAATCCATTCCTTCACCTTGGAATAGTAGAAGTCCCGGTTGATTTGTCTCTCGAGCTGCTCCAGCCGGGTCCGCTCCGACGAGGAAACGCTCCATGCCTGGCTCCGGCCTTCCCACTGCTCTTGGAGATCATTCAATTCCACCAGGATTCCCTTCAACTTCTCGGAGGGAGGCCCGGACAAAAGCTGAGCCAGGGAGCGCAGCTCTCCGATGGAACCGTTTAAATAGGTCATGTCCCGCTTTCGAATCTCACCCAGCGATCCTAAAAGTTCCGAATGCCAGGATTTCCAGTAGGCAAAATGTTCCTGGTACCGGATCGCCGGGGGGTGGGTTGCCTGAACGTTCGACTGCAGGGTGAGAATCGGCTGCGGCCCGGAAACCCCTTTCTTCTTTCGAGTGAACTTCCCTCGCCATTGGGGACTGCAGCCGGCGAGCAGCGTACAAATGAGAAACAGGGCAAGGAACCGTCTAGAAACCGTTGTGTGAATGACCCCCGCTTCCGCGGGGGTGACATTTATCAGAATGGTGCGGCTCATTTTCCTCCGATCCGCTTCTTGAATTCCACCTCGTCGATGACCTGAATCCCCAACACCTGGGCCTTTTTCAGTTTGGAGCCGGGAGAGGCCCCTGCCACCACCAGCGTCGTTTTCTTCGTCACGTTGGAGGCGATCACCGCCCCGAGGGAACGGGCCAATTCCTCGGCTTGAAGCCGGGTCAAACCCTCCATCTCGCCGGTAAAAATAATCGTTTGGCCGGCCAGCCGTTTCGAGACCCGCTTGGGAGCTGCCTCCTCCCTCTTCAAGCCGGCGGCCTTCAACTTCTGAAGAACCCGACTGTTTGCCGGTGCCCGGAAAAAAGCCGCCGCCGATTCCGCCACGACCGGCCCCACCTCTGAAATCTCCCTCAACTGCTCCACGGTCGCCCGGGCGAGCTTCTCCATCGATCCGAAATGCCGGGCCAGCGCCTGGGCGTTGGCGGACCCGACGTGCCGGATCCCAAGGGCGAAAACAAGACGGCTCAAACTCCTCTCTTTGGAGGCCTGGATCCCGTTCAACAAATTGACGGCCGACTTCTCCCCCATCCGTTCCAGGGTGAGAAGCTGCTCCTTGGTGAGCTGATACAGATCCCCGTAATCCTTGACGAGCCCTTTGTCCACGAGCTGCTGGACCATAGCATCCCCCAGCCCTTCAATATCCATCGCGCTCCGTTGGGCGAAATGGAGGAGCCGCTCTTTGAGTTGTGCAGGGCAGGTCAAACTCTCGCACCGGAGAGCCACCTCTTCCGGATCCCGCGAAACCGGCCCGGAGCAGACCGGGCAGATCACCGGCATCCGGAAAACCTTCTCCTTCCCGGTCCGCTTCTCCTTGACGACCTCAACCACCTGCGGGATGATCTCACCCGCCTTCTCGACCCTCACCCAGTCGCCGACTCGGACCTCCTTTCGCTTGATCTCATCCTCGTTATGGAGCGAAGCCCGGCTGACGGTGGTCCCCGCCAAGAAAACCGGCTTTAAGATCGCCACCGGGGTCAAGGCGCCGGTCCGGCCGACGTTGACCTCAATGTCCAGAAGCTGGGTCACCGCCCGCTCCGCCGGAAACTTGTAGGAGATCGCGTACCGGGGGCTTTTGGCGGTCACCCCGAGCCGGCGCTGCTGGGCCAGGTCGTCCACCTTGATCACCATCCCGTCGATGTCGTACTCCAGCCCTTTACGCCTGGTCTCCCATCCGTTGCAGAAGGTAATCGCCTCCTCGATCGTCGCGCACCGCTTGAAATGGGGGTTCACCCGGAACCCCGCGTCCCGGAGAAATTCCAACACCTGATGCTGGGCGGCGAAGGCCCGGCCCTGGACGGCGCCCAGCCCGTAGCAGAAGATCTGGAGATTCCTTTTCTGCACGATCCGGGGATCCAACTGCTTCAAGGATCCGGCGGCCGCGTTCCTGGGATTGGCGAAAACCGGCTCCCCCTCTTTCTGCCGCCGGCGGTTCACCTCCTCGAAGGCGGCCCGCGGCATGTACACCTCTCCCCGGACCTCCATCCGTTCCATCCGGTACCGTTCCATCCGGTACCGGGTACCAAGGGGACACCTACCGGACTCGAGTCTCATCGGAATGGATCGGATGGTCTTTAAGTTGCCGGTGATGTCATCTCCCTGTTCCCCATCGCCGCGGGTCGCTCCCCGAACAAAAGCGCCGTTCTGATAGGTCAGCGACACGCTCACCCCGTCGTATTTCAGCTCCACGACGTAACGAACCGGCTCCCCGCCGAGAAACCGTCGGACCCGGGCGTCGAACTCCCGCAGTTCATTCGGGGAGTAGGTGTTGTCGAGCGACATCATCGGCACCCGGTGCCGGACCGTCCCGAAGGCCTTTAACGGCTCGCCGGACACCCGCTGCGTGGGAGAGTCGGGTGCCGCCAACTGGGGAAAGGTTTCTTCCAACTCCTTCAGGGAATGGAGAAGCCGGTCGTATTCCTGGTCGGTGACCTCCGGCTGGTTCTCGACGTAATATTTCCGGTCATGATGCCGGATCAGTTTGCGCAACTGTCCTGCTTGGCTTTTCGCCTGCGCCAGCGATATGGATTTGGTCTTCACCGCCATCTGGTTAATATCCGACCGAAAGGCGTTCGGCCAGGAAATCCGGCAGGCCGGCCTTCCGGATTTTGGCCTGGGTCTCTTCAACAGGATAAGGGACGCGCTGGATTCCAATCCTCCTCTCTCCGGTATCGTAGAGGCACCAGGCGGCCCTGGCATCTCCATCCCGGGGCTGGCCGACCGATCCGACGTTGACCAGGTATTTCTTCCTCGGGTCCACCCGCAGTTCGGCGGCCCGGAGGAAAGAGAGATCCGTCCCATCCTGGATAAAAATCCCCGGACTGTGGGTATGCCCAATGAAAACCACCGGGGTCCTTTGAGAACGAAAAGAATCCGCCGCATCCGAGAGATTCAGGATGTAATGAAACTGCTCCGGTTCATGGAGGCCGCTGTGGACCAGCGTGAGATCCGGGTTCTGCCAGATCAGTTCAAGATCCGCCAAATCGTTCCGGTCAGTTTCAGAAACCTGCTTGGCGGTCCACTCGAGCGCCGCCCGGGCGCGCGAGTTAAACCAGTCCAGGTCCAACTGTCCCGTCACCGCGGCGTCGTGGTTGCCCCGGACCGCCTGAACCGCTCGCTGACGCAGGAGCGCAAGACAGGCGGCTGGATCTGCCCCGTAGCCGACCAGATCCCCAGCGCAGAGAATCCGGTCCACCCCCTCTTTTTCCATCGCTTGAAGGACCGCTTCCAGCGCTTCCAGGTTCGAATGGACATCGGAGAAAATTCCATACCGCATCACTCCGCCCCCTGGACCCACCCGGTCCAGAACACATGCAGCCGTTTCGCTGTCCTGGCTGTTTCTCTCATCCTCTCTATAGATTACACCTACCGGGTAAAGATAAAGTGGAATTTCCAAGGTATAACTACATCATAATAGTACAATGAAGGAAGGAGGTTTCTCCTTATGTTTACCCGAGACACTTTAAAAGATAAGACTTTCCTGATTACAGGAGGAGGCAGCGGCCTAGGGCTTGGGATAGCCAAACGATTTGCTGAACTCGGGGCCAACATAGCCATCTGCGGTCGGACGAAGGAAACCTTGGAGAAGGCCGCTAGGGAATTGGAGCCGTTTGGAACAAAGATATCACCCTATCCCGTGGATGTGAGTGACTACGAAGCGGTGGGGACCATGTTCGAACACCTTATCTCCAAAGGAAGCGGTTTGGAAGGTCTCATCAATAACGCCGGAGCCAATTTCTTATGTTTTTCTGAGGAACTTTCCCCTAACGGATTTAAAGCCGTTGTGGACATCGCGCTGCATGGAACCTTTAACTGTTCTCAACATTTCGCCAAATATTTGATCAAGAACAAAAAACCGGGCTCTATTCTGAATATTGTGACCACCTACACGGAAACCGGATCGGCCTTTATTCTTCCCTCGGCCTGTGCAAAAGCGGGGGTGTACGCGATGACGACCACATTGGCCTATGAGTGGGCCGCGTACGGCATTCGTGTGAATGCCATCGCCCCGGGCCCATTTCCGACCGGCGGGGCATGGTCGAGACTGGTGCCCAGCGCCGAATACGAAAAAATCTATCTCCAACGTCATCCCATGCATCGGTTTGGGGAAATCGCTGAGTTGGCCAACCTGGCGGTATTCCTGATGTCTGATCTGGCCAGCTACATCAACGGAGAATGCGTCGCCATTGACGGAGGCGAACGCCTACAAGGCGGACAGTTTAACTTCCTGACCCACTTACTGCCTCGCTCAAAACTGAGAGAGATCTTTGCAGCGCTGCGGCCAAGGAAAAAATAGATGAACGATGCCTTCCTAAAGATTGTTGAGAAGGCCCGACATTCCCGGTTTTACCTCTGGCTGCTGAACGCTGTCCTCCTTCGAGCCGTCCCATTCAACAGACCTCACGACCTGAGAATAGTCCGGTTAACAAACGACTCCATTGAAGTCAAGATTCCCTATCGGAAAACGAACATGAATCATATTCAAGGACTCCACGCCTGCGTGTTGGCAGCGGCAACGGAATACGCGATGGGGGTACTCCTGATGAGCCATCTCAACCCCTCGGCGTATCGAATCATCATCCAGTCCATACGGTTGACGTATCACTACCAAGGTAAAACTGACTGCATCGCAAAATTCATACTCCAAAAGGACTGGCTCGAACAATCCGTGGTAGAGCCGCTCAAGACAAGGGACTCCGTGGTCGTGAACACTGAACTGAAGGTTTTTGACATCCAGGATCATCACATCTGCACCGGAGAAGTGGGCTGGCAGATGAAGCATCGGGATCAGGTAAAAACAGGCTAGGGGTATCGGGGCGGGGTCAATAAAACCGGACCCTGAACTCCTCAAACTCACCCGTAGCCGCAGACCAGTCTACGGCCGTCTGCTGGATGTGCGGCTTCATCGGTCCGGCGGCGACCCGCTCCAGGAATGACTTCAAGGCCTTCTCCGGCCCTTCCACCGTCGCCTCCACCCGGCCGTCGGGAAGATTCCGCACCCAACCGGTCAGCCCCAACTCCAAAGCCGCCTCCTCCGCCGTGAAACGGAATCCCACCCCCTGAACCCGCCCGGTCCAGAGCACATGAAGCCGCTTCGCCGCCTTGGCTGTCTCCTTCATCCTCTACGGAGCCAAGCAGCCCCACCGGTCAAGAAATATCAGGCGATCTAACGAAAGGCGAGGGGACCAGCCGACCGACTCCAGCTCGGGCCGGTCTGGGAATTCCACCGGGTAGCCGACGCACAGATACGCGACCGGGATAATCCCGGGAGGGATCCCCAAAATCCGCTTCAGCTTGTCATTTCGGAGGATGCTCACCCATCCGACTCCAAGCCCCTCAGCCCGGGCTGCCAGCCACAGGTTCTGGACAGCGCAGCAGGTCGAGTAGACGTCGGTCCGGCGGATCGTGTTTCGTCCCAAGACATGGGGACCGAAACGTTTGGGGTCGCAGGTAACGCAGAGATTAATCGGGGCTTCCGTGATCCCTTCCAGTTTCAAACCCTCATAGAGGGCCCGGCGTTTCCCCCGGAACCGGCGGGCACCCTTGGAATTCTCGGCCGAGAACATCCCCTTGACCTTTACCTTGACCGCCGGATCTCGGACGACGATGAAATTCCACGGCTGCATAAAGCCGACGGAGGGAGCGTGGTGGGCTGCGGTAAGGATCCGCTTGAGGGCCGCCTCAGGAACGGCGCGTGATAAGAATCGGCGGACATCCCTGCGGGAGAAAATCAGTTCGTAGATCGGATGCTGCTCAACCAACAAGGTTGAAGCCATTGGGTCCCGAATTATTCTTGCCTGACATTTCTATAGTTTACACCAAATTATCCTTTAGCGTCATTGATCCTATTTCAGTAGCCATTTCTTTTGACATACCACGTTTTAACCATCTGGGTGGTCCACAGATAGCTGATCACAATTCCCAGAAGTGCCAGGAAATACTTCGCCGACAGACGGACGAATCCAAAATGTGGCCCCAGCGGCGAGAACGGGATCGCGATGCTGATGGAAATAATCAGGAGGGAGGCCAAAACCAGAAACCGGCTCGGCTTGCTTTCAAGAAACGGGATTCTCGCCGTGCGGATGACGTGAATGACAAGCGTTTGGGTGCAGATAGACTCCAGAAACCAAAACGTGTGGAACATCACCTGAGAAGCCCGAAAAGCGACCAGGAGCAGCCCGAACGTCATAAAGTCAAAGACCGAGCTGATGGGTCCGAAAACCAGCATGAACTTCCGGATGGCCCGGATATCCCACGGCTTCGGCTTCTCTAGATAATCATTGTCCACCTCATCGGTGGGAATCGCCACTTGCGAAGCGTCGTAGAGAAAATTATTCAGAAGAATCTGAATGGGCGTCATGGGAAGAAACGGCAGGAAGAGGCTGGCGCCGGTCATGCTGATCATGTTCCCAAAGTTCGAGCTGGCCCCCATCTTGATGTATTTGATGGTGTTCCCGAAGGTCTTCCGTCCTTCCAAGACGCCGTCTTCCAAAACCAAAAGGCTTTTCTCCAGAAGGATTATGTCCGCCGATTCCTTGGCGATGTCAACGGCGTTACTGACCGAGATGCCGACGTCGGACGCTTTCAGGGACGGGGCGTCATTGATCCCATCTCCCAGATAGCCGACGACGTGATTGTTCCTGCGCAAGGCCCGGATGATTTCCTCCTTCTGGAGCGGAGAAAGCCGGGCAAAAACCGTGGTGGTCTTGACGATCTGCTGGAGCTCCCCCTGGCTGAGCTTCTCAATCTGGTCGCCCAACATCAGCCCCTCGACGTCCAACCCCACATCCCCGCAGATCTTTTTCGTCACCAGCTCGTTGTCGCCGGTCAGGACGATGAACCGGATTCCGAGTTTCCGCAAGCGCTGGATGGTCTTCTTGACCGTTGGTTTCGGCGGGTCCAAAAACGCCAGGTAGCCCTTCAAGGTCATGCCCGTCTCGTCCTCCTTGGAATAGGAGGCCTTCTTCTCCGGGATGTCCCTGTAAGAAACCGCCAGCACCCGGAACCCATCGGCGTTGAGCTTGTCGAACTCCTCCTTCAAATCCAAGAGGATCAGACGTTCCATCTCGTAGATCTCGCCGTCCAGCTCATACGTGGCGCACCGTTTAAAGATTTCCTCGGGCGCTCCCTTCGAGATAAGGCGATGCCTGCCCTCTTGCTCGACGACCACGGACATGATCCGCCGAGAGAAATCAAAGGGAACCTCGTCGACCTTCTTGAACTCCTTGACCACAAGCTTGTGGGACTTTAGGATGGTCTTGTCCAACAGATTCTTCAGGCCCGTCTGATAAAAGCTGTTGATGTAAGCGAACCTCAGAACGTCCTCGTTCTCGTTCCGGACCACGTCGCAGTGCTTCTCCAGGACAACCCGGTCCAGCGTCAGCGTCCCGGTCTTGTCCGTGCAAATCACATCCATGGCGCCCAGATTCTGGATGGAATTCAGCCGCTTGACGATGACCTTCTTCTTCGACATCGCGATGGCCCCCTTGGAGAGGTTGACCGCCACGATCATCGGCAGCATCTCCGGGGTTAAGCCGACGGCAACCGCGAGGGAAAACATAAACGCCTCCAACAGGTTCCCCTTAAGCACAGCATTGATGGCGAAGATCAATCCGATCAAAATGAGCATCACGGCGATCATCAGCAAAACGAATTGATGGATCCCCTTCTCGAAACTCGTCTGCGTACTGATCGAAGCCATCCTCTTGGAGAGCTCTCCGAACTGAGTGGAAATCCCCGTCTTAACGACGAGCCCCAAGGCAGTTCCGCTGACCACGCTGGATCCCATGAACGCGATATTGGACAGGTCGGAAAGAGAGCTCGGATGGGTCCGCAGCGGCGCGGAGAACTTCTCCACCGGGAATGACTCTCCGGTCAAGGACGCCTGGTTGAGGAACAGATCCTTGCACGAAATGATTCTCAGATCGGCGGGAATGATGTCCCCGGCGTACAAATCCACAATATCACCCGGCACGATCTCCCGGATATTGATCTCCTTGCGTTTTCCGTTCCTCAGCACGGTGGCTGTCGTGCGCACCATCTCACTGAGTTTCTCGGCCTCCTTCCCCGACCGGTATTCCTGGATAAAGGAAAGGAAAACACTGATGAGGATCATCAGAAGCACCAGGAAAGCGCTGATCTTCTCCCCAAAGAGGTAGGAGAATGTCCCGACGATCACCAGGACGATCACCAGGGGATTGATGAATTTTGAGAGGATTTGGCGGAGGATCGTCCGCTTCTTTTTCTTGGCGGGCTCGTTATAGCCGTAGGCGGCCAGACGCTCCTGCGCTTCCGACGAGGTGAGACCTCTCTCCGAGGTGTTGAATTGTTTCAAAAGAGCTTGCGCCTCGGCAGAGTAAAACGGCTCGGACCCGGCATCGTGAGCTCCGTGATTAAGAATTGGCCCTTGAGTGACGCGGGTAGGTTGGCGCACTGAGAGGCTAAGAGCTGGTTTCAAAACCCCGCGTGAACCGCGTTGCGGGCGGCAGGCGGCTAGATCCAAGGAACGACGACGACGGCGTACTGGACGACAGTACGTCGAGGAGGAGTAACGCAGGAGATGGCCGCCTGCCGCTGCAACCCGAAGGGCTGGGCTGAAATGCGTCGCATCGCTTCGTCGCTCGTCGTCGCCGTATCTTGACTCTCATATACGCCTCCTCCTCGCTCCTTGCGCTGCTCGCATTTGAGCCCAGCGCGGCCACGGGGGGTTTTGAAACCAGCTCTAAGTTCTGACGCGGGTCAGTAGAGGAAAGATGCCCTGCGCAGTCCGGCTATTGGGATCCTTCTACGTGGAGATGCTTGGAGTGATGTTTCCTCCCGCTTTCCTGCTTGGGTTCTCCCCTCTGATCTTTACGGAGCAGCCGCCGATCCTGGCTTAATTGCATCCGAGCTTCCCGATTCTGCGCGCGGTGCTGCTGCCGGAGTTGCTGCATCTGCAGAGTAAGCGCCTTTGCCTGATCCTTATTCTTCGACTTCAAGGCCTCAGCCCGCTGAGTCTTAAGGCCCAGAAATTGCTTCTGAAAATCCTGCTTGTGCTGCGCAATCTGGCTCAAGTCCTGGCGCAGCTTCTCTTCATCCTGGCCGACTTTGACGGAGTCCACCTGTCTCGGCTTCGGGCCCCAACCCATCTGCGTCGCACCGCCTCCAAAACTCCTCGCCCAAGCGATCGATCCGAAAGCTGAACCGATAAACAGGTAGATCGCTACGGTGACACCCAACCATCGTCCCATTGGCTTCATATCATTCTCCTTCATTATCGGAAACATTATACTCCAGATGGACAATTCACCCAGATAAAGCGAAGTGTTTTCTGAGCTTTTCGCCGATTTCATGGATGGCACGCTCGAGGCCCTCCGAAAATTGGCCCCGAGAAAAATAATCCTGCATCGACTCTGCGATCCCTTTCCAAAAATGACCCCCAGCCTGTTGATGAATCCCTTCATCTCCTAAGATCGCGAACGAGCGATCCGCGAGCGAAAGATAAATCAAGACCGCATTTCGATGTTTCCTTCGATGCAGCCGCTGTTTTTGAAAGATCTTCTTCGCCCGATCCATCACATCCCCCTGGGTTCTACGGTCAAGATGGATTCGGATCTCGCCGGACGTATTCTTTTCTGCCGCCCGGATGGCCTCTACAATCTTCCCCTTTTCTTCTTTACTAAGAAAACGATGGGGATGTAACTTACGCTCTACCATGACCCGCTGGCACCTCCGCCGCCAAACCCTCCTCCCCCGCCGCTAAAACCTCCGCCTCCAAAACCGCCGAATCCCCCTCCCCCGGTTCCACGGTAATAGCCCCGTCCACTCAAACCGGATGAATTGGCGAATACCACTGGGAAAAAGGAACGCAAAACAAGCGGCAGGATGCCGAGGAACAAGGCATAGAGACTAAAGATAAGCTTGCCGGTAACAACCGAAGCAACGACTCCCGAAACGCCTGCAAGGAACAGAACCCATAAGACGGCCATTGGAAGAATCTGAGAGATAAAGAAACCGACGAACAAAGCCGGCTTAAAAGAACTCCACCCTTCCTGTCTTGAGGATGGGGAGGATCGATATTCCCCCTGGGCCGCCGACAGAATGGCTGTCACTCCGCGTTCGATCCCGCCGTCATAATCACCGGCTCGAAATCGCGGCACCATTTCATTCTCAATAATCCCTTTGCAGAGGGCGTCTGTCAGTACGCCTTCCAGGCCGTAGCCAACCTCGATCCGGACCTTTCGGTCCTCTTTGAAGACCAACAGAATCACGCCGTTGTCTTTTCCCTTCTGGCCCGGTTTCCAAGCCTCGGCCAGCCGTATCGAATAATCCTCCAGAGCGTTTCCTTCCAGCCGGGGGAAAACGGCCACCAGAACCTGGTTGCCGGTCCTGTCTTCGAAATCTCTCAGTGCCTGCTCAAGACGCGCCCGCGCGGAGCCAGAGAGTAATTTGGCATAATCGGAAACATAGCCCTCGGGGCGTTTGGGAATATCCAAGGCGAAAAGCGATGGGGCGCTGAAAAGAGACAGGAATAGGGACAGAAAGAGACCCTGGAGCAGATGACGCATCAGAATTTTACAATAGGGGCTTTGGCTGCGCCTTTGTCGGCCTCAAAATATGCCTTTTCTTTGAATCCCCAAAGATTTGCAATCACATTGGCTGGAAAACTTCGCCGAATCGTATTGAATCTCTGAGCGGCCTCGTTGAACCGCATCCGTTCGACCGCGATGCGATTCTCCGTTCCCTCCAGTTGGGACTGGAGCGCGAGGAAATTTTGGCTGGCTTTCAAGTCCGGGTACTGCTCGACCACCACAAGCAAACGGCTCAGCGCGCCGGATAATTCCTGCTGGGCCTGCTGGAATTTCGCCAGCGCCTCGGGATTATTGACCATCTCTGAGGAAACGTTCAATTGCGAAACTCTCGAGCGGGCATTCACGACATCCTCGAGAGTTTGCTTCTCGTGCGCGGCATATCCCTTGACCGTCTCGACAAGATTCGGGACCAAATCGAGCCGGCGCTGGTAAACGTTCTGCACCTGTCCCCAGGCGCTGGCCACCTGCTCATCTGAAGCGACGAGCTGATTGTACATCCCACCGACTGTCGCGACTCCCAAGAGGACGACGGCCGCAACAATAAGAATCCCAATCCAAACTTTTTTCATTTCAAATCTCCTCTAGCTATCCATCTAAAATCGCCGCTTGAAGGTCGCCATCATCGACATGCGGTTTTCTTCAATTTCAATGGCGGGATGTACGTGAAATTGCCAAGATTCCTCGCTCGACAACGGCGCTAACGCAGATGGACCGCGGTACTGCTTCCAAAGTCCAAGACCCCAAGCTACTAAAAGTGCGGTTCGGGCAGCTCCACTGAGATCTCTATCACGAACCAATCTGCTTTCATCTCTCTCAAACGCACCATCGGTCAATGCGAGAACTCCAAAACTGGAAACCCCTCCCACGATATCAAGATGACTCCAGATTCCCCTTAAGACAGGGATTGCTCGCCCGGATAGAGAGATCCGCACCGGGCGATCGGATGTAGAGAGGAGCGGCGGCGGCGGTATTTCCGTCTCGATCCCATCGGATTTCGGTAATCGCACGATCTTCACGTCTCCAATGGTCTCATGCACCAACGGTATGGAAGCGGTCACGGAAGAGAGCGGTTTTACAAACAAGGTTGGCTGGTTTAATCGCATACCCACCAGTAAAATGACTGCAAAGAGAGGTGCCAACAAGGCGGGATGGACATCCCAGCGACGCATGATGGGAGGACCGGCAGGGACTGGAACTAGTTTCCCTAAAGAAGTAAGCCGAAAACGCTGACCTCGCCAGTCCACCGTGTTTCCGATCAAGCTATAACACCATGGTACAAAACCGATAAGATCCGACACGGGCACCAGCCACAGGTATTTCCGGGCGGCTCGATCCTTCAAGTACCTGAATCCAACAATGTGAGCCATCGCCAATCGTGCACTCCATGTCGCGGCCAACATCGTCCATCCAAAAACAGACCTTGCAGCCCAGAGCAAAAAGAACAGACTCACAGGAATGCCCTGTGTGAAGATAAGCCCCAGATAACCCCATGGACGAGAAACGCGCATTCCCCGGTTCCATCGGATTTCTCGGCGAATCAGGTCGGGCAGAGTTCGAGTTGTCAGGGCATGCTCAACGACATAATCAGAAAGGACGACCGTGTAACCCGCTTTGCCAACCAAATTTCCCAGCATAAAATCGTCTACGAGATAATCCGCAAAGGCCGGGAACCCGCCGATCTTGTCGAGCGCCTCTTTCCTCACCAAGGCAGTGGAGCCGAGCGTGAACTTTACTCCCTCCAGCTTTCTTGCAACCAGGAGTCCCGCGCAGAAGTCGGTGGATATCCGAAGCGCCTCAATCGTCGCGGCCCATCCTTTGCTGAGCGAGCGATGCATGCACGTGACGGCACCCACGCGGGAGTCTCGCATCGGCTGTACAACCCGTTTCAGATAATCTTCACCGACGCGGATGTCGCCGTCGGAGATGAGTAGAAAGGGATGCTTCGCTTCCTTCTCCATGTTGGCGAGGTTGCTTACCTTTGGACTGGCGCCAAGCATGCGGTTGTCTACAACGAGCCGGACATCCCTCTGAGGAAAATCTCGTATGATCTGTTCGACAACTTCCACGGACGGATCGCCTCGGTCACGAACACCGAAGAGGATTTGATACTCCGAGTAGTCCTGCCGACAGAAGGAGGCCAGGTTCACATAGGCATCGCTATCAAGTCCACAGAGTGGCTTGAGAATGGTGACCGGCGGCCAGAAATCAGGTTCCCTTTCCCTCGCGCCAGAAAAAAGGTCCCTCGCCCCTGAGATGGCGCAGCAGTAAAACCAGATCGCTGACAGACAAGGGATCATAAGAACCGCGCACAACACCACTTTTATCCAGGACATTTGACCCATCATGAGTTACCCCTCGAAGACTATAGAATACCGAATCCAAGCACCTTATTCCTTAGAATTCGACACCTGAGAACCCTATTCGCCACGGCATCAGCGACCCCCACCCCGAGGCTCACCCAAGGTTTTTCATTTTAAGGTGAAACCACTTGCGGCCAATGCGTTCCTGACCCGTTCACTGACCAGCGCTGCAAGCTCCGCTCCCCCTGCACCCGGTGGGCCATTCAAAGGTTCTCCCTCGACTTCAATGGCAGGGTGAGAGTAAATTTCAATGCGGTTTGCATGGATTTTCGGGATGAGACCCAAGAGGTAATCCTCGGTGATTCGGCCGCTGGCGAGCAGTCCATAAACCCGATCCGCATAGTCGATGCCTGCAGATTTTAAGCAGCGCTCTCCGTAGCGACGGAGTCTTTCGAAAAGCAGAGACCAAATAAATTGGGCTGCCACGTATGAACGATCAAGCCTAAGAGCGAGACCGAGCTCCTCTGAGGGAAGCCGGATTTCCTTGATGCCGAACTCGGGTGCCAGATTGCTCAGTATCCGAAGCGCCACCGGGTGCATGTGCATGTGCAGATGGCCGTCAACGTGCGAGAGTCGGAGTCCTGTGCGCCGGAATTTTTCGAGCTGGGCATAGATTTCCAAACGGAGTTCGCGGCGAGTTTTCGAACTGAATTGGTAACGCAGGCCGGTCCGGACCGATTGGGATGGAAATTGACCGGTCCGATCCACCAAGTGTGGAATCTCATTGGCGGGCAAAGCGGATCGGCCGCACAATAGAACCAAATGCAAACCGACACCAAGCTGTGGATGAGACCGGGCCAGGGTCACCGCCTCATCGAACGCCTCACCCGTCACCATTAAACTAGCTCTTGTGAGCACGCCCCGTTTATGGGCCCCGATAATCGCGCGGTTGACGCCGTGCGAGAAGCCGAAGTCATCGCCTGTAAATACGACCGATCGCATCTTTCTCGTTCTTCTCCTAGGTTCCTATCTTATTCTCTGGAATCCGACTCTTACAGATCGGGAAAGATCTCTTTGACAAAAGCGCTTTTCTGCTTGTCAGGCTCAAGTTCCCTGTACTTCGCGTAATATCTTCGTGACTCTTTGGAATGCAACCCGTAGATCATGGAAGCGGCAAAACCTGCGTCGTGATAGGCCGGGACAGAATTGGGCTCTTTTTCAATTCCAAACTTCGCGATCTCCAGCAATCGCATCCATTCCTTGCTCTCTCGGCAGGCATAGCCCAATAACTCCCACGCGTACTCGGAAGGGTGATCAGACTTCTGGATAAGATCCTCCAAGATACCAATCGCCTCTTGGTATCTCCTCATGATCGTGTAAGCATAGGCCAATCGCTCAGAGACGTCACCGGAGGGCTTCACGAATTTCCTCCTCAGCTCTTCCAAGAGGCTGTTGGCCTGCAGGTGCTTCCCGGTTGCCGAGTAGGCCTGGGCGAGTCTTCCGATTATCCGCCGGTTATTCGGGTCGAGCCGGTAGGCTTCTTCCAGGAAGGGAGTGGCCTCTTCGGGCTGTTTCTCATCTTGGAGATCAGATCCCTTCGAGTACTTCACATAGGCCTCGCCCGGATAGGCCTCCTTCGCCACCGGCGTTTTTACATACTCCGCATAGCACTCTTCGCATGTCGTTACATTGAACCCAAATCGGAATTGCTCATCCGGAGTCCGCTTTTCCTCAACGTATAGAGAATGGTCCCCCGGCGATAAAGCAGGTAGGATGAAGCTCCCGCTGGAGGTACCTCCGGGACCCGCATGCCCTGTAAATACGGGTGTGCCCTCTATTTCCTCCGTACCTTCCGTGTCCATAGCATCAACGGAAACAGTAAACTCCTTTCTTGGGGTTAGCCCTTTCACGGTAAAGCGCATCGGCTCCCCCACCGCCGCTGAACTGATGCGGAGGTCCGGTTCCTTTTCCCATGCCTTCCGGTCAAAGATGAAAACCGCCGTATCGGCAACCCCTGCTTCATTCTGAGAAATAACGGTTACCGGTACCTCGTCAGCCACAAGACTCAGGAGTTTGCGTGGAATCCCACGAATAGAAACCTCCATGCCGAAAAATAAGCCGGTCTCCGACTCTCTGTTCCATGACGCCTCGGCCGACAAACTTGGCACAGCGGAAAATGGGGTTTTTGACCCGTCAAGGGTATCGATAATAAACCCGGTCACCGTGAAAGGGCCTGGCTCCTGATTCCCGTGCACAATGATTTCCACTTCCCGTTCAATCCCCGGGAATCCTTCGATGGTCGAACCGGTTTGCGCGTTCCGATCGGCGTCAAACAGGATTCGGTAGCGAGCGTCGATGGGTCCCTCGCTCAGAGCCGTAAGCCGAGATGCGCTCTCGGGAGCAGGCATAAAATCCATGTCTAAATCGATGTCCCCTTCGGATTCGGCCCGCAGGTGAACACCGTAGAGGTCAAGGGAAAAATGGGAGCCTGCCTTTGCATCACCCAAGGCATCCATGTCTCCACCGTACTGTCGCTTCGCCTTTTCCCCGCCGAAATCGCACACCCTCACCGTCTTGCGTCCCTTATCTGCGGAGTTCGCTTGAGTTACTCCCTTTTTCTGTTGGACTGACTTAGCGGCCTGCGGGTGTTCAACCTCTATTTTGGGGGTAATGCCAAATTGTTTCAGCGCCTCAAGCAGTGCCTGCCTTGGGGAAGGAGCGGAGTTTCGCCGTGGGTCCATAAGGTTGGTGGCAAAGGAGAAGGGCTCATCCGACAGGCTCCCCAGCAAATCTTGAAGTCCGATAAGCTCCTCCTTGGCCTTTAGGGTAGACAAAGACTGAACAGCAAACGTTTGGATGATCGGCTCGGCGTTGGTTTCTTTCACCATTCCTCCAAGAATCTTGGGAGCCTCCGTGTTTCCGCAACGGCCAAGTGCTCGAATGGCAGAGAGCCGAATGGGAAGATAGGGGCTGTTCCGGTACGGAAGGACAAAGGTTTCCAGCTTTCCGCCTCCGATGATGGCAAGGTAATCGAGCCACATGGCTTGCTCACTGACCTCAGACTCTTGCTTGGATTCCAAGGGAAGCACAAGGAGACGCCCCGCAGCCATTCCAGCAAGGTTGTGATCGGGCCTTTCTCCGTGGGCCACCTTCCATAAGGAGGCCAAGCAGGCAAGGTATTTTTTCGCGGGTGGATTTCCCCTATAAAAACTCCACCAGAGGTGTCCGCGCTGCGCTTTTTCTTCTTTTAACTGGATGCGGCAGATGGTAGGAGTGGGCAGTTGATAGACCGCCTCACCCGATCCGATGATCCCTTGGGCCTGCATGAGGTCCCCTTTGAAGGGACCCGCCCTCTTGAGGAATAGGATGTAAAAAGAACCCGGCTCATAATCCTCGAAACCTCCGTGGGAGGAACCTGCGCTTATCGAAGAGAGGTTCAACAGATAGTAACCGGAGACAGGAAACTCTGCCCTCTTCCTAAGCCCACTGTCCTGGCCCGCCACCACCTCTATCACCTTAAACCGCGCCGCAAGGGCGTTGGACCTGATCAGAGAGGCTGTCACTACAAGGTCAGCCCGCGCGAGGGCTTCCGGATCTTCAGGCTCATCCCACATCGTTGCTTGTGCAATGCCCTGTAGGAATAGAAAGCTGAGGAAGAAACAAGCCGGTTTTACCATTTCTTCTTTTCTGCTCTTTGGAACTCTCCTGAATTTTAACTATAGCACGTTTCCCGTGAGGGTCAAACCTCCGACCCGCCGTTTGCGAGGGCTATCGCTTCAATGTTTTTGGCTGGATGGGTCAGATCTACGTGATGGGAGAGGAAGTTCCGCTTTCGGATCCCCGCGGGGCCTTGCCAGAAACCCGGTAAGAGGCTACTTGGGCGGCAGGGATGAGATGAACGCAACCGCCTGTTTGATCCACGTCCGAAACATCTCATCTGTCCTGTATCCGCCAGGGCCGACAAATACGAATCCGCTGATTGGACGGCCTGTGAAGTCCATTGGACGGACATGAGGCTGGGACAGCGCTTTCTCATAGCGCGCAGGGCCGACCCGAACCACCAGGTCATTCTTGAGGACGCCACAGCACATATGTCCTCGCACCATGAACGCAATGCCCCCAAACATCCGCCTCTCTACAAGCGCGGGGCGCCTCGCCAACAGCCTGCGAACTCGCGCAGCCAATGCTTCGTCATACGCCATCGCTTCCCCTCTGAGCGTATTTTATACTCACGACTCATGCAAATTGATGGATGGCCATGAGATTATCCGCTTTCTGCAACCTGGAGTTTGGGATGCCCGTACAAGGTAGACAGCAGGATCTCTGTGGAGATTCCCGACTGAGCCACTCGGATCACCCAGAGAATCA
>JACQCH010000058.1 GCA_016201735.1 Candidatus Omnitrophota bacterium
AAGCACCTCCAGCGATTCGTCGACGAGTTCGGTTATCGCTTCAATCGCCGATGGTTCCATGGCCAACTCTTTGACCGTCTCCTAACTGCATGCGCTACAACCGGCTCCGTCAGTTATGCGGATTTAGTAGGATAGGCGTGACAATCATAGTTAATGTAATTAAATTTAGTTTAACCCCTTGTATTTTTGGTCCCCGATCGAGTAAACTTAAGAGTAAATGAGACATTTCCTTCTGTTGGCGCTCCTCTTTCTAAGCTGTCCCCTTCCGGCGGTTGCCCGAGAGACCTCTGAGCAGAGGCGGCTTGCTTTTCTGAATCCGGTCCTTCCTGATCCGGAGGGGGGAAACCGCTGGTTCACCCTGCCTTCTCCTTTGGGCGGAGCCGCCTTGATCGGGCGGCTGGAACCGGCCTCAGCCACCCGGACTCCCTCGGGCAGGGAAGTCCCCGTCTATTTCGCGCAGTCCCTTCAGGGGGTTTTTCCCAGGGCGATGGCCCACTCCGAATTCATTATTCTCTCGAAGAAAGAGGAGGAGAATTTCGAAGGGCTGTTTCCTTTGTGGAGGAGATGGTGGAACCAGGCCTCTCTCGGGCAGGGGCCGGCCCGGCCGTCGGGGGATTCCCCGGAAGAGGCGAAGCGATTTCTTGAGATGCGAATTCTCTCCCATGCCTTCGGAAGACATAATCTCCCCGAGGCAAAGAGACGTTTGTGGGAGTCGGTTCTGGTCGAAGAAGGGGCTCACTCCGACGCGATGAAGTTCGCCCACGCCCTGAGCCGGGATCCCCGCCCGCTGGGGCTCATGTTGTCTTCCAAAGAGGCGATCTGGACCGCGCGGCAGATCGTGAAGCCAGGAATATTTTCGAAGGATCTTGAGTCCATCCATGAGCGCCCGTTAAAAGATCAGGCGACCGAGGCCTGGGCGGTGATCGAGATCGAGGGGTGGCTGCTTCGGTTGGAACAATCCCCGGAGCCGTCCTTTAAATTTCTGGAGATTCTCCAGGGGGGCTCCTCACTGCCCCCTCAATATGCCCGGGGCGGAGAGCTTCTTCTGCCGTTGTTGAGCGAACAGCTGGCGGGCAGAAGGATGGATGAGCGCCAATGGCTGGATTTCCTTTTGGAAGCGACGGCCGATATGGACGGCTTCAATCAGCGGCTCCGCCGCGCCGCCAAGAACCTGTACGCCCAAGAATTCCTCTCCGCCTCCGCCCGCTCCGAGCGTTTAAAATAAATTCTTGACGGCGGCGAAGGAGAGATTCAGAAACGGCCCCTGCCAGATTCCGATTCCTAAGATGCCGGCCATGCAGGCAATCAAGGCGATCCGAACCGGAACAGAAACCGGGATCGGCGCGGAGTCTTCCGGAAGATCGACGTACATCGTTTTGACGAGCAGAAGGTAGTAATAAAGAGAGATCACCACTCCGGCCGCACCGATCAACGCCAGCCAAAGGTAACCTTCCGATACGGCGCTCATCAAGAGGAGAAATTTTCCGAAGAATCCGGCTAGGGGCGGGACCCCCGCCAGGGAAAGAAGGGCCAGGAACATCGCCGCCGCCAGGAACGGGGAGCGGCGGGAGAGCCCGGCGTAGTCAGCCATCTCATCGGATCCCCCCTGTTTCGAGAAGGCGGTGATGACCAGGAAGACCGCCAGGTTCGTGACGAGGTAGCCGGCCAGATAGAAGCAGATGCCGGTGGCTCCGAGGTGATTCCCCGCGGCGGCCAGACCGATCAACAGATAGCCGGCATGTCCGATCGAGGAGTAACCGAGGAGCCGCTTGATGTTTTTCTGGGGGATGGCTCCGAGATTTCCATAAAGCAGGGTGAGGGCCGCCAGGAGCGCCAGGAGGAACGCCCACTGGGGGCGGTTGGGCAAGAACATCTCGAACAGGACCCGCAGGGCCACGAGGAACCCGGCTGACTTGGATCCGACCGAGAGAAAAGCGGTGACCGGCGTGGGGGCCCCTTCGTAGACGTCGGGAACCCACAGGTGAAAGGGAACGCAGGCCCCTTTGAACAAGATCCCTCCCAGGATGAAGAGCAGTCCCACCAGCAGGGTCGGGGGAAGGGAACTTAAGTTTTGCAGGGTGATCCGGATTTTATCGAATGAAAGGGATCCGGTGGAGCCGTAGAGGAAGGCGATCCCGTACAGGAAAAATCCGGAGGCCACCGAGCCCAGGATCAGATATTTGAGTCCCGCCTCGAGGGAGTTGGAGTTGGTCTTGAGGTAAGCGGTCATCACATAGAAGGAGATGGTGATCAGCTCCAGCGCCACGAACAGCATGAGGAAGTTCGCCGCCGAGGCGACGAAGAACATCCCCAAACTGGCCGTCAGGATCAGCAGGTAAAATTCCCCCTCGTCCGGCCCGAACCGGTCCGCCGGATGAGAGGAAGAGGCGGTCTCCCGAGCCATCAGGGTGACCAGGATCGCCGTCCCCAAAAAGATCCACTTAAAAAAGAGTCCCAGCGGATCGATCCGGTACATTCCGCCGAGGAGGGTCTGCGTCTCCAGACTGCTTTGCCAGGCCAGAATCGGGATCACCGACAAGAGACCGAACAGGCTGACCAGGCCCAGCGGGGATTTCGGGCGGCCCTGCCACCTAAGATCCAAAAATAGCAGAAGCAGGATCAGGCCCGAGATCCAGAGTTCCGGCAGCATCAAGAGCCAGCCCGAAGGGGTCACCATAAGCGGGCCACCGTCTGCAGGGGGCTTAGATGTTTCAGAACGGAGCCGGTCGAGGCGCTGATCAACTCGGTCAGGAACCGGGGCCAGCAGCCGACGACCAGCAGCGCGGAAACCAGAATCACGTAAGGGATCCGTTCAAAGAGAGTCGCATCCTGTAAACTTGCCCACCGGGGATTCAGCGGCCCGAAGAAACAGGTCCGGACGGCCCGGAGCATGTAGAAGGCGGTGATCACGATTCCGAGAATTGCGGCCAGGGCGGACCAGCGGTAGGTTTCCCAGGATCCGAAGAAGACCAGAAGTTCCGCCGCGAAGTTCGCGAAACCAGGCAGGCCGCTGGAAGCCAAGGCCGCGATGATGAAGACGGTGGCGATGAGTGGGATCTGCCGGGCCAAGCCCCCCCAGTCGGCCATGACCCGGGTGTGGGTCTGGTCGTACACGTGCCCCACGGCGGCGAAGGCCAGGGCGGTCATCAGCCCGTGAGCGAACATCAGAAGCACCGCGCCGGTTAGAGCGACCGGGTTCAGGCAAGCGATCCCCAGAAGCACGTACCCCATGTGGGAGGAAGAAGAGTATCCGATCAGGAATTTGATGTCCTTTTGGGCCATGGCGACGAACCCGCCGTAAATGATGTTCATCACGCAGATCCCCGCCACCCAGGGGAGCCAGGTGTAGGCCCCTTCCGGGAGCAGTTGGACCGCGATCCGGAGGATCGCGTAGGAGCCCAGTTTCATTAAAACCCCGGCATGAAGCATGCTGACCGCCGACGGAGCGGCGGCGTGGCCGATCGGAGACCAGGAATGGAACGGCCACATCGGAGCGATCACCCCGAACCCGATCAGGAGAAAGGGGAAGAGCATCCGCTGGATCCCGCCGGGAATCGGGTTCTGCCGGAGATACCGCTCGAGGAAGATCAGGTCGAAGGTCTGGACGCCGCTGACCCTGTAGAGGGCGAGCAGTCCCACCAGGGCCAGCACCGCGCCGGCCGTCAGGTACAGGGTCAGCTTCATCGTCGCGTACTCTTTGTCGCCGGATCCCCAGATCCCGATCAGCGGGAACATCGGGATCACCGCCATCTCGTAAAAGAGATAGAAGAAGAACAAGTCCAGGGAAACGAACACCCCGTACACCCCGCCGATCAGCAGGAGGTAAAAGAGGTAATATTCCTTGACCCGGGATTGAATCCGGTAGGAGATCAAAACCCCGGTGAAACTGCAGAGGGCGTGCAGGAGGGTTAGTGTCAGGTTGATTCCATCCAGGCCCACCTGGTAGGCGATCCCCATCGACGGAATCCAGGCAACCCGGTCCACCCACTGATAGCCCCCCTGTGCCCGGTTGTAGGTGGCCAAGAGGACCCCGGTGATCAGCAGGGGAACTCCGGTGAAGAGGGCGGCGGCTCGGCGGATCCAAGCGGTCCGATCGCTGGGAATGCCGAGTAAAACCACCGCCCCGATCAGGGGAGAAAGAAGGATCCAGCTTACGGGGCCCATCGCCCGCTCAGGTAGATGAGGAGCGTTAACCCGATGAGGAGCGTCAGCGCGTAGGTCTGCACCTTTCCGGTTTGGGCCCGCCGCAGGATGGCCCCGGCGGCTCCGGTGGTCTTGGCGATCCCGTTGGCCCAGAGCCCGATGATCACGGTCCGCTCGAAGAGGTTCAATCCGACTGCCGTCCGCTGTTGAACATTCCGGTTGATCCATCCGTACGCCTCATCGACGAAAAATTTCCGGGTGAGGAGAACGTTCAACGGACCTAAGAGCGCTTTCAGCCATCGGGCCGGCGCGAGTCCTTTGACATAAATGCCGTAGGCCAACAGAAGCCCACCGAAGGCCGCCCCATTGGAGATGACCGCCACGAGGAAGTTAAATTCAACGTGGGTTCCGCCGGCCTCATGGAGGAAGGAGGGGATCCCGATGAATCCGCCGATCACGGAAAGGATCGCCAGGGGGATGAGCGGCCAGATCATCAGGGCAGGGGCTTCGTGGCTGTGACGCTCATTGCGGCGCGGTTCCCCCAGGAAGACGACGCAAAAGAGCCGTCCCATGTAGAAGGCGGTCATCCCGGCGGTCGCCGTCCCGACGATCCAGAGGATCCGGTGGTGGGCGAACGCCAGCGCCAGGATTTCATCCTTGCTCCAGAAACCGGCGAAGGGGAAGATCCCGCAGAGGGCAAGGGCCCCGATCCCGAAGATCCGGGTCGTCGCCGGCATCGTCCGGTAAAGTCCCCCCATCTGCCGGATGTCATTGGTCTCGAGGGAATGGATCACGCAGCCGGCTCCCATGAACAGCATCGCCTTGAAGAAGGCGTGCGTGGTCAGGTGGAACATCCCGGCCGTCACGCCGCCCAATCCCAGCGCCATCACCATGTATCCGAGCTGGCTTAAGGTGGAGTAGGCCAGGACCCGCTTGATGTCGTTCTCCACCAGGGCGAGGCTCGCGGCAAAAACGGCGGTGAATCCGCCGATGCCGGCGATCATCTCCATAACCTGCGGAATCGGCGCCAACAGAAAGGAGATCCGGCACAAGAGGTACACTCCCGCCGCCACCATCGTCGCCGCGTGGATCAGCGCGGAGACCGGGGTGGGGCCTTCCATCGCGTCCGGCAGCCAGACGTGCAGGGGGAATTGGGCCGATTTCCCGATGACCCCGCAAAACAGCAGGGCCCCGGTGGCCGCCAGGGTCGCGGGCAGCAGGATTCCCTGAGCGCTTAAGCTTTCCAGGCGCCGGGCCAGTTCCAGGAAATTCAAAGTCCGGGTTTCGGATCCGGTTCCGGAGAAGCTCCAGAGCATCAAGATCCCGATGAGGAAACCAAAATCGGCGATCCGGTTCACGAGGAACGCCTTCTTGCCGGCCTCGGCGGCTTTGGGACGGTCGTACCAGTAGCCGATCAAGAGATAGGAGCTGGCTCCCACCAACTCCCAGAAGATAAAGAGAGAGATGAAATTATTCGCCAGCACGATCCCCAGCATCGAGAAGGCGAAGAGAGAGAGAAAGGCGAAGTACCGGGGCAACCCCGGCTCGTGGGCCATGTAGCCGACCGAATAGATGAAGATCATCAGCCCCACGCCGGTGACGACCAGACTCATCAGGATCGACAGCCGGTCCAGCAGGAACCCGAATTCCAGCGACAGCCCGGGCAGTTGAATCCAGGGAATGGAGATTTCCATCAGCGGGTTTTCGGGATGGCCCAGCGAATGGAAAAGGAGGGCCAGGGCCGAGAGGAGACTCACGGCTAGGGCGCCGATCGCCAACGCGGCGCTTGCCGGCC
Organism: Candidatus Omnitrophota bacterium; assembly: GCA_016201735.1. Classification (GTDB taxonomy): domain Bacteria; phylum Omnitrophota; class Gorgyraeia; order 1-14-0-20-64-10; family 1-14-0-20-64-10; genus JACQCH01. The sequence continues at coordinate 5,939 of JACQCH010000058.1, forward strand.
GGGACCGGCGGGTCAATAGGGCGATGGAGAAGGCCGCCGCGATCGGAGGAAACAGGATCAGCCAGGGGAGCGTTACCATTTTAACCCTCGCAACTCATCTGCCCCCATCTTGCCGGTCTGCCGGACCAGGACCACGGCGATCGCCAGCCCCACGGTGACCTCCGCGGCCGCCACGATCATCACAAAGAAAACCATGAGCTGGCCGGAGAGATCCCCCAGGGCCCGGGAGAAAGCGACGAAGGCCAGGTTCGCCGCGGAAAGCAGAATCTCCAGGCTCAGGAGGATCATGATGACGTTCCGGCGGGTGATCACCCCGACGAGGCCGATCGTGAACAGGATCCCGCTTAAGATCAGGTAATGATTGAGGGTCATGGGACCTTTTTCTTCGCCAGGACGATCGCCCCGATGATCCCCACCACCACCAGACCCGAGGCGACCTCGAAGGGAAGGGCGTAGGTGGTGAAAAGAAGTTTCCCCACCGCCGCCGTGGTCCCGGCGACCGAGGAGGTGGTCGAGGTGGGAAAAGGGGTGAAGGTCCGGACCGCCTGCGCGAACTGCCAGAGGAAGAAGAGGCCGAAGAGGGTCCCTGCCAGTTTCAAGGTCCCCCCCTTCATCTTGAAGAGGGTTTCCGGCGTCAGATCCAGCAGCATCACGACGAATAGGAACAGAACCAGGATCGCCCCGGCATAGAGGATCACCTGGATGGCGGCAACGAAATAAGCCCCCAGCAGAACGAAAAGGCCGGACAGGGCGAACAGGGTGGAGACCAGGCTCAAGACCGCGTAGACAGGGTTCCGGGCGAGAATGATGCCGAGGGCGCTGCCGATCAGCAGGACTGCCAGAGTATAGAAGAAGAATAGGTGATTCATCGAATCAACAAGAAGCTCGATTATAACAGGAGTTTTCCTTTAGGTTCAGCCAAACTTTTGGTATCATCCTTCCTGCCATGGCTTCTCCCCAGAAAGTTTCGGTTCAGGAGCTCCCTTCCACCGCACGGCAGATCCGGAAAGAGATCATTCGGATGTTGGGGACCGCAGGGTCCGGGCATCCGGGCGGGTCTCTTTCGGCGGCAGACATCGTCGCGGCATTGTACTTCCACTTGATGCGCCACGACCCGAAGAATCCTCGATGGGAGGATCGGGATCGGTTTGTCTTAAGCAAGGGGCACGGGGTTCCGGTTCAATACGTGGCGATGGCCCTTTCCGGCTATTTCCCCAAGGAACAACTGGCCACACTCCGGCGGCTCGGCTCTCCCCTGCAGGGGCACCCGGACCAGCGCCACCTTCCGGCCCTCGAGGCCTCGACCGGCTCGCTGGGACAGGGGCTCTCGATCGCCGCAGGGATCGCCTTGGCCGGGGTGATGGACAAAAAATCGTACTGGACCTACGTGCTGATGAGCGACGGAGAGATCGAGGAAGGGCAGAGTTGGGAGGCGATCAACTTCGCCGGCTTTCACCGGCTGGATCACCTGATCGCCATCGTCGATTACAACAAGTTCCAGCTCGACGGCCCCGTCAAGCAGATCTTGGACCCGGATCCTCTCGGTGCCAAGTGGGAATCGTTCCGTTGGCACGTCCAGGAGATCGACGGACACGACCTCCCCCAGATCGTCCGGGCGGTGGAGCAGGCCAAGGCGGCGCCGGGCAAACCGCACGTGATCATCGCCAACACCGTCAAGGGCAAAGGGGTCTCCTTCATGGAGAACAACAATTATTTTCACGGGGTGGCCCCGACTGCCGAGGAGACCGAGGCGGCGCTGGCGGAGATCGACGGGAATCCCTCCCTTTCGCGGGCCCTGGTGGCGGCGGGCAAGGTCAAGACGGGCGCAAAGTGAATAAAGATATCCGCGCCGGTCACCCTGAGCTTGTCGAAGGGTGACCCCGTCGTGCTTCGACAGGCTCAGCACGAACGGGGTGCATAAAGATGCCAGCGGGTGAACAATTGGAAAAGAAGCTGGGACTTGCGACCCGAGATGCCTACGGCCAGGCCCTGTTGGAGCTGGGCAAGCGGAATCCCAAGATCGTCGTTCTGGACGCGGATCTCTCCTCCTCGACCCGCACGGGGGCGTTCGCCAAGGCCTTCCCTGACCGGTTTTTCAACGTCGGGATTTCCGAAGCCAACATGGTCGGCATGGCCGGGGGGTTGGCCTCGTCTGGAAAGATCCCTTTTGTCTCCAGTTTCTCCTGCTTTGTGACCTGCAAGGCGTACGATCAGCTCCGGATGGCGGTGGCGGTTCCACATGCCAATGTGAAGGTGGTCGCCTCGCACGGCGGGATCAGCGTCGGGGAAGATGGAGTCTCTCAGCAGTCGATCGAGGACATCGCCCTCATGACCTCCCTGCCGGGGTTTACCGTCATGGTTCCGGCCGATGAGCATGCCACCCGAGCCCTGGTCACCCAGGCGGCCGAGATGGACGGGCCGGTTTACATCCGGACCGGCCGGCCCAAGGCGCCTCTGGTGTATCCGCCGGATGCCCGGTTCGAGATCGGCAAGGGGATTCTCATTCGGCCCGGGCGGGACGTGACGGTGATCGCCAACGGGCTTCTGGTTTACGAGGCGCTGGCGGCGGCGGAGGAATTGCAGGCCTCCGGTGTCTCGGCGGCGGTGGTGGATCTCCACACCGTGAAGCCGCTGGATGAAGCCCTGATTGCCGCTCAGGCCAAGGGGACCGGCGCGATCGTGACCGCTGAAGAGCACCAGATTTGGGGTGGCTTGGGCTCCGCGGTGGCCCGGGCGGTAGCCCGATCTCATCCGGTCCCGATGGAGTTCGTTGCCATCCAGGACACCTATGCCGAGTCGGGCAAGCCGGAAGAGCTGTTCGAGAAATACGGCCTGACCGCCCGGCAGATCGTGCAGGCGGTCCGCCGCCTCCTCCAAAAGAAGTGAAGCTCTACCTCAAACAGCTCGAGCTCGGGCCCCTTCAGAATTTCGTTTACCTGATCGGATCTCTGGAGACCCGGGAGACCGCCGTGGTGGATCCGGCGTGGGATGTGCCCCGGATTCTGGAGACGGCCGCCCAGGACGAGATGCGGATCACAACGGTCATCATCACGCACACCCATTTCGACCACATCAACGGCCTGAAGGAAATCCTCACAGCGACCGACGCGCAGATCTATGTCCATAAGAAGGAGATCAGCGACGTGCCGGTGGGGAGGGCTAACCTTAAGCCGGTGGAGGGAGGGGATAAGATCAGCGTCGGCCCGCTCGAGCTTTCTTTCCTTCATACCCCCGGTCACACGCCCGGCTCCCAATGCATCACCGTCGGGGATCGGTTGATTTCCGGGGACACGCTGTTCATCGGGGGCTGCGGCCGCTGCGATCTGCCCGGCGGAGATCCGGAGCAGCTTTACAAGAGTTTGAGCCGGCTTCGGGAGATGGACGATCGGCTCGTTGTCCATCCGGGGCATAATTACGCGCCGACCCCGACCTCCACGATCGCCAAGGAAAAATCGATCAACCCGTTCCTCAAGGCGGGGAGCGTGGAAGGGTTCCTGAGCTTGATTGGCGCGGTGCGAAAACAATGATTGGTCGTTACCCAGTAACAGGTCATTTCGACGAGCGAAGCGAGGAGAAATCTCGATTTAAAACGAGATTTCTCGGCCTTCGGCCTCGAAATGACTGGGTTTAAGTGGATTCTATCCTTATCGAAGGCCTCCGCTGCCGGGCGCATGTGGGGGTCCCGATTAAGGAGCGGCGGCGGCTCCAGGAGGTCCGGATCGACCTGAGGATGGGATTGGATTTGAAGCCGGCCGGCCGAGCCGACCGGGTGGAAAAAACCTTGGACTACGCCGCCGTCGCGCGGGAGGTGAAGGAGATTGTTCGGAGCCGCTCCTTCCGGCTCGTGGAAGCGATGGCGGAAGCGGTCGCTGGGAAAGTGCTGGAGAAATTCAAGCCGGCTTCTGTGCGGGTGAGGATCCGGAAATTTTCCGTTCCTGGGACGGACAGCGTCGGGGTGAAGATTACCCGCGGTAGGTCGCGAACGACGAGTTCGAGGCCGTCAGGCCGAGAACTCAGGGGTGTTGGCGAGGGGGACCGCCCCTCGCCTCTTTGAGGAGGGTGGATCCAGAGGGAACCTGGGTTCCCTCTGGGGAGTGAGCGACCGAGCGGGCGGGCGAATCAAGCGTGGTAGGTCGCGAACGACGTAGGGGTCTCCCAGAACCGGACCTCGGTGACCGGGAATCCCTGGGCCTTGGCGTAGTCGAAGATCATCCGGGCCAGCGCTTCGGCGGTCGGGTTGATTTCCAAAGTGACAATCGGTTCTTTCAAGGGGTTAAGATGTGGAATGAGCGGATCGGCCTTATTGAGAAGCATCTTGTGATCCAGCGCCGAGTCGATCCATCCTTGAACCGTTTGTTTGACATCGTTAAAATCAATCACCATGCCCCGGTGATCCAGCGCCTCGGAGCTCAGATCGATCTGCACCTTGGCGTTGTGCCCGTGAAGGAAGCGGCATTTCCCCTCGTAGTTGAGGAGCCGGTGGCCGTAGCAGAAATGGATCTCTTTCGTTACCTTGAACATCGTGGGATGATCATAGGATGAATAGAAGAAAAGATCAAGATACGGCTGCGGTCGGCGTCTTGACCAGCGGTGGTGTCGAGTCGGCCGCGCTGGTGGCCGCGGCCTTGAAGGCGTACGAGCGGGTCTACCCGATCTACATCCGCAAGGGCCTGAAGTGGGAGAAGGCGGAGTTGGATTCCTTGAAGGAGTTCCTCCGCACCGTTGAGAGCGATGGCTTGGCGGAGTTGACCGTCCTGGATGTCCCTGTGAAGCCGATTTACGGGAACCATTGGAGCGTCGGGGAAGGGACGCCGGCATCCCACGAGCCGGACACGGCGGTTTTCCTCCCCGGGCGGAATCTTCTGCTCTTGTCCTTGGCCGGGCTCTTCTGCGGTTTAAGGAGGATCCCGGTTCTCTGGCTCGGAATCTTGAAGGGGAATCCGTTCCACGATGCCAGAAGCGGCTTCTTAAAGCAGGTCGAGGGGCTGTTGGAAGGATCCGTGGGCGCTTCGCTTCGGATCGCGGCTCCTTTCCATGAGTTGACCAAGGCCCAGGTGATTAAAAGATCCCCTTCTCTTGCTTGGGGAAAAACCTTTTCCTGCCTGGAGCCGATCGCCGGGAGGCACTGCGGCCGCTGCCAGAAATGCGCCGAGCGGAAGGCCGGCTTCAAGGCGGCCGGCGTCGTCGACCCGACAAGATACGCCCGATGAGTTTCTACCGGGGTGGGATCGGCCAGTGGTCATGGATCCTGCACCGGGTGACCGGTGTGGCGGTTCTCTTATTCCTTTTGGCGCATATCCTGGACACCGCCCTGATCATGCTGGGGCCGGAATGGTATAACCGAATCATTCAGATTTACCGCTACCCATTCTTCGGCCTGATGGAGATTGGCCTCTTTGCCGCCGTTCTCTATCACTCCTTGAACGGGGTCCGGGTCACCATCGTTGACTTTTATCCGGCCTCAACGATCTATTACAAACAGATGTTCCTCGTCCAGATGATCCTGTTCGCCCTGGTTTTTCTGCCGGTGGGTTGGATCATGCTGGGGCACGCCCTTCAAGGTCTGCACCCATGACCCCGCCCCTCCGAAGCATGCCCTCGGCTGAGAGGGTGAATTTCTTAAGGAAGTGGGGAATAGCCGAGGGCATCTGTGCCTTCGGCACAGCGCTTCCATCCCTGCAGGGATGGAAGCGAAGCTTCGGAGGGGCGGGGTGAGCATGGATCGGCAGGAGCCGCTGACTACCTCCTACGGTTCCCGCGTGAAGCCCAGCGGCGGGATCGAGCTGACCGCTTGGCTGTTCATGCGGATTTCCGGGATCGTCCTGCTGGTTCTGGCCTTGGGCCATCTGTTCATCATGCACGTGTTCAACAGCGTCCACGTCATCGACTACGATTTCGTGGCCCGGCGCTACGTGAAGATCTTCTGGCGCGGCTACGACCTAACGATGCTGTGGCTGGCGATGATCCACGGGTTAAACGGGATGCGCACCCTCGTCGACGATTATCTTCACCCTCCCGCCCGGGGGATTGTCGTGAAGGGGATGTATGTTGTTGGAGGTCTCTTCCTTATCTTAGGAACGTGGGTCATTATGGCTTTCCGTTCGCCCTGATGGCTCTCCATACCTTTGACGGGATCATCGTCGGGGCTGGCGGGGCGGGGTTGATGGCGGCCCTGCAGGCCAGCCGCCCCGATTCTTCCGGGAAATCTCCCCGGATCGCGGTTCTCTCCAAACTGTACCCGACCCGCTCCCACACCGGGACCGCGCAGGGGGGAATCGGCGCGGCCCTGGGAAATCTCGAGGACGACAAGTGGGAGTGGCACATGTTCGACACGGTCAAGGGGGGAGATTATCTCGTCGACCAGGACGCGGCGGAGATCATGTGCCGCGAAGCGGTGGAGACGGTGTACGAGCTGGAGCACATGGGGCTCCCCTTCAGCCGGACGCCGGACGGGAAGATTGCCCAGCGCCCCTTCGGCGGCCACACGCGGGAGTTCGGCAAGGGGCCGGTCCGCCGTTCCTGCTACGCGGCCGACCGGACAGGCCACATGATCCTGCAGACCCTTTACCAGCAGTGCATCAAGCAGGGGGTCACCTTCTTTGACGAGTATCACGTCGTGGATTTGCTGATGAAGGAGGGGGTGACCTGCGGGGTGGCGGCGTTCCAGATTGCTACCGGGGAACTACACACCTTCCACTCCAAGGCGGTCCTGTTCGCCACCGGCGGCTGCGGCCGGATGTATAAGATCACCTCCAACGCCCTTACCTTGACCGGCGACGGGATGGCGGTCGTTTACCGGCGGGGGATCCCCCTGCAGGACATGGAATTTTTCCAGTTTCATCCGACCGGCATCTACAAGATGGGGATCCTGATCACGGAAGCGGCTCGAGGTGAGGGGGGGATTCTGCGCAACAGATCCGGCGAGCGGTTCATGGAGCGGTACGCCCCGACCCTGAAGGATTTAGCGCCCCGGGACATGGTGAGCCGGGCCATCTACCGGGAGGTTCAGGAGGGACGGGGGATTGACGGGAAGGACTACGTTCTCCTGGACCTGACCCATCTGGATGCGAAGGTGATTCACGCCAAGCTCCCGGACATCACCGACTTCGTCGAAACCTATCTGGGGATCGACCCGGTAAAACAGCCGATCCCGATTCAGCCGACGGCACATTACGCGATGGGTGGGATCCCGACCGACTCGGATGCCCGGGTGATCGTGGACGAGCGCAGGTCCGTCCTGCCCGGACTTTACGCGGCGGGGGAATGCGCCTGCGTTTCGGTGCACGGGGGCAACCGGTTGGGGACCAACTCCCTGGTGGACATCATTGTTTTTGGCCGGCGGGGCGGCAGGGCGCTGAGGGAATACGCGATGAGGGCTCCCTTAACATCTCTGCCGGCCGATCCGGAAGGGGTCACGAAAGAGAGGATCGCCCGACTGCGGCAGGGGAAGGGATCGGAGACGGTCGCCAAGATCCGGTCGGAACTCCAGGCCGAGATGATGGAGAAGGCCTCGGTGTTCCGGACCAAGGAAAATCTTGAGCAGATGCTGGGGATCATTCGGGGGTTGAAGGATCGGTACACGAAGGTCCGGCTCCAGGACACCGGAACGATTTTCAACACGGAATTGCTGGATGCCTTCGAGCTGGATTACCTTCTGGATCTGGCCCAGGTCACGGTGACCGGCGCGTTGAACCGGACGGAGTCCCGCGGCGCCCATTCCCGGGAGGATTTCCCGAAACGGGACGACGCCAACTGGCTTAAGCACACGCTGGCCTATCGAAAGGGGGATCAGGTTGAGTTAAAATATAAGCCGGTCTCCATCACCCGGTTCCAGCCCCAGGAGCGAAAATACTGATGAGAGAGGTCGCGTTCAAAATTCTCCGGTTCGATCCGGAAAAAGATTCCAAGCCCCACTGGGAATCGTACCGGGTGGAGCTGGAGCCGACCGACCGGGTGCTCGATGGCCTGGAGGCGATCAAGGGGAGCGTTGACGGGAGTTTAAGTCTGCGGCGCTCCTGCGCCCACGGGGTCTGCGGCTCCGATGCGATGCTGATCAACGGCCGCAACCGCCTCGCCTGCAAGGTGCTCGTGAAAAATGTGAAACAGCCGATCGCCATCGAACCGATGCGGGGCTTCAAGGTGATCAAGGACCTGATCGTCGACATGGAGGGATTCTTCTCCAAGTACCGGCAGGTGAGCCCTTACCTCATCGAAGCGGGCCCGGCTCCGGAGAAGGAGCGCCTTCAGTCTCCGGAAGAGAGGGAACGTTTCGACGACACCACCAAGTGCATCCTCTGCGGGGCCTGCACGACGAGCTGTCCCTCTTTCTGGGCGGACCCGGATTACATCGGGCCGGCGGCGATCGTCCAGGCCCACCGGTTCATCTTCGACAGCCGGGATGCCGGCAAAGAGAAACGCCTTAAAATCATGAACGAGAAGGAAGGAGTCTGGCGCTGCCGGACTGTCTTCAACTGCGTGGAGGCCTGTCCCCGTGGGATCAATGTCACCCGAGCCATCGCCGAAGTCAAGCAAGCCCTCGTCCGGGGAAAAGTCTAGGGAAGGGAGAGAAATGGAACGTCACCAATTTTGCCCGACCTGCGGGGCCCGCCTGTTCAACAAATCCTGCAAATGGTGGTGCCCCACCTGCGGCTACCACGAATCCTGCGCCGACGGATAAATAAATGCCCCGGTCTCTTATCGCCACATTTTTAGTCTGCGCACTTCTCCCAGCTCCTCAAACAGGATTCAAAAACCTTCCTCTATCCAATGACGATTCCCTCCGTGGTTTGAGCGCCGAGGAGTCTGCCGTTACCCATTCCAGACTCGCCGCTGGGCTGGAGGAGGCCGTCGTGGTGCTTCATCCGGATGATCCGAAGCACGGCAACCTGTTTAAGCGCCTCTTCTGGACCGGGACCGCCACGATCCAGGATAAACTGGCCGGCCTGGCCAGCTGGTTGCAGGATCAGCCGAAGGGGGTTTCGGTCCTCTTAGGGATTGTCCCTCGCACGGTGGAGGATGCCCGGGAGCTTTCGGCGGCCGGGCTTCAGCCGCTCATGGCCCAGTCGGAGTTGTGGGGATATCTTAATAAAGCTCACGTCGAAAGGCCTCATTCCGCGAGCGTTTCGCGGATTGCCTCTCAACTTTCCGTACCGGTTTCTTTTTCCGGCCTGCCGGACTTAAAAGAGGTGTGGATAGTTCCGGCCCAGGAGGGGATGGACTTTTATTCTCCGAGGTTTTCCGAGAGCTTCAAAAAGATGGTTGGCTCGTTGTCCGCTTCTCCTAAGTCTGTTTCTCCGGACAAGGTCTTTGGCCAATTGGCCAGCAGCAGGAGGCAGGAGCCGGACCTGCTTTTCCTCATCGGCATTCCCTACGGTCTTCCGAATGCGGCTGCGCGGGATGCCTTCGTAGAAAAGGTACAGACCGGATGGGGAATCCGGTTTCCAGATGGGAAGATCCTGTCGCAGGAGGAGGCGAGGAAAAGGGCAGGACAACAAGCCGTCCAGGACTATGAAGAGGAACTGCAGAGGCTGGTCACCAAGCTTTCCTGGGAAATTTCCAAGACTCGTCAGAAATTGAAGGAGCAGTTGAAAGATCGTCTGAAGGAAATAGTTCAGCCGGTTCCAGAGAAGCGGGAGGAGCTGGAGGAGCAGATTGCGAATCTTACCCCGGAGAAGTTAGTGCCGGCTCATTTCCATCAGGGTCAGAAGCCGGAGAAGGGTGAGGTGCAGATCCGAGAGGCCCTGAAGGAAGCTCAAACCGATTTGGAGCGGAAGCTCCGCCATCTGTCGGACCGGGCCAGCCCTCTGGCTCAGCATCTTTACCGAGTCAATCGTTCCCTGGAATTGCGCCGATGGGAGGAACTGGGAGATCTCTGCAAAACAGAAATGGCAGAAGCGACCCGAGGAAGGTTTGCCAAGGCTCCGCTTGGGAACTCCGATGAGCTGCGCCAGATGGATGCGTTGGTCCTGAAGATACAGGACCTTCTTCAATCAGGATTTCCTGGCCCGCCGGCTCAGGAGCAGTTTCTCCGGACATGGCAGGCCTATGCCGTCGGTTTTCTGGCTGCTTTAGGAAAATTGTCTAGCCGTTCGGCCTTGGCTTTCCTTCAGGATCCTTCCGCGTTGGAGTTGAATGCATGGGGGAAATGGGTAGATACTTGGTGGGAAGCTTACCCGTGGAAACTGGAGCCGGATAGGCCCCTCTGGGTGGATACGTTCAGGGTGTTGTCTTGGATGAGCCGCTCTGAGCAGGGTTCCGGAGTGGGCGCATTGGACTGGAAAGAATCCATAGAATCCGGGGAGAATACCCCACAGATGTTCATCAAGCTGATCAAGAAGATGGCGGGTTCTTCTTCAGAGGGTCTCCTTCCCCTTGAGCCTGGACGAGTGATGGAGGTTTTTAGAGCGGTGCGGGATCGCTGGGATGCAATACCCCAGGAGCTGAAGTTGGATTTGTTGTTGAGACGGCCGGCGGCTGTCTGGAACTTAAGTGCAGCGTTCATGCTTATGGTTTCTGCCGTGGCAAAAGAGTTGGGATGGGAAGTGTCGGCGGGCTTCTGCCGTAGGACAGCAGAGGAGCGACTGAGAGAAACTCACTCTCTGGATCCCCGGTATCCCCTCTGGATGGTCAACCCCATGGCAACCTTGAAAGAAGAGAGGCAGATGGCGGATTTCTTGTCCGAAGTCAACCGGATGATTGATCGTAAGGATTGGGAGGGGCTGGTCCAGTTTAAGAAATTAAGTAGTCCGCCCGGTATGTTCACAGCCATCTTTGGAGGAGATTATGAACTAGGGAAGGAATCGGTCCGCCTTCTCAATGAAACGGTGCAGGCGATCCACGGGGCGCTTCATCAGGATCTGCCGGATCCCCTGCGGAAGGACCTTCGGATGGTGCAAAACATCGCCGCCCGGTATCTCTCTTCTTCGGGCCGCATGACGGAACCCTCCGCCCGGCTCTTCGCTGAGGATCCCTTGGCGGCGCACGGCTTAGTCTGGTTTGTTCAGCATGAGCGTTGGAAGCAGAAGCTGCGTTCCACGAAATTCAGCCCTCTCTCATTCGACATCATGGTCGGGAATGGCGAATTATCGGGCGGCAACTATGTCGGGGCCTATGGCCTGTTACTGCAGGTGAGCCGTCCGGATCGGTTTGATGATGCGCCGGTTCGGGATATCTGGAGAAGGGAAGAAACCCTGTTGGTTGCGAAAGGGACACTCCAGTGGATGGAGCAACAGAAAGGGGCTCAACAGGGAGCTCCTCCGGTGGATATTAATCAGGTGGTTCAAAAATACGGGGATCTCATCGCCCAGATTCCGGAGCCGCCCGCTCCGTTTATTGAAGGGGTGTTGTTAAAACGAAGGCCTCAGATTCTAAACGCCAATCTGGTTTTTCAAGAGCTGTTTATCCGTGTCATCAGGGAATTCGGTCTTAGCCAGGCCGCTGATGCCGAGGAAGAGAATCTTCAGCGATTTTTGAGTGAATGGGTGAATGCTTACTCCAATGTTCAGCTCTGGTGGCCCTGGCCGAACCAGCAAGCCGGCCTGGAGGAAGAATCGAAGAATGAAGCGGAAGGGATGGCAGGTATCCCCCTGAGAGGGATGACCCTTTTGGAACAGAATCTGCGTCCGGACATGATGGTGAAGGCGATCTGGTTAAAGTACCCTTGGGCGACGGCTGTAAAATTTTTGGAGCCTTTCTCCTTGGGACAGGAGTTCCAGACGATCCAATTGGACGGGCCTGGTAAGACGCGAAACAAAGGAATCCGGGATGTCCTGAAGGCGCTGTATCCTCGGGAGACCTACGCCTTGTACCGGAACGGCCCGGTAGAGATTTGGGCGATCCCTCAGCCGGTACTCCTGCAGAAGTCTCCAGAAGACCGAATCCGAAAATTTCGGACATTTCTGCGTGAGGCGGCCGTTGGATCGGATAGGGAAAAAGGGAGGGCGGATTTAATCAAGAGATTCGGCGCTGCTGCGCCCGGAGAGGGAGGGGTGGATCTGCGGGTCAGCCCCCAGGGAGAGGTGTACCTTTTCTCGATTCAGATGGGAAATCGGAGCCGCTGGGTTCCTGTTTCATTGCCGAGAAGGTACAGGAATCAGGTGGTTCGGATCATTCCCCGGTTGGGTCCGGAATGGGAGCTGATGCTTGACCTCTATCGGCTCCAGCCGACCCGGCTGATCCGACAGGTGCAATGGAATCCGGAGACGCACTGGTTCCGGCGGGTCGGCTCACGCCGCCAGGATTGGATCAACGAGATTCCAGAAATGCCTGTCTCCTCTCCGGCTTTCCCGGTCAGAGCGGAGCAAAGTTATCCTTTGAGCCGGATAGCCGGCTTAACCGGCATCGATCCCGAGGTGGTTGATGAGCTCCGTCAGAGAGGGAACCTTTTCCAGGACAATCAAGGCCGAGTTCCCGGAGATCTGGTGGCGGCTATGGCCGGTACGATGCGTCAGATCAATCGGGAGGAATATCCGGTTGTCTCTCTGAGGGATTTCATCGGCTGGATCCCTTCTTATGAATGGCTGGCAAAACGGGGGGTAGATTCATCCAAGATTCTAATCCGTGGGAAGATTCATTTTCTGAACAGAAGAGATTTCTCCAAAATGGTTTTGATTTGGCGGAGCCAGAAATGGATCCATGACCATGTGGGTGGTTTTGTCGGCTGGCCGGCCATGGGAAAGGCGCTTGAGATTCCCTTTACTACCCTTCAATCCTGGGTGGGGGCGCCCCCTTATTTTGACGGGTACCCGCTCTGGGTCCAACTCGGATCAAAACGTTACCCCTCCCGGAAGGGACTGGAAGGGCTTCTGCTCAGGCAGAGCAGAATTCTTGCCAGGGTCCAGGAAAAAGGAGAGGTCGTTTTGATTCACGAGTTGAAGTCCCGTTATAGGAATGTGGATTCGGGTGAGCTGGGACGCCTGTACCGGGACACCTTTCGGGTCATCCAGGAGTTTGGAATCCCGTTTCGGGTGCTCGAGCATCCGCTAAGTCCGGTCCGTGAACTTTTCGTGATCCCCAAGAATAAGTTATCCCTGGTCCTGGATGAGGTCGGGAAAAAGTCGGAGGGCCGGAAGCGGTGGACCATCCGTTCGATCCGGAAGGAACGGAATTACAGTATCCCCTCTGTGGCTCCGGTGCTTGGGCTTGATCCGGTGACCGTGGAGGATTACGTCCTGAAAGGAAAGATAAGGGGGGAGTTTTCTAAATTGGGGATGCATTTTATTCCTGGGGTGGAGGTGATTCGTCTCTACAAGGAACGGAAAGGGAGCGCCGGCCTGGAGGAAGGGCCCGAGGGGGCTGAGGCGCCGCTCAATTTGAAGACCCGATTTATGTATGGGGCAGACTACGGATGGGGCGTTGAGCATGCGCCGGTTCTGGAGATCCAGGAGTTGAATCAGACCTCGGACTCGGAGCCGCCATGGAATATGGAGCGGTTTAATGGCTATTCACAGATGGAACACGCTCTTGTGGTGAAGGATCTTGACAGAGACAGGGTCGCTGGATTCCTCGTTTTTGAGCGGAATGTGGCCGATGAAGAGGATGTCATTCCGGAGCCGGATCAGGTTCAGATCCTCCATTGGGGTGTTCATCCCGATTATTGGGAGTCGGGCGCGGTTGAGAAAGAGCTGGTTCTTTCCCTTCAGGAGCAGAAACAGAATCGGGGAGTTCCCATTGTGATGAGGGTACATGAGAGGGATCGCAGCAGTCAGGAGATGCTGAGCCGTCTCGGGTTTTTTGGAGAACCGGCCAGAGACCATTGGATTAAGTTCGTTTTGTTGAGTTCGGAAGGGAAACGTGCATCCGAGGAAAGCCTTGACCTCAGGGTTCAGGAAATCTGGAATCAGGCTGCGTCGGGCGAATTTTCTTCATTGAGGGAAGCGTCCATCGAGGTCCTGCGGATTTTGGAACGGGCAGGCGAAGGTGTGCCGTTTACGAATTGGCGCGACGCTTGGCAAGTTTTGACGCTGGCGGACGATGAAATCGGGCTGGGGGCAGCGGTGGCGTTCCGGTTGTTTGCCCGTCGAGCGATGCAGATGGTGCGGACCGATCAGAATCCCTGGCCGGAATTGGCCCGCCAGATGGAGTTATTTCGAAACTTCGCTGGGCTGACCCCCTCCGATTACCTGATGGAACTTTGGAAGAGGAAGGAAACCGGCGCCGGTCCCTCGGCGGGGTTCGGGACAGGCCTGGAGGAGCTGCCGGAGAAGTTGGTGAACCGGCTCCGGGAAGAGACTGAGACATCGGTGACTTCCCCGGTGTTAGTTGCCGACCGGGATGGTCTCCCCCAACTTTCGAGGGCTCATCGGTTAACGCTTCCTAAAACCCCTTTAAGGGAGACGCTTCCGCTGGTATTGGTTGAGGAAGGTTTATTGTCTAAGGATCTCCTTGGACAGTTTGAAAGGTGGAAGTGGCCCCTCCAACAAGTTCCGCCAGAGAACCTTACCCGGGCTGGGCTTTCTGGGTGGGTAAGGAATGCCATGATGGATTGGCAACGGCCGGTTCTCCTGATTGTGGGATCCAAGTATGAGGAGGCCGTCCGAGAGTTATCCGGCTATGACAGCCGGTTGACGGCGGTTGTCTTGGATCCTGGCTGGGCCCGCCATAAGGCATTGTTTTCCTATCTGACGCAAATCCTGCAGTTGCCGGGCCGGTTCTTCCGGTTGGAATATGTTGTGGAAACCGGTTTTGATGAGTGGATTGCCGTCTCCACTCAACTCTAAAGCCCGACTTTCTCTCTGATATAATGGCTCTATGTCGCGCCCAGACAAGCTGCACACGACCAGCGGGTGAGAGACCCGTCGGGGTAAGGGCCGAGACGCCCCGTAGCTGACCCGAGTTGGGAGGCCGAGAGGCGCCCATAGGAGCCGGGTGACGAACCAGCGGCAAAAAAAA
>JACQCH010000062.1 GCA_016201735.1 Candidatus Omnitrophota bacterium
AAGCTCCAGGAGCTTTTATTCTCTGGAGCAAGTTGGAAGTCACCTCGATGTACCCTGTCTGACCTCTCATGTTCGGAAGAGCACACCCATACGTACTCCCCCACCTTGCTCCAGAGAAACCCATGGAGGGGCGGGGTCAGCGTGGGTTTCCATTCAAGAAGGGCATGAGCCTGAAAGGTCGGCCCTGCTGGCAGGAGCCAGCCCACCCCCGCCACCCCGAAGCTCGACGAATCTGCGAGGACCCCGAAGAGGAAGCGATGCTGAACGTTCGGGCGATTAAGGATCTGATCCGCCAGCACAACCTGGGGATTTCTCCCCGGCGGATGGGCCAGCATTTCCTGGTCGATCCCAAAGCGCTGGCCCGGATCGCCGAGACCGTTGGGGCGGCCCCTGGGGAGCGAGTTCTGGAGATCGGAGCTGGTTTGGGTGCTTTGACGGAGGCCCTCTTGGAGACCAGCCCTCACCTGACCGGGGTTGAGCGGGATCCCCGGTTCGCGAAAATTCTTGAGAGTCGGTTCGGCTCCATGGAAAATTTTAAACTGGTGCAGGCCGACATCCTCCGCTTGGATCTGGCCGACTACGCCAACCGGGAACCCCACTCGCTGCTCATCGCGGGGAACATCCCTTACTCGATCACCAGCCCGATCCTGGAATTCCTTCTTCACCAGAGGGTCTGGGTCAAGCGGGCGGTCTTGACGATTCAGAAAGAGGTGGCACAGAGAATCGTCGCTCAACCGGGAAATAAGATTTACTCCAGCGTGACCCTGCTGGTCCAGGTGGCCTTCAAACCTTCAATCGCCTTCACAATCTCTCCGGGAGCCTTCTATCCTCAGCCGGAGGTGACCTCCGCCGTTCTCCGGCTGGATCCGCTGGCCGAACCGCCGGTCCCTCCCGAAGAGGAAGAGGCGGTCCGGAAACTGATCCGGCTTATTTTTACCCACCGACGGAAAACCGTTCTTAACGCTCTCTGCATCTCTGGGGTCGGCCTCTCCAAGGAGGAGGTTTTGAGCCGATTTCAAGAAGCAGGGATTGATCCGGTCCGCCGTCCCGAGACATTCGACCTCCAAGAGCTGGTCGCCCTGCACCGGATATTAGCAAAGCCCCGCTGATTGACTTCAACTGGGCCATTTGCTAGGATACCGACGAGATGGCAATCTCAACCAAAGAAGTGGAATACCTCGCTCTTCTCGCCCGAATCCAATTGACCCCGCAGGAACTGGAACGTTTCGCGGGACAGATGGATGAGATCCTGGCCTACGTCGAGAAATTAAAGACCGCCCGGACGGAAGGGGTTTCCCCAACGAGCCACGTCCTGGAGCTGTCCAACGTTTTCCGGGAGGATAAGGTCGAGCCGTCGCTGCCCACGGAGAAGGTGTTGGCCAACGCTCCCGACCGGGAAGGGCCCTTCTTCAAGGTGCCTCAGATCATTGACCCCGCCGGATAAGCTGGATTCTTTGCTCACATCTTCTGAACTCCAAGAACGGTATCGATCCCGCCGGACAACTCCTTCCGAGGTGACTGAGGAGTTGATCCGGAAGATTGAATCCCTGGATCCGAAGCTCCACGCCTTCGCCTGGTTTGATCCGGCCTTTGCCCGGGAACAGGCCAAGGGGTTGGAGAAAGGGGGTATTTCCAAAGGCCCCCTCTGGGGGATCCCGGTTCTGGTCAAGGACAACATCTGCGTGGAGGGAGTTCCCACCACCTGCGCCTCGAAGATCCTGAAAGGATTCCGCCCTCCTTATGATGCGACCGCCGTGGAGAAACTGAAGAAGGCCGGCGCGATCCTTCTGGGGATGGCCAACATGGATGAGTTCGCATTCGGATCCTCCTGTGAGTATTCCTGCTACGGGCCGACCCGGAATCCGTGGGATCCGACGAGGGTGCCCGGCGGATCCTCCGGAGGATCCGCGGCGGCGGTGGCGGCCGGCCTGACCGCGCTGGCGCTGGGATCGGACACCGGCGGATCGATCCGGCAACCGGCCGCTTTCTGCGGGGTGGTGGGAATGAAGCCGACGTACGGCCGGGTTTCCCGGTACGGGCTGATTGCCTTCGCCTCCTCTCTGGATCAGATCGGGCCGATCGCCCGGACCGTCGAAGAGATCGCCCTCCTTCTTCAGGGGATCGCCGGATTCGATCCCCGGGATTCCACCTCAGGGAACCTCCCCGTTCCGGATTACCAGAAAGAGCTTGAGAAACCGGTCAAGGGTCTACGCTTGGGGGTGCCGAAGGAGTATTTCGTCGATGGGCTGGATCCTGAAGTAAAGAAAGGAATCGACGCGGCTCTGGCGGAATTCCGGCGGCTGGGAATGTCGGTGACCGAGGTCTCCCTGCCGCACACCGAGTACGCGATCCCAACCTATTACGTGATCGCCACAGCGGAGGCCAGCTCCAACCTGGCCCGGTTTGACGGGGTCCAGTACGGGCATCGGTCTTCTCAAGGGAAGAGCTTGCTCGAGATGTACACCCAGACCCGGGAGGAAGGGTTCGGGCCGGAGGCCAAGCGCCGGATCATTCTGGGCACCTTTGTTCTCTCTTCCGGATACTATGAGGCCTACTACGGCCGGGCCTTGAAGGTCCGGACCCTCATCAAGAAAGATTTCGATCGGGTGTTCGGATCGGTCGATTGCCTGGTAACGCCGACTTCCCCGACTCCGGCCTTCCCTTTGGGGGAGAAGATGGAGGATCCGCTGACCATGTATCTGTCGGACATCCACACGATCTCGGTGAACTTGGCCGGTGTGCCGGCCCTCTCCGTTCCCTGCGGATTCACGCAAGGAGGGCTGCCGATCGGCATGCAGTTGATCGCCAAACCTTTCGCCGAGGAGACGCTGCTGAAAGCGGCGTATGCTTACCAGCAGGCGACGGGCTGGCACAAGCGCCAGCCCCCTTCATGAGCTATATTCCGGTCATCGGGCTGGAGACGCACCTTCAGTTGAAGACCGTGTCGAAGATCTTCTGCGGCTGCAGCACGACCTTCGGAGCGCCGCCGAATTCCCAGGTCTGCCCGGTCTGCTTGGGGTTCCCCGGCACCCTGCCGGTCTTAAACCGACAGGCCCTCACCTTCGGGATCCGGGTGGCGTTGGCGCTTGGGTGCGGGATCCAGCCGAGGATTGTTTTCCATCGGAAGAATTATTTCTATCCGGATCTGCCGAAGGATTTTCAGATCTCCCAGTACGATCTTCCGCTGGGGACCGACGGATTCGTGGAAATAGGGAAAAGAAGAATCCGGATTGGGCGGGCCCATCTGGAAGAGGATGCCGGCAAGCTCCTTCATTCCGCTGGCTATTCCCTAGTGGATTTTAATCGGACCGGGGTTGCCCTGTTGGAGATTGTCACGGAACCGGATCTGACCTCGCCGGAGGAAGCCCACCTGTACCTGAAAACTTTAAGAGGGATCTTGGAGTATCTGGAGGTGTCCGACTGCGACATGGAGAAGGGGAGCTTGCGCTGCGACACCAACATCTCCCTGCGTCCGGCCGGATCCGCCGCGGATTCTTTGGGGACCAAGGTGGAGATCAAGAACTTGAACTCCTTCAAGGCGGTCGCCCGGTCGCTGGCGTATGAGATCCAGCGGCAGGCCCAGGTTCTCGACGAGGGGGGCAAGATCCAGCAGGAGACCCGGCTCTGGGATGATGCGGCCGGCCGCACCGAGCCGATGCGCAGCAAAGAATACGCCCACGATTACCGGTACTTCCCGGAGCCGGACCTGGTTCCTTTCGCCGTCTCGCCGGAAGAGGTCGAGAAGGTTCGGGGGAATCTGCCGGAGCTTCCTCCCCAGCGGGCCCGCCGTCTCATCGAGCAGTACGGATTGTCGGAGATGGACGCCCGGACCCTCACCGCTTCGAAGGGGACGGCCGATTATTTCGAGAGCTGCATGAAGGCCGCCCCCGCTTCCGCGAAAACTTTAGCCAACTGGATCGCGGGGGAACTGTCCAGCCAGACGAATGCCCGGAACTTGGAATCCGTGGCGGGGCTGCCCTTTCCTCCGGGTCATCTGGTGGAGCTGGTGGGATTGATTGAATCGGGGAAGATCAGCGGGAAGATGGCGAAGGAGATTTTCGCCGAGGCACTGAGTTCGGGGCAATCCCCCGGATCCATCGTTTATTCCAAGGGGTTGTCCCAGGTGACCGACCCCTCGGTTCTTCAGACCGCCGCCCAGGAAGTTTTGAAGGAGCATCCCCAGGCGGCGGCCGACTACCGGACCGGCAAGGGCCAGGCACTCATGTTTCTCGTCGGGCAGTTGATGCGTAGGACCCAAGGGGCGGCCAGCCCCGCCATTTCGCAGGAGATCCTTCGAAAACTTTTGAACGATAAGGAGAAAAGAGGATGAGATTGCTCCGCTTCCGCTTCGGCTTTGCCTCTCGGTTGCTCGCAATGGCGGCCTTGTTTTTATTTGTTTTCATCCCCATCTCGGAGGGGGCGAAAGGCCCTGCCCAGGATTCCATGTACGACGAGGTGGAGCTGTTGGCGGAGGCGATCACCATCATCCAGTCGGACTACGTCAACGAGGTGGAGCCGAAGAAGCTCGTCTACGGTGCCCTCAAAGGGCTCGTGGAATCGCTGGACCGCCACAGCCAATTCCTTGACCCGAACGCTTACTCGGAGATGCAGGTGGAAACCAAGGGAGAGTTCGGGGGAGTGGGTTTGGAGATTTCCATCGCCAAGGACGGATTCCTGACGGTGATCACTCCGATCGACGACACTCCGGCCTCGGCGGCCGGGATCAAGCCCCAGGATAAGGTCGTCAAGATCGACGGCCAGACGACCCGGGGGATCACCCTGCACGAGGCGGTCAAGCGCCTCCGGGGCCGGCCCGGAACGAAGGTGAACTTGACGATCCTGCGGGAGAGGGAAAACCATCTTTTGGATGTGGTCTTGGCCCGGGCGGTGATCAAGATCCGGTCGGTCAAGGAGGCCCGGATGGTCGCGGACCGGATCGGGTACATTCGGATCACCGAGTTTCAAGACAACACCCCGAGGGATTTAAAGAAGGCCCTGGAAACCTTGGAGCAGACGAAGATGGACGGCTTCATCCTGGATCTGCGGAACAACCCGGGCGGGCTCCTGGATGTGGCGATCGAGGTGGCGGAGATGTTTATTCCCAGCGGGAAACGGATCCTGACGACCAAGGGGAGGATCAAGAGCCAGAACCTGGAGTTCGTCTCCAAGCTGGACCATCCTCACACGGCTTATCCGATGGTGATCCTGGTCAACGGCGGATCCGCCTCCGCCTCTGAGATTGTGGCGGGGGCTTTGAGGGATCACCGGCGGGGGATCCTGATGGGGACCAGGACGTTCGGGAAAGGTTCGGTGCAGACGGTGATCCCGTTAAAGGATGGTTCCGCGATCCGGTTGACAACCAGTTTGTACTACACTCCGTCGGGCCAGTCGATTCATGGAGAGGGATTGGAGCCGGATGTGGTGGTGGAAGAGAAGGAGTCCAAGGAACCGGCGGAGGAAGGGAAACTGGTTCCGGAGGAGGAGAAGCTGGCTTCCGACCCGATGATTCTCCGGGCGATTGACCTGATGAAAGGTTTGAAGGTGTATGAAACCAGCCAATAACTTGAGGTCCCTTTGGATTTCAGCCGCGGCCCTGGTTTGCTTGGCCTGCCTGATCCTTGCTTTCTGGCCGAGGAGGATTCCTCCCCAGAAGGGGGTGCCGCGGCCTGTCGTGTCTGGGGGGCTCACTTTTCCGAGGGGAAAAGGGAAAATCGCCATCGTGTTGGACGACTGGGGATACAGTCTTCATCAGCTGCCCGCGTTAAAATCGATCCACCGGCCGATCACCGTCGCGGTTTTGCCGTCCCTTCTTTATTCTTCCCGCGTGGCCCGGGAGGCCCGAGCGGAAGGCCTTGAGGTGATCCTCCATCTGCCGATGGAGGCCGTGGACCCCAAGGCCCCCCGGGAAGCAGGGACGATCTTAATCGGGATGCCAAGGAATCAAGTGGTTCAGATGGTTGACCAATCGTTGGCCTCGGTTCCTTTCGCCGCCGGAGTCAACAACCATCAAGGTTCCAAGGCCACCGCCGACCGGCCTCTCATGGAACTGGTCTTGGGCCAGATCAAGCACCGGCATCTTTATTTCCTGGACAGCCGGGTCACGGAGAATTCCGTCTGCCGCGATGTGGCCAGAAGTTTAAAGGTTCCCTATACCCGGCGGGATGTTTTTCTTGACAACGATAAGTCGCCCGAGATCATCCGGATCCGGTTCCTGGATCTGGCCAAGGTAGCGGCCAAGGAGGGAAGAGCGGTTGGGATTGGACACGATCGCCCCAATACGCTTCAGGTTCTTCAGGAGGCGGCTCCCGCTCTGGAAAAGGCGGGGTATACCCTGGTTTCCGCCTCGGAGCTTGCTCAAGAATCTCCCTGATGGTATTCTAATCGCATGCTCGTGTTGGGAATCGAGACCTCCTGCGATGAGACCGCCCTGAGTTTAGTCGAGGACGGACAGAAAGTTCTGGCGGTCCAGGTGGCCTCCAGTTTAAAGCAGCACCAGCGGTATGGAGGGGTGGTTCCGGAGATCGCCAGCCGGGCCCATGTGGAATTGTTCACCTATGAGTGTGAAGCCCTGCTCCTTGCCGCCGGCGTGGATCCTTCCGCGATCGATCGAATCGCCGTGACCCAGGGACCGGGGCTGCCTGGTTCCTTGATGGTTGGGGTGACCGCCGCCAAGGCGTTGGCCTTGGCCTGGGAGAAACCGATCGTCGGGGTCAATCACCTCCAGGCCCACCTTTACGCGGCGTTGATGGAAGGGCCGTCCGGTTCTTTGGAAGTTCCGATGATCGGCCTGGTGATTTCGGGCGGGCATACGGCTTTGGTTCGGATGCGGGGTCTTCGGGAGATTCGCCTGATGGGCCAGACGCGAGATGATGCCGTGGGAGAGGCCTTTGACAAGGCGGCGAAGCTGCTGGGCTTAAGTTTCCCCGGCGGGCCGGAGATCGAGCGCCGGGCGGCGGGCGGAAATCCCAAGGCGTTCCAATTCACGATTCCGAAGATCAAGTCCGGTTCTCCTTATGATTTTTCCTTCAGCGGGATCAAGACGGCCGTCCTCCATAAGGTCCGGGCGCATGACCTAGAGCTTAGTCCGGAGTTTACGGCGGATCTGTCGGCCAGCTTTCAGGCCTCTGTCGTCGAGGAGCTGGTGATGAAGTCGGTGGCCGCCTGCCGCGCGCATCGGGTGGGGCGCTTGATCGTCGGCGGCGGGGTGATCGCCAACGGCTTCCTGCGGGAGCGGTTGAGGAGCGTCTGCGCCGATTTGAGGATCCAGGTGGCGATTCCTTCTTTGGGTTTGTGCACCGACAACGGGGCGATGGTGGCCGGTTTGGGTTTTCATCTGAATCCAACCGATCCGGGGGAATTGACGGTGGTCCCGGATCTTCGAGTGGAGCTGAACTAGAAAATGGTTTCCGATCGGGAAGTGATTCTTCGACTGCTTCTGGCGGTTCTGTTTTCCGGACTCATTGGATTGGAGCGGGAGGTCTCCGGACGGGCGGCCGGTTTCCGGACGCACATCCTGGTCTGCGTCGGATCGACCCTGGTGATGCTGACGGCCCTGCATCTGATGGATCAGTACAAGGGAGTGGCTTCGATCGATCCGGGCCGGATCGCGGCGCAGGTGGTCTCGGGGATCGGTTTCCTGGGGGCCGGGACGATCATCCAGATTCGGGACTCGGTCCGGGGTTTGACGACGGCGGCCGGTCTCTGGTCGGCGGCCGGGATTGGGCTGGCGGTCGGCTCCGGTTTCTACGTCGGGGCGGTGGCGGCGACTCTGATCGTCCTCATCGTCCTGTATCTTTTGTCGCAGGTGGAGCAAAAGATGGTCGGGACCAAGCGGAAGGATTCGGGAGGCAACTAACGTGGCGATCTTAGGAAGAAGGCAGAAGGCGAAGGAATCGGAGCCCCGGCTCCTCGATGTGGCGGCGAGCATGCAGGGGTCCCTGGTGTTTCAGGAGTCGGTGAATTTGCGGATCAGCGGGCGGTTCGAGGGAACCTTGGAGACCCGGGGAAACTTGACGGTGGGGGAGCGGGCTTTGGTTCAGGCCGACATTACCGGCGAGGAGATCACCGTCGCGGGGCGGGTGACGGGAAAGGTGGTGGCCAAGCGCTCCCTTCGGCTCGTTCCTCCCGCGGTTCTTACCGGAGAGATATGGACGCCGGTCTTGCAGGTGGAGCCGGGAGCCCGCCTGGAGGGATCCGTCCACATGGCCGAAGAGGGGAATTGGATGACGCTCGATGAGGTGGCCGAGTACCTGGAGATTGAGATTCGGCTCCTCGAGCAGTGGGCCGGCGAGGGCAAGATTCCGGGAACTCGGAAAACGGGGCAATGGCAGTTCGAGAGAGCGAAAATAGACGAGTGGGTCGCGACCCAGAAAAGCTCCTGACCTTGGAGGAGGCATCCCGTCAGATCGGCCTTCCGGCGGATGACGTGGAGGCGATGGTCCGCTCAGGGAAACTGCCGGCTTTTCGGCTGGGGGGATCTCTGCTCCGGATAAAGCTCCAGGATCTTCAGGGATTGAAGCGGCCCGCCCCGGACCGCCGGAAAACAGATCCTCAGGGGGCGAAGAAGGATCGGCTCTTCGACTTCTTTTACTTCAATGATTTCTACCTGGTTGCCCTTCTGGTGATCCTGACGCTTCTGGCGCTTATCTTCACCCTGTAGCTCCTTTCGCGCATCCCTGATGGAAAGCCAACTGAAAAAACTGCTTCTTCAACACCGGACGGGGCGTTTAAAGACCCCGAAGCTGATCCGCCATCTGCGGGAGCTTCCCTACCGGGATCTGAAGTTCGCCAAGGTGGATCTCCATCGCTCCTTGCGCCGGAACTTCCCGGAGGTGATTTACGCCAAGGGAAAGACGGCCGCGCAAGTGGTCGCCGTCGCTGAGGCCCTGCGCGAAGCAGGCAACCCGGTGTTGGTCACGAAGGTTCCGGGGGAAACGGCTGATGGGATTCAGAAAAGAGCTCCGTGGCTGACTTATTTTCCCGGCGCTCAGCTTCTGGCCGGCCCGGCGGGTTTCCTGAAGCCGAAGAAAAGATCGGGCAAGAATGGGATCTGCCTCGTGGTGACCGCCGGCACCAGCGACATCCCGGTGGCGGAAGAGGCGGTGGTGACCCTGCAGTTGATGGGCTGCGGGGTGAAGCGGCTTTTTGACGTCGGCGTGGCGGGTCTGCACCGAATTCTTGATAAACGTCGGCTCCTGCGGCAGGCGAAGGCGATCATCGTGGTGGCGGGGATGGACGGCGCCCTTCCCAGCGTTGTCAGCGGATTGGTCGCTGCTCCGGTGATCGCGGTTCCCACCAGCGTCGGGTACGGGGCGTCGTTTGAAGGGGTAGCTCCTCTCTTGACGATGCTGAACGGCTGTTCGCCGGGCGTGGGAGTGGTCAACATCGACAACGGATTCGGCGCCGGCTACCTCGCCGCCCAAATCCTCCGCTCTGCTCCATGATCTGGCTCCGGCTCGGGGTCCTGTCGGGGGTGGGCTGGCTCCCGGCATCGGCCTCATCGGATGGATTATTCACATTCACCATGTCAGAGCATAGGAAGATGGCCGAACCCAACAGGACGTTCCATGGAAAGTCGTTCATTTCAGCTTGGGTTTCCATTCGACAGGGCTCGACCTCAAACGTCGGCCTTGCTGGCGGGAGCCGGCCCACCCCCGCCACCCCGAGGATCGATGAATCTGCGAGGACCCCTCCCCGAGTCGGAGCCTTCCTCTGGAAGAGGGGGATGTTGGGGGAGATGGGAAATCTCCCCCAACGAGACCGCTCTCTTTCGCTGGAGAGAGGGATTCTAGGGAGAGAACCACGCAATGGTTCTCTCCCTAGAAAGAGGATTCGATGGTTACTTTGAATTCACTCCTTCCTAAGCCGTATGGCAGACATGGCAACTAGAATTTCACACCACCATCGAATCCTCTTTGTGGAGTGCTCGGCGGGGGTCAGCGGAGATATGCTGCTAGCCGGGTTTCTGAGCATGGGATTTCCGCTGACTCAACTGCGCCGGCTCATCCGGCAGCTTGGGCTGGATTCGGTGAGGATTCGGGTCGAGTCGGTTCGGCGGGACTCGGTCACGGCCGCGCGGATTTCGATTCGGGGGAATCCCGCTTCTTTTCCCCGGCGGGCGGTGGATCTGATCCGGTTCGTTGAAGAATCCTCACTAAGTTCGCCCGTGAAGCGGTCCCTGATTCGCGTGCTGTCTGTTTTGACTCGAGCCGAGGCCAAAGCACACGGCGCATCCTGGAGGCAGGTCCAGTTCCACCAACTGGGGCGGGTGGATACCCTGGTGAATTTGGCCGGTCTTTGCGCCGGATTAAATTATTTCTCCATCGGCCCGGTCTATGCGTCACGCATTCCGCTCGGCTGCAGGTTTCATGATCCTCATGGGAATTGGCAGGCCCGTCCGGGCCCGTCCACTCAATGGCTCCTGCGGCGTTTCAAAACTGTCCGCCGGCCGGAGCCGTTTGAGTGGTCAACTCCGACGGGAGCCGCCTTTCTTTCGGCGTTCGCCTGCCCGGATCCAGCTCCTCCTTTTAAGGTAAGCCGGGTCGGGCACGCGGTCGGTCACGGCCGGCCTCCCACAGGTCCATCCGTGCTGCGGCTTCTCGTTGGCCGCCCGATATTGGGCTTGACATGACTTTAAGTGTCGGATAGACTTAAAGTTGCCTGCGTTCTACCTTTGACCACACTCTTCAGATGAATAAGCCAATCTCTTTCAAATCCTGGAGCAAAACGGCAGGAATTCTCTTTCTTGGTTTCCTGCTCACGGGAGGAGATCTTAAGCCCGGGGAGTTGGCTTTTTCAGAAGCGGTCGCTTATCGGGCGGAGGGGCGCTGGTACCAGAAGAATCGGAACTTTCAGAACGCGATGAACTCCTACCGGAAGGCGATCCTGGTGGATCCGAGTTACGCGGATGCCTACAATGATTTGGGTGTTGTCCTGGAGAGTTTTGGTGACTTGAAAGAATCTGAGCGGGCGTACCTGTCCGCTCTGAAGCTTAAGCCCCAGTTGCCCGGGGCCCATTCTAACTTGGCCCTCCTCTACGAGCGAATGGGAAGAGTGGGGGATGCCGCCGAGCACTGGACGGCTCGCGTGAGATCAGGGCCTCCGGGTGATCCTTGGGTGACCAAGGCCCGTGAGAAACTTCGGGAGTATCAGTTTCCTGTCCCGGAATCTCCGAAGCAGGCGGCCCAAAGAGAGACACAGCCCTCTTCTTCAGAAGCCAAAACCCTTGCGAAGCAGTTGATGCAGGAGAAGGGCAAGGCGCAGGCACTCGCTGCCAAGGAACAGGTTAAAGCGGCTGCTAAGCAGAAGGCTGAGGAGACCGAGCGGAAGAAGCAGCAGGAGCAGGAGGCCAAGGCCGCCGCTCTGGAAGCCCACTGGGCGGAGCAGACCCGTCAGAAAGAAGAAGCCCGGCAAAAGGTCGAGGAGGCCCGGCAGCAGAAAAAAGAGGGGTCTAAGTGGAAGGCGCCCGCTTCAAAGGGTCACTCCGAAGCCGAACAGTTTGCCAGGGAGTTGGCGCAGGAGAAATCCCTGGTGCAGAAGCCGGTCCAGATCGATTCTGAATCGAAGGCAATGGCGGAGAAACTGACCAGGGAAAAGGAAAAGAACCAGCATCAAACCATCCAGGAATTGCTCCAGCGGGCGGTGACCGCCATGCGGCAGGGACGATACGAAGAGGCCATCACCAATTACCGTCAGGTTTTGATTTTGAATCCGAATCATGTCGAGGCCAATCAGGGTTTGAAACGGGCGCAGACTGCGTTGGTCAAGTCCAAGTAGAGCCGCCTTCGTTCTTCCATTCATGCGCTTATTTCTCATTGACGGGACCTCTTTCTGCTACCGGGCCTTTTACGCCATCAAGAGCTTATCCACTTCGAAGGGACAGCCGACGAACGCGATTTACGGCGTGATCACCATGCTCAAGAAACTGACGGAAGAGGAGCAGCCGGAGTATCTGGGGGTTGCCTTCGATCTGCCGGGTCCGACATTTCGCCATCAGCGATTCGAGGCCTACAAAGAGCACCGCCAGCCGATGCCGGATGCTTTGTCCAGCCAGATTCCCTGGATCAAAGAGCTGTTGAAGGCCTTGCGGGTTCCGATCTTTGAGGAGGCTGGATACGAAGCCGACGATCTGTTGGGCTCCCTGACCTTCCGGGCAAAGAAGTTGGGATTGGAAGTGCTCCTGGTGACGGGGGATAAGGATCTGTTTCAACTGGTCGGCCCGCAGGTGAAGGTGTATCGGCCGACCCGGGAGGGGCATGAAATCATTGATGAAGAGGGACTGCTCCGCCTTTGGCGCGTCCGGCCGGATCAGGTCGTGGATGTGATGGCATTGATGGGGGACAAGATCGATGCGATTCCGGGTGTTCCGGGGATCGGGGAGAAGACGGCGGTGGAGCTGATCCAGCGGTTCGGATCGGTCGAAGGGCTGCTCAAGAACTTGGAAGAAGTTCCTGGGATGGCCCGGCGGCAGATGATCGCCCAAAACACCGAGCAGCTCAATCTGAGCCGGGAGTTGGCATCCCTGAACACCGAAGTGCCGGTTGATCTGGATCTGGAACGTTTGAAGAGGACGGAACCGGACCGGGAGGCCCTCCTGAAGCTTTTCCAGACGCTGGAATTCCGAACCTTGGTCAAGGAACTGCTGCCGAAGGTTCAGACCCTCCCTCTGGAAGTCAAGTCCCTGGAAGCCGGGGATATTCCCAAGATTTTGGCTCAGATCCGTCCGAAGGGGCGGGTCGCGGTCGCCGCGGCATTGGATTCTGATTTGGAAGGGGAGGATGCATTGAAGGTCGGTTTGGCTTGGGATGAGGAACGCACGATGAGGGAGGTCAGGGCCGCTTCAGGGAAGACCGGGCTCCGACTTTTGCAGGTACTCTCTGAGGAGCTGGCCCTCCTCAAGATCTGTCCGGACATGAAGGAGACACTCGTCATCTTAGACCGGGCCGGTTTCCCTCTGCCGAAGGTTTCTGATTTCAAGGGTTCCTGGACCGATCCGGGCCTGGCATCGTATCTGATCGATCCGTCCCGCCCCTCTCATCGGATGGGCCCGCTTGCAATGGAGTTCCTCGGGGAGTCGATGGAGTATCCGGATCCGGCGCAGAGCGCCGCTGCCGCCGCCGGATCCGCCCTACGGCTCATGCCCCGTTTCGAGGAGGAGATTGAGAAGACCGGGCAGACCCGCCTGTTGACGGAAGTGGAGATTCCTCTCTCCCTGGTCCTGGCCCGGATGGAGTCGGCCGGCATCGGGGTCGATTTGGGCCGGCTGGCCCGTTTGTCCGAGGAGATGGACCGGACATTGACCGGCATGACCGAAGAGATCTACCGGCAGACCGGCGGGCCCTTTAATCTCAACTCTCCGAAACAGTTGGCGGAGGTTCTCTTTGAGAAACTCAAGCTTCCGGTCCTCAAGCGGACCAAAACGGGGGCTTCCACCGATGAGGGGGTCCTTCGCCGCCTAAGCAAAATGCACCCGCTTCCGGCGATGATTCTGGAGTACCGGGAGATGTTCAAGCTCAAATCCACCTATGTCGATGCCCTGCCGAAGCTCGTCGACCCGAAGACGAAGCGGATCCACACCTCCTTCAACCAGACCGTGACCGCCACCGGGCGGCTCTCCTCCTCAGATCCGAATCTCCAGAACATTCCGATCCGGACGGAACTGGGGCGGCAGATCCGGCGGGCCTTTGTTCCGGTGGATGACGCCCACGTTTTTCTGGCGGCCGATTACTCGCAGATCGAGCTAAGGATTCTGGCCCATCTCTCCGGAGATGAGCAGTTGACGGAATCATTCCGGAAACAGGAAGATATCCACCGGGTGACGGCGGCGGAGATTTTCTCCGTGGATCCGGAGTCGGTGGTTTCCCAGCAGCGGGCGGTTGCCAAGACGATCAATTTCGGGATCATCTACGGGATGTCCCCGTTTGGGTTGGCCAAGGAGTTGGAGATCGATCCCGCCGAGGCGGAGGCGTTCATCCAGCGGTACTTCGCCCGATACCACGGCGTGCATCAGTTTCTGATCCGGTCCTTGGATGAAGCCCGGGAACGGGGTTACTCGACGACGCTGTTAAACCGCCGGCGGACCATCCCGGAACTCAAGTCCAAGGAGATTGCCCTCCGGCAGTTCGCGGAACGGACGGCGATCAACACGCCGATCCAGGGATCCGCGGCGGACCTGATCAAGGTGGTGATGGTGGCTCTCGATGAGGCCCTCCTTTCCAAGGGGTTGAAGTCCCGGATGCTCCTGCAGGTTCATGACGAATTGATCTTTGAGGTTCCAGAGAAAGAGTTGGAACCGATGAAATCCCTGGTGAAGGAGATGATGGAGGCGCCCGTCTTCTTAGGGAAGCCGATCCGCTTGTCGGTCCCGATTGAGGTGAATCTGAAGGTCGGGCGCAACTGGCTGGAGGCCTCACACGGGTGAAGGTGGCGATGGTAGTTTCTGAGATGGAGCCGTTCGCCAAGACGGGGGGCCTGGCGGATGTGGCCGGGGCTTTGCCCAAGGCGCTGGGATCGCTGGGGGTCGACATGCATGTTTTTCTTCCCCGGTATCTTTGCGTGAAAGAGACCCGGACCGGCGTGGAGGCGGGCAGGGGAGTCACGGTCCACTTCATCGATCACCCCGGTTTCTTCCATCGGCCGGCTCTCTACGGGGATTCGAACGGAGATTATCCGGACAATCTGGATCGGTTCAGTTTCTTTTGCCGGGAGGTATTTGTTCAAATGAACTCCCTGGGGATTCGTCCGGACCTGCTCCATGCCCATGATTGGCAGTCGGCCTTAAGCATCGTTTACCTGGCCAACCGGTTCAGGGAGGATCCCCACTTTTCCCGGACCGCTTCGGTCTTCACCATTCATAATCTGGCCTATCAGGGGTTGTTTCCGAAGGATCAGTTTCCGAGGCTGGATCTGCCCTGGTCCCTGTTTGCCATTCACGGCCTTGAATATTATGACCGGATCAATCTGCTGAAGGGGGGATTGATATTTGCCCGGGCCTTGACGACGGTCAGCCCCACCTATGCTCGGGAAATCCAGACCAGGGAACAGGGAGAAGGATTGGAGGGGGTGCTTCAGATGCGGTCCCGGGATTTGAATGGGGTTTTGAACGGCATTGATCAGGAGGCCTGGAATCCGGCTTCCGACCGGTTGATCCCCGCCCCTTTTGATTTCAAGCGGCTCGACCCGAAAGAGAAGAATAAGGAGGCGCTTCAAAAGGAGATGGGATTGCCCATGGATCCGAAAGCATTCTTGATCGGGATGGTGACCCGCCTGGCTTCCCAGAAAGGATTGGATCTGGTCGTCGAGGCGATTCCCCGGCTGGCCCCCTTGGGGATTCAGTTGGTGATCTTGGGTTCCGGTGACCGTGCGATTGAAGAAGCATTGAGCCGGTCGGCGAAGAGTTCGAAGATGATTCGGCTCCGGCTGGCCTTTGATAACGCCTTGGCCCACCGGATCTATGCCGGGTCGGATGCCTTCCTGATGCCCTCCCGGTATGAGCCGTGCGGTCTGGGGCAGATGATCGCCATGCGGTACGGGACGATCCCGATCGTTCGCAAGACCGGCGGTTTGAACGACACGGTCAAGGAAGAGCACCCGGTGGAGGAGAGGGGCAACGGTTTTTGCTTCGAGCCGGCCTCTCCGGAAGCGATCGTCGAAGCGGTGACGCGGGCCCTGGCCCTTTACCGGAATCCGCCGAAATGGAGACAGCTCCAGCGGCAGGTGATGGGGGCCGATTTTTCGTGGGACCGGTCGGCGCAGGAATATCTGCGCCTCTACGAAAAATTAGTCGGGTGATTGTCGTTGGGGTCACGGGGGGCGTGGGGACGGGCAAATCCACGGTGGCCCGGATCTTGGGGCGCAGGTTGAAGGCCCACGTTCTCGACGCCGACCAGATCGCTCACGCGCTGATGGAACCGAATTCTCCCGTTTGGCGCGGGATCAAGGCCCGCTTCGGGAAAGAAGTCATCACTCCCTCGGGTGAGATTGACCGCTGCCAGCTGGGGGGGATCACCTTCAGGGACCGAAGGAAATTGAAGGCCCTGACTCGGATCATCCATCCGGCGGTCCGCCGTCGGATTCAGGCAGAGCTTTCCTGGATCCGTCGTCAGGATCCGGGGGCCGTGGCGGTGCTGGACATCCCGCTCTTGATCGAGGCTGGGAGTCGGGGGCGGTCGGGCAATCCGTATCCGGTCGATTTTTTGGTTGTCGTCTCCGCCCCCCTGGCCGTGGTTGCCTGGCGGTTGAAGAGTCGACCCGGCTGGGGTTTGCCGGAGATCAAGAGGCGTCAAGCTTTTCAGATGCCTCTTCGCAGGAAGGAGCAGCTGGCGGATTTTGTGGTGAAGAATGATGGGTCGTTGGCGGCCACGCGCCGTCAAGTGGCCGCGATCAGTAAGAGGATAATAACAAAGGAGAGAAGTTAAATGGCGGAAGAAAAACAGGAACAGGCAGCACCTACGACAACGCAGAGCTTGGACATCGCCAAGCTCAAACTGATGACGATCTCGGAGCTGAACAAACTCGCCAAGGAGATGAACGTCAACGGGATCTCAGGCCTTAAAAAGCAGGATCTGATCTTTAAACTCCTTCAAGCGCAGGCCGAGCGGGAAGGGAACATGTTCGGAGAAGGGGTCTTGGAGATCCTGCCAGATGGGTTTGGATTCTTGCGGTCTCCTAATTACAATTACCTTCCCAGCCCGGACGACATCTACGTCTCGCCGAGCCAGATCCGGCGTTTCGATTTGAGAACCGGAGACACCGTTTCCGGGCAGATCCGGCCGCCGAAAGAAGGGGAGCGGTACTTTGCCCTCCTCAAGGTGGAGGCGGTGAATTTCGAGAACCCGGATGAGGCGAAGGAAAAGGTGCTGTTTGACAACCTGACTCCGCTGTACGCCCATCAGAGGTACAAGCTTGAGACCGATTCCCAGGAGGTCTCCACCCGGATCCTGGATCTCTTGGCGCCGATCGGCAAGGGACAGAGGGGTCTCATCGTCGCACCCCCCTACAGCGGAAAGACGATCCTCCTGCAGAAGATCGCCAACGCGATCATGCGCAACTATCCGGAGGTGATGCTGATCGTGCTGTTGATCGATGAGCGGCCGGAAGAGGTGACCGACATGCAGCGCTCCGTCAAGGGAGAGGTGGTCTCCTCCACCTTCGACGAGCCGGCGGAACGGCACATCCAGGTGGCCGAGATTGTTCTGGAAAAGGCGAAGCGCCTCGTCGAGCACAAGAAGGATGTGGTGGTCCTGCTCGACTCGATCACCCGGCTCGCCCGGGCTTACAATACCGTGGCCCCGCACAGCGGCCGGATCCTGACCGGTGGGATCGACGCCACCGCCCTGCACAAGCCGAAGCGTTTCTTCGGCGCGGCCCGCGGGGTGGAGGAGGGGGGTAGCTTGACGATCATCGCCACCGCCCTGATTGATACCGGAAGCCGGATGGACGAGGTGATTTTCGAGGAGTTCAAGGGAACCGGGAACCTGGAAATCGCCATGGACCGGAATCTGTTCCAGAAAAGGATCTATCCGGCCCTGGACATCCAACGGTGCAACACCCGGAAGGAAGAGCTCCTTCTGGAGCCGGAGGAATTGAAGCGGGTTTGGATCCTGCGCAAGGTTTTGAAGGAACTGAACCCCGATGAGGCGATGGAGCTGTTGATCGACCGGCTTTCCAAGACGAAATCCAACGCCGAGTTCCTCGCCAATATGAACCAAAAATAGGAGAACAATCGATGAAATCGGGAATTCATCCAGAATATAAGCCGGCGACGATCACCTGCGCCTGCGGGGAGGTCATCCAGACCCAATCCACCAAGGGGTCTTTCCGGATCGAGATCTGCTCCAAGTGCCATCCCTTCTTCACCGGGAAGCATAAGTTTATTGACACCGCCGGAAGGGTGGAGCAATTCCAGAAGAAATTCGGGAAGATGAAGAAGCAGGATGCATGAAGTTCTGGAGAGCCGCCTCAAGCGGTTCGAAGAATTGGAACGGCTGTTGAGCGACCCGGTGGTGCTCGCCGACCGGGCGCAGGTCCGGGCCTACGCGAAGGAGCGGTCGGACCTGATGCCGTTGGTGGATCGTTACCGCCAGTTTCGGCGGGTTCAGGCGGAGCTGAATGAGGCCCGGGAGATCTTAAATTCCAAAGAGTCTCCCGCTGAGATCCGGGCCTTGGCGCAAACGGAAACGGAGGAGCTCAAAGGCCGGTCGGAGGCCCTGAAACAGGAGCTGGAGGCCTTGCTTCTCGACCAGGACCCGGAAGCCCAGAAGAGCGTCATCGTCGAGATCCGGGCTGGAACCGGAGGGGCGGAAGCCAGTCTGTTCGCCGCCGATCTGTACCGGATGTACACCCGCTACGCCGCCCGGCAGGCCTGGAAGGTGGAGCCGATTGAAACGAGCGCCACGGAAGTGGGCGGCTTTAAAGAAGCGATCTTTGCCGTCGAAGGGGATGGAGTTTTCCGGCGGCTCAAATTCGAGATGGGAGTTCACCGGGTTCAGAGGGTCCCGGCGACCGAGGCCTCAGGGCGGATTCACACCTCGACCATCACCGTGGCGGTGATGCCGCAGGCGGAGGAGCTCGACGTTCAGATCGATCCGAAGGATCTGAGGGTCGACGTCTTCCGCTCTTCCGGGCCCGGCGGCCAGGGGGTCAACACGACCGATTCCGCGGTCCGGATCACACACCTGCCGACGGGAATCGTGGTCAGCTGCCAGGATGAGCGGTCGCAGTTAAAGAACAAGGCCAAGGCGATGAAAGTTTTGCGGGCCCGGCTTTTAGAGGCCAAAACCCAGGAGCAGCAGGCGAAGGCGGCCTCTCAGCGCCGGGCTCAGATCGGCACCGGCGAGAGGTCGGAGAAGATCCGGACCTACAACTTCCCGGACCGGCGGATCACCGACCACCGGATCAATTTCACCTCGCATCGGATGGAGGAGGTTCTCGATGGGAACCTGGATGAACTGATCGAACCTTTGCTGGAGGCGGAGCGCCAGGTGCGGCTGGGGGCGGGGAAGTGAATTCGCTCGCAGATGCTTCTGCCGTTCGTCCTGAGCTTGTCGAAGGACGAACGATGGCTTTGCTGGAATCCGCGGAGGCGACATTAGAGGAAGCCGGCGTCTCCCGTCCCCGCTGGACGGCGGAGCAGCTGTTGGCTCACCGGTTAAACTGCAGGCCGATCGATCTTTATCTGGAACCTTCCGTCGCCGTCATTGCAACCGCATTCTTGGCCGATGCCGCGGCCCGTGCCAACGGGGTGCCGCTCCAGTATCTGCTGGGGAGCGCCGAGTTCTACGGGAGGGAATTCGAGGTCGGCCCCGGCGTTTTTATCCCCCGCCCCGAAACCGAAGTTCTGATTGACGTTAGTCTCGAACGTCTTTCGGCCAGGGGTCCTGCCCAGTCGGTCGTCGTCGATGTGGGAACCGGATGCGGGACGATTGCGATCACGTTGGCGCTGGAGCGCCCGGGGACCCGAGTCGTGGCTGCGGCTAGAGGAGGCCGCACCACTTGTAAGCTCCGAGTCGTGGCGACGGATCGTTCGGCGCACGCGCTCGGCTTCGCCCGGCGGAACGCCGATCGGCATCAGGTGTCGATCTCTTTTCTTGAGGGAGATTTGTTGGATCCCGTCGCGGGACAGCAGGCAGATCTTATCGCGGCGAATCTTCCGTACCTCGACTCGGAGAAATCTTCCGAGTGGCCGCGGGAACTGCATTGGGAGCCGTGGCTCGCGTTGGACGGAGGGGAGCGTGGTCTTTCGTTGGTTGAGCGGCTGATCCGGCAGGCGGCCGTTGCGCTCAATCCCGGAGGAAATCTGGTTCTGGAAATCGGGGATGGGCAAGCGGCGTCGGTTGTTGAATCGGCTGAAAGCAATGGTTTTCAACGGCACCAGGTGATTCGGGACCTGGCAGGCATGGAGCGGGTAATCATTTTGTCGCGGAGTACACTAACGTAACTCAAGTTATGATGTGGGTCCGAAATTGAAGAAGCATTGGTCTATCTCTACAACCGTAAGAAATCCTGAGAGGTTACGGGGTTTTCTAGATGCCCTAAGTCAATTAGAAGGCCAGGAATTCGACCGAGAAAACCAGGTTAAATTTCAAACGCTCCTTATCCAGGAACGCCTCTATAATCCTACCGATATCCCCCCTAAATTAAAAATGTATTTTGAGGATTCAACACGTCGGATGCCTTTTGGGGTTGCAGAGAAAATCTTCCATGCTCAGCGTTATAAAGATCCTCCCATGAGGGGGAGGCAATCTGCAAACCCGCTCAACAAATTGGGATTCGCGGTAGCCCGGGAAGGCGCCGGCCCTATCCGAGTAACCGAGCTGGGCAAAAAATTATTGAAAGGAGACGGTGATATAGGGTTTGTGTTTTTCAAGAGCCTGCTTAAGCTTCAATTTCCAAATCCTTGGAGTGTTGGCTTTTCGAAGAAAGCAGGTTTTAACGTCGCGCCCTTAGTGGCTACATTAATGTTGATTAGCCGATTGAATGCCAGATCTAAGATGCAGGGTCTAAGCAAGCGGGAATTCAGCATTTTTGTCCCGACCCTTATTCACTATAGTCAAGTTGATAAATCCGTTGGAAGGATCGTTGGATTCAGAGAAGCGAAGAATAAAGAATTGTACGTCCGCCGTTTTCTATCGGAGTTTTATGGAGTTAGAAGAATACCTGAAAAGATGCCAAGCACGCTCTTTGATTATGGTGACAATATTATGAGATATTTCAGGTTGACCAGGTACTTCAAGGTGGTAATGGATCCATTAGGGCAACGCTGGCATGTAGACTTAGAGCCATCAAGAAAAACAGAAATAGAGCAGCTGCTGAGTGAGCATAAAGGAAATGCCCTTGAGTTCAAGCGACTCGAAGATTATCTGGATTACCTCTCCGATATTGCTAAGCCCCAGCTCCCATGGGAAGAGTTGGATAATTTAAGAGGCGTGGTGCTTTCTGTAAGGGAAGTAATCCTTCAATTTATTGAAAGGGAAAAGATCCATGTGGAGAATTCGAGCAGGGCACTTTTAGAGAAAAGGATGGAGACTCTTGCGAAGGATCAGCTTAATGAATACCTGACCGAGTTGAGGGCTTTAAATCTGATTCTGCGCGAGCAAGTGAACAAGGCCAAGCTCATTGCTAACAGAGAAAAGGTGGCCGAAATTATCAGAGCTCTGAATGAAACGAAGATCCTAAAGAAATATGAACCTGAGCAGTTTGAAAAGCTGATTGTCGATGCCCTCCGGATACTGAACGACGAAATTAAGATAAAACCGAATTACTTAATCGATGATGAGGGTGAACCTATTGGTCATGCGCCAGGAAACAGGGCCGATGTGGAATGCTTCTACAAATCTTTTAGTGCGACATGTGAAGTCACCCTCAATACCACAAAGTTGCAATGGGTTCAGGAAGGGCAACCTGTAATGCGCCATTTGAGAGATTTCGAAACACAACATGGACGGAGCAGAGAAGTGTACTGCATCTTCATAGCCCCGCAAATTCATAGAGACACACTCTCGACATTTTGGATGTCCGTGAAGTATGAATACGATGGTTTGCCTCAGAAGATAATTCCTATGACTACAGAACAATTCGCCGTTTTATTGAAGACGTTGTTGGATCTTCGTCTCTCAGGCCGGATGCTCTCTCACGGTCAATTGTTCGCCTTATATCGTCAAATTATAGATAAGACCCATGACTTGAGCGGTTTTTCCGACTGGGCTAGCTACATCTCTGATGCTATTGAGAATTGGCGTCGAAAGATGG
This sequence comes from Candidatus Omnitrophota bacterium, assembly GCA_016201735.1. Classification (GTDB taxonomy): domain Bacteria; phylum Omnitrophota; class Gorgyraeia; order 1-14-0-20-64-10; family 1-14-0-20-64-10; genus JACQCH01. The sequence goes on from JACQCH010000062.1 coordinate 21,748, forward strand.
TTTCAACGTGAAGATCAATCATATCTATATTGGGGATTGCAGGGGGATTATGCGGGCCGAACTCAAAGAGAGCACCATAGATCTAATCTATGCAGATCCGCCCTATAATCTCTCAGGAAAAGCGCTGACATTAGTGAACAACAAGACCGGTGGGCCGTTCTATAAGATGAACGAAAAGTGGGATACGTGGAGTTATGAGGACTACCTCGAGTTTACCGATGAATGGATAAGTGAAGCGTGGAAATTATTAAAACGATCCGGAAGTTTGTACATTTCTTGTGCCTACCACAATATTGCCGAAGTAATGTTTTCAGCCAAGAAGGCGGGATTTGTTACCAAGAATATCCTTACCTGGTATAAAACTAATGCTATGCCAAACCTTACCAGGAGAACATTTACTCATTCAACGGAATATGTTTGCTGGTTAGTAAAGGGAAATAATTGGAAGTTTAACTATGTGGCATTGAAGGAAATAAATCCGCAAAGAACCAAGGAGGGGAAGCCGAGGCAGGTAAGGGATTTCTTAGACTTTGTTGAGATGCCTATTGTTCAGGGTCGGTTGCGACTCAAAGACCGGAACGGCCGGGCATCACATCCAACACAAAAACCGGAAAAACTCATCGAGCTAATCCTAACGGCGTCTTCTAACGTTGGCGACTTAGTCCTCGACCCATTCTTTGGTAGTGGAACTACTGGTATTGTGGCTTCTCGATTAGGAAGAAAATGGATTGGCATAGAGATCGATAGGAAATATGTTCGGGTTGCTTCGGAAAGAATTTTTGGCTCGAGAGAATACCAATATGCCTAATGTCAGATTACATATGGGCAATGCATTAGCCGTGCTCAAAACCTTAGAAGCTCGCAGTGTCGATCTTATTTTTGCAGATCCTCCATATAATCTTTCAGGAAAGAACTATCTAACATGCAAAAGTGGAAAAGTTGCGATCTGCGATAAAGGTGAATGGGATCAGTTGGGAGATATTCATGTGTTTAATAGGGATTGGTTGAAAGAATGTGTCAGAGTGCTGAAAGACAGCGGGACTATCTGGATTTCCGGCACCCTACATAACCATCCTTCGGTTGGGGTTACTTTGAAGATGTTAGGCCTATGGGTTATCAATGATATTATCTGGTTTAAGCCCAATGCTCCCCCGTTGCTTCAAAAGAACCGTCTTGCTCCATCCACAGAACTCATATGGGTTGCCAGCAAGTCCAAGAAATATTACTTTGACTATGAAACGGCAAAACGCATTAGTCATGGGAAGCAAATGCGAAATCTGTGGACTTTGTACGCAGAAAAACACAAAACCATTCATCCCACGGAGAAACCCGAAATTCTCTTAGAGAGAATTATTTTGATTGGCAGTAGGGAAAATGACGTGATACTGGATCCCTTTATGGGATCAGGGACAACGGGAGTTGTTGCAAAGCGCCTGAATAGAAATTTTATAGGAATAGAGATCGATGATAAATATTTTAAGATCGCAGAGGAGCGGATTGAAAACGCCTATGCAGACAGCGGTCTATCAAAACTTTTATCAGGGCTAGAGAACCAGAGGTTTAAGTTTCTCGAGACCCAGAAGTTAAGCTAGAAATCCTATTATGGAAAAGCTGATCATCCGGGGTGGGCGGACTTTAAAAGGGACGGCGACGGTGAGCGGATCGAAGAACGCAAGTCTCCCTATCCTGGCGGCCGCCCTCTTGACGGATGAGCTGTGCGTGCTCGACGGGGTGCCGGCCTTGAGGGACGTCACCACGATGATCCGGATCCTCCGGAACTTGGGAGTCAAGGTAACTCAAGAAGGGAGTCGGGTCACCGTGGATCCGGCCGGCTACGCCGGCATCGAGGCCCCGTATCGGCTCGTCTCGACGATGCGGGCCTCTTTTTGCGTCCTGGGTCCGCTTCTTGCCAAAAAACGGCAGGCCAAGGTTTCCTTACCCGGCGGGTGCGTCATCGGGCCCCGGCCGGTGGACCTGCACTTAAAGGGATTGAAGGCCCTCGGCGCTTCATTAAAGATCGAGGGGGGGTACGTTTTGGCATCGTCCCGGGAGCTGCGGGGGAACACGATCTATCTTGGCGGAGCGTTCGGCTCTTCGGTCCTTGGGACAGCCAACGTTCTGATGGCCGCCTGTCTCTCCAAGGGACGGACGTTGATTGAGAATGCGGCGTGCGAGCCGGAGCTGGTGGATTTGGCCAACGTCCTGCTCAAGATGGGAGCCAAGATCCAGGGGCACGGGACGCCAGTCATCTCGGTGGAAGGGGTGCGGCGCTTGAACGGTTTCACCCATCGGGTGATCCCGGACCGGATCGAGGCCGGAACGTTCCTTATCGCCGCCGCGGTGAACGGCTGTGAGCTTCGGGTGAACGGGGCCCGTCCCGAGCATCTGGGGGCGGTGATCGACAAGCTCCGGGAAGTCGGGGTGGAGGTGTCGGCCAAGGATGGGTCGATGTTGATCAGGCCGAAGCGCCGGCTCCGGCCCGTGGATGTGACTACCCTTCCTTATCCCGGTTTCCCGACAGACATGCAGGCCCAGATGATGGCCCTGATGTCCCAGACCCCGGGGATCAGCGTGATCACCGAGAAGATTTACCCGGACCGGTTCATGCACGTGGCGGAGCTGGGTCGGATGGGAGCCCGGATCAAGCTGGAAGGGGCGACGGCCATTGTCCAGGGACTGCCGCGCCTGATGGGTGCGCCGGTGATGGCCTCCGATCTTCGGGCTTCCGCGGCGCTGGTTCTGGCCAGTCTCGCCGCTAAGGGAACCAGCGAGGTTTCCCGGATCTATCATCTGGACCGGGGGTACGATCGGATCGATGAGAAATTGACCAGACTCGGCGCCGAGATCCGGCGCGAGAAAGCGGAATAGGAGGAGATTTATGTCGGAAGTGATGATTCGGTTAAAGCGCCTGGGGACGAAGAAGCGTCCTCATCAGCGGATCGTTGTCATTGATAAACAGCGGGCCCGGAACGGCAAGGCGATCGAGGAGCTGGGGTATTACGATCCCTCCAAACAGCCGCCGCTTCTCAAGGTGAATCTGGAGCGGGCCAAGTTCTGGATGGGGAAGGGGGCGTCCCCCTCTCCGACGGTGAAGCAGCTCTTAAAGAAGGCAACCGTCATTGCGGGTTGACGTTCTCACCCTATTTCCTGAAATGTTCCCCCCGGTGCTGGGGGCCTCCATTGTCAAGCGGGCGATCGCCAAGGGCTTGGTCCGGGTGGAGGTGCATGATCTCAGGGATTGGTCCCGCGACAAGCACAAGAAGGTGGACGACCGCCCCTACGGGGGAGGTCCAGGGATGGTGATGCGGCCGGATCCGTTCTTTGACGCCGCGGACGATCTGCGCAAGCAGGAGGTAGGGAAGCCGCACGTCGTCCTGTTGTCTCCGTCGGGAAAGCGGCTGACCCAGCCCGAGGTGGAACGGTTGGCGAAGAAGCCATGGCTGATCCTTTTGTGCGGGCATTACGAAGGAGTGGATGACCGGGTTCGGGCCGGTCTTGCCGATGAGGAAATCTCGATCGGCGATTATGTCTTGACCTGCGGGGAACTTCCTGCTATGGTTTTGGTCGATTCCGTGGTGCGGCTACTGCCCGGCGCTGTGGGGGATGAGCGGTCGCCCAAGGAAGAATCCTTTCGCGACAATTTATTGGAGTATCCCCAGTTCACCCGGCCCGTCGAAATCCGTGGGATGCGAGTGCCGGAGATTTTGCGTTCTGGGGATCATGTGCGGATCGGGAAGTGGCGCCGGTTGAACGCCCTGCGCCGAACATTTTCTCAACGACCGGATTTAAACGATGAATCCTCGAATTCGAGCGATTGAACAAGCTCAGTTAAAAACGGACCGCCCCCCCTTCAGGGTGGGCGACACGGTCCGGGTTTTTGTCCGGATTCTGGAAGAGGAGAAGACCCGAATTCAGCCTTTTGAAGGGGTCGTGATCGCCCGCAAAGGGGGCGGATTAAGTGAAACCTTTACCGTCCGGCGGATCAGCTACGGGGAAGGGGTGGAGCGGCTGTTCATGCTTCATTCCCCTTTCATCGAGAAGATCCTGGTGGTCAAACGGGGCTCCGTTCGCCGAGCCAAGCTGTATTATCTCCGGAAGAAGATAGGGAAAGGGTCCCGGATTGAAGAGCGCTTCGGCGAAACGGCTGAGCCCTCGACTCCAGCAGCTCCTCCAGTTCGATCGGAGGCTTCAACGCCGACATAACCTCCGCTCCGGGCTGATCGCCGGAGTGGATGAAGTGGGGCGCGGCCCGCTGGCCGGGCCGGTCGTCGCCTGCGCCCTGATCCTGCACGAAACCTCACTCGATGTTCCCATTGATGATTCCAAACGGCTCTCCCCTGCCGCACGTGAGACCGCCTACCGAGGGCTCCTCCCCCGCGCCGACATCGGGATCGGGTTTGCCGGCGCCGAGGAGATCGACCGGATCGGGATCCACAACGCCTCGCTCCTCGCGATGCGCCGGGCGGTGAACCGGCTGCCCATTCTGCCGGCCCTGATCCTGGTCGACGGCTCCTTCGTTCCGCGGGGATGTTCCGTGAAAACCGTTCCGATCGTCGGCGGCGATGCCAAGAGTCTCTCCATCGCCGGCGCTTCCATTGTCGCCAAGGTAATCCGGGACCGGATGATGATCTGGCTGCACCGGATACTTCCCCACTACGGGTTTCACCGCCACAAAGGATACGGCACGCCCCAGCATCTGGAGGCCCTGCGTCAGATCGGCGCCACCGATTTCCACCGGTTCTCCTTCCGTCCCGTCCGAGGAGAACGGTGTCATTTCGACGAACCCTTCGACTTCGCTCAGGACAGGCTCCGTGAGGAGAAATCTCGATTTTAAATTGGATGGAAGAATGAATAAGGTCGAGCTCGGCAAAAAAGGGGAAGCCGCCGCCGTGAAACTCCTCGAGCAGAGCGGCTACCGGATCCTGGGCCGCAATGTTCGGACGAAATTCGGCGAGATCGATCTGGTGGCCAAGGAAGGAGAGACTCTCTGTTTTGTGGAGATCAAGGCCCGGACCGGCTTAAAGTTCGGTTGGCCCGAGGAGGCGGTGAATTCCAAGAAGCGGTGGCAGCTCGGCCGCCTGGCCAGCTGGTATCTCCAGTCGCGCCGCCTCGAATCGGTCCCGGTCCGCTTCGATGTCGTTTCCATCCTGCTTGGTCCCGACGGCCTGCCGGCCCGGACCCGCCTCATCAAATCCGCCTTCGACGTGTAATCGTTCCGGCCGTCACGCCTATCCTACTAGATCCGCCAGATAGACGATAACCTATTATGGGTAAATGGGATATATGCACGGTAAGGATGCGCCTGAAATATACAGTTGGGAAAACAGGTTTCTCCATCGAGAAACGCCCTTATTCTCTTGTCA
>JACQCH010000060.1 GCA_016201735.1 Candidatus Omnitrophota bacterium
GACTTCTCCCACGCGCCCAGGTATCCAAGGTCAAACGTTCCTCGCCAGACAGGAGAATGGGTTCCGCGATTCTGCTCATGGCTATCGATCATAGCGGGTATCCTTTTACTTGTAAAGTTATTTATGGGACAGTACACTAGGGTGAAGGCCTCCCTCTGCTCCCGGCTGCGTCCCTCAAACAGATCCACGGTAATGATCGGCATCTTACCTCCCTAACCAATTCATCAGCATCCCAAGGAGAAACACCTGGGGCAATGTCACCACCAGCAGCCATCCAACCGTTTTCCTGCCCAAGTTGGTCCAGACCACCGACAGCTCGGTGAAGTCGGTCACCACCCCAGCCATCAGGAACGTAAAGGCATTCCCCAACGCGCCGGTCTGCCGGTACAGTTCGACCGCCAAAGGAGCGGTCCCCTCCGAGCAGACCTCCACCGCCGTCGCGATCCCTAAGGTGGTCAGTAAACCTAAGATCGTCGGCCCCACAAACCGGTGCCACCAGCTGTGCGGAATCGTGGTCCCCATCACCGCGCTTAAGGTAAAGCCCAAGGCGACCCAGAACAGCACCATCTGGGCCAACCCCCAGGCCCCGCGCGCGATTCCTTTCAGATCGTTAATGAACGTCCCCACATCCCATGACCGTTGACGGAACCGCTCTTTCAGATCCTTCCCGATAGAAAAATCGGCGGCCACCTGGACGGTATGAGGATTGGGCTCCAGGAGTCCCCTCCGCTCCAGATACTGGAAAACAAATCCGGTCACGGTTGCCACAAGAAGAGCCAACACCACGATCAAAAGACCCGCCCCCCCCATGAGACTGAGGATCAGCAGGGTCAGCGAGAAACTCGCCCAGGGGCTGGCCAGCAGAAAGGTGATTACCGCCGGCACCGACGCCCCCTTCCGGTACAGCTCCATGCTCAAGGCGAGGCACCCGTGGCTGCAGGAACTGGCCAGAAACCCTAATCCGGCAGCGGAGAGGATCGTCCGCCGGTGCCGGCCGGTCAGCCAGAGGGAGATGTATTCTCTCGGGACATAATGCTCGATCACCCCACCCAGCAGAAGCCCGAGGGCCACCGCCCACCCCGCCCTGGCGAGATAGCCCCACAGGACCTGAGCCGCTGGCCGCGCCGCGGCCCAAATCTGGCCGAGAATCAAGACAGCCGCCAATAGGCCCAGGCCCCAAATTCCTTGATCCCGCCACCAACTCTTCGCCTTCGGCGGTTCGCAGGCGGCGCAATGCTCCGCATGAAAATTTGAAACCGTCACTTTACCGTCACCTTCTTCAGCGCAAGCAGGTGAACGCCGTTCTGCTCGGTTACCGTCCCCTCGGCGACAACCGTCTTTGCCGCGTAAGGAGCGAGGGTTTTGTTCGCCGGCTGATGATCGTTTCCGATGACCAGATACAGTTGATCAGCCGATTTGATTCCGACCGGAAGGCCGGAGGAAATGCATTTCTGAGCGCACTCCCGATGGGCTGCCCCAGCCGCCCCGTGTCCCAGATAGCATGCCATATCCACCACCTCTCCCGTCACCGTCTGGTCTCCCCCTGCTTCCTCATGGGCAACCGCGGATCCGGAACAAAAAGCCAATCCGACAATCCCCGCCGCAACGATCCATTTCCTCATTTTATTCTCTCTCCAATTTTCTTTATCGTATCATACTTGCGAGATCCCTCACCTGCTTCGCAGGTTCGGGATGAAATTCGGCTGAGATCCCTCGCTGCGCTCGGGATGAGGTTCGGCCAGCGAACTTACGTCGTTCCACTCCGTAAGTTCGGGCCTCACCTCACTTCGATCCCGCCGGAACGACCGTACACACCCCCCACCCCGAACTCGTAGACCAACCGGCCCCCCAAGTGGGCGCTGAAGGCCATGATCCCGCAGGCGCTCCCTAAGAGGGCCCAGGCAATCCATCGGGATTTCACACTCAAGCGATCCCGGGCCCACAAACGCCACCCGGCGACCAGAACCGCCAGCGACAGCACCACGTATCCCAGATTTTCATGCAGTTCCATCACCTGGTAAATCTCAAAGGAATGTTTCGCCGCGGCCATCGCCTGGCGGCCGGTCCAGACCGCGGCGGCCGCCGCCAGAGCCCCCAAGGTTAGGGTCCACAAAGCGACCCGGTGCCAGTTCGGCTTCCCTGCCAACAGTGCCAGCGTCTCGACGAAGAAAGCCGTGATCAGCAGCGCGACCGGAAAATGGACCGTGATCGGATGAATCGTTTCCATCAGGCCGTTTTCATTTCCTTCATTTCGAACTTCCACTTCCAGATGAAGTAGATCGCCGGATAAACCAGCAGTTCCAGGATAAAGGAGGTGAACAACCCCCCCACCATCGGGGCGGCGATCCGCTTCATCATGTCGGCCCCGGTTCCCATCGACCACATGATCGGCAAAAGCCCCATGAAAGCCGCCATCACCGTCATCAGCTTCGGCCGGACCCTTTTGACCGCCCCATGGACGATCGCCTCCTCGAGATCTCTCTCGGTGCGCATCCGCCCCTTCCGGACCGCCTCCTGGTAGGCCAGATCCAGAAACAGGAGCATGAAGACGCCGGTCTCCGCGTCCAGGCCCATGAGGGCGATCATCCCGACCCAGACCGCGATGGAAATATTGTACCCCAGCAGCCAAAGAAGCCATACCGCGCCGATTAGAGAGAAAGGAACCGCGAGAAGGACGATCCCGGTCTTCACCGCCGATTTGGTGTTCATGTACAGAAGAAGGCAGATGATGAAAAGGGTCAGCGGGAGAACGACCTTCAGCCGTTCCTTGACCCGAAGCATATTTTCATACTGGCCGGACCAAAGAAGGACATAACCGGTGGGGAGAGACAGCTTCTTTGCAACCACCTGTTTTGCTTCATTCACGTAGCCGCCGAGGTCCCGCCCGGTCATGTCCACAAAGACATAGCCGGCTAAAAGGCCGTTCTCATTCCGGATCATAGCCGGCCCGGACACCCGCCGGATCCGAGCCAATTGAGCCAGCGGGATCTGCTGGCCGGCCGGCGTCGGAACGAGCACCCGCTCCAGTTCCTCCGGATCCTCCCTGAGCTCCCGGGCGTACCGGACATTCACCGGATACCGCTCCCGACCCTCGATCGTGGTCGTCACGTTCTCCCCGCCGATGGCCGAGGTGATGATCATCTGGGCGTCGGCGATCGACAGTCCATACCGGGCCAGATCCTCCCGCTTGAGTTCAAAATCCAGGAAGTAGCCCCCCGCCGCCCGCTCCGCGTAGACGCTCCGGGTCCCGGGGATATCCTTCAAGATCGACTCCAGTTGGACCCCGATCTCCTCGATCTTCTTCAAATCCGAGCCCAAGATCTTGATCCCGATCGGCGTGCGGACCCCGGTGCTCAACATGTCGGTCCGGTTCTTAATCGGCATCGTCCAGGCGTTGGTGGTCCCGGGAATCTTGAGGGCCTGGTCCATTTCGTCGGTCAACTTCTCCGGAGTCACCCTTTTTCTCCACTCCGATTTCGGCTTCAACATCACGACCGTCTCCATCATGGAGAATGGAGCCGGATCGGTCGAGCTTTCAACCCGGCCCGCCTTGCCGAAAACCCGTTCCACCTCCGGGAAACTTTTTAAGATCCGGTCCTGGGTCTGGAGGAGCCGTTGGGCTTGGGTCACGGAGATGCCCGGCAGGGTGGTCGGCATGTAAAGGATCGTCCCCTCCCAGAGAGGAGGCATGAACTCGGAACCCAGCTTCAGGTAGACGGGAACCGTGGAGAGCACCAGAAAGAGGGCTGTCAGAACCGTGGCCGTCCGATGCCTTAAGACAAAACGGCAGGCCGGCTCATAGATCCGAAACAGGATCCGGCTGATCGGATGCTTCTCCTCCGGGTAATAGGTGCCGACGGCAACCGTTGTGGCCAGTTTGGAAACCCATCCCTCGACCTTGCTCGGGATGAACGGAATCTTAAGCCGGATTGGCTCCATCCGGGTGAACATCATCCGCATCGCCGGGTCCAGCGTCACCGCCAGGACCGCCGCGATCCCCATCGCCAGGTTCTTGGCCCAGGCCAGCGGCCGGAAAAGGCGCCCCTCCTGGTCCACCAGGGTGAAGATCGGCAGGAAGGAGACGGCGATCAGCAGGAGTGAAAAAAAGACCGACGGCCCCACCTCTTTGAGCGCCTGAAGCCGGACCGCGTGGTAATCCCCCTGGCGGCCCCCCTGGTTCCATTGCTCCAGCCGTTTGTAGGCGTTTTCCACCTCGACGATCGCCCCATCCACTAAGACGCCGATCGAGATGGCGATGCCGGACAAGGACATGATGTTCGAGGTCAGCTTCATCCCGTAGAACGGGATGAAGGCCAGCAGCACGGCGATCGGAATGGTGACGATCGGAATGATCGCGGAAGGAAAATGCCAGAGAAACAGGAAGATGACCATGCTCACGATGATCATCTCCTCGACCAACTGATGCTTCAACGTGTCGATGGCCCGGAGAATCAGCTCCGACCGGTCGTAGGTCACCCGGACCTTGACGCCGGCCGGCAGGGACGGCTCAATCTCTTTAATCCTCGCCTTGACCCGGTCGATCACGTTCAAGGCGTTCTCTCCGGTCCGCATGATCACGGTGCCGGTGACCACATCCCCCTGCCCATCCAGGTCGGCCAGACCTCGGCGGATCTCCGGCCCGATCGAGACGGTTCCCACGTGGCTCACCAGAATCGGGGTGCCCGATTTATCCACCCCGATGACGATCTTCTCCAGATCCTCCACCGATTTCGCGTACCCCCGGCCCCGAACCATGTATTCCGCCCCGGAAAACTCCAGGAGGCGCCCCCCCACCTCTTCGTTCCCTTTCCGGACCGCTTCCACCACCTTGGAGAGCGGAATGTTGTAGGCCAGCAGCCGGTTCGGATCGACCGCGACCTGGTACTGCTTGACGAATCCTCCGAGGGAAGCCACTTCCGCCACGCCGGGCACGCTCTGAAGGTGATAGCGCAGGACCCAATCCTGGAAGGAGCGGAGTTCCTGGAGATCGTGCTGGCCGCTTTCGTCGACGAGGGCGTATTGGAAGACCCACCCCACCCCTGTGGCATCCGGCCCTAATTCCGTCTTCACCCCTTCGGGCAGGCGGGGGATGATCTTGCTCAAGTACTCGAGGGTGCGGGATCTGGCCCAGTAGATGTCGGTCCCATCCTTGAAGATCACGTAGACATAGGAGAACCCGAAATCGGAAAAGCCCCGGATCGCCTTGACCTGGGGAGCCCCCAGCATGGCGCTGACGATCGGGTAAGTGACCTGATCCTCGATGATGTCGGGGCTCCGGTCCCAGCGGGAGTAGATGATCACCTGGGTATCGGACAGATCCGGGATCGCATCCAGCGGGACGTTCCGGACCGACCAGACCGCCGCCGCCACCGCGGCGATCACCAGCGTCAGGATCAGAAACTTATTCCGGGCGGAAAACTCAATGACCTTCTCAATGAGCATGTTGTTGGTGTCCGGCGTGTGCCTCTTCAGAGGAACTCATGCCCTCCAGTGCGGCCTTCAGACGGCTTTCCGAATCGATGAGGAAGTTTCCGTTGACGACGACCCGCTCTCCCTCGACGACCCCTTCCTTGATCTCATAGAACCCCTCCGACTTAGCCCCTCCCGTCACGTCGCGGGGATCGAAGATCCCCTCCCCTTTGTCGACAAAAATAATCCTTCGGGAGCCGGTGTCCAGAACCGCTTCCACGGGGACGCTCAACACCTCCCCCAGGTCCACCTGGATCGAGGCGTCGACATACATCTCCGGCTTTAAAACCTTCTCCGGATCGGAAAAGAGGGCCCTCACCCTGGCAGAGCGGGTCGCCGGATCCAAAACCGAGTCGATCGATTGAATGGTCCCCAACAAGACTCTTCCGGCAAGGGCGGGACTCTCGATCCGAACCGTCTGGCCCACCTTGACGAGCGGCAGTTCAAACTCATAGATGGGAGCGTAAAGCCACAGCCCCCCCTCCGGGTCGGCCAACAAAAGGCGCTTGTCCGCTCCGTCCCATTCCGACATCCGGTCGATGAATTGCTCATTCAGGCCCAAAAGCCGAAGCCGCATTCGGGCCGCTTCCTTTAAACCGTCGGCCCGCTGGGACATCCTCAGCGCCTGCAAATACTCGGCCTGCGCCTGGTACAACTCAGGATCGTAGGCAACCCGGCCTACGGTTCGGACGGTCTTGACCATTCTTCGCCGTTCTGCGGTAACGGTCTTGACACCGATCAACTGTTGTTTCTGCGGGGTCACCCGGATCGACGAATACCCAGGTGGAGAGGAACTCTCTCCGCCTGGGGGGGAGGAGACCTCTTCCTCATACACGGGGATCAGATCCATCCCCATGGGAGATTTCCCCGGCTTGTCCGATTTGTAGCCGGGCATCATGGGATCGGTCCAGTAGAGAATCCTCTTTTCTTTCGCCATGGACGCAGATTCCGCTGGTTCGGTGTCACGCTTCACCAGTTTCATGCTGCAGATCGGGCAATCGCCGGGCCGATCGGAGGTGTAGGTCGGATGCATCGGACAGTGGTAGATTCCCTTCCCGGAATGAGGATGGGCCGCCGGGCCTCGGTGTTGAACGGTGCGCAGGACAATAACTCCAAAACCAACGATAGCGATTCCCATAATTGCCGCCAGCCAAAATCGACTAACTTTCATTGAACGCCCTCCGGTCATGGTTCGACAAGCTCACCATGACCGGTCACCCTGAGCTTGTCGAAGGGTGACCGGTTCCGTGTTCCTCCCGCAAAGGGATGCCGACCGCCTGCTCCAGCATCACCATCCGCTGCTCCAGAGCAACGAGGTGCTGGACATAAGTCCGCTCCCGCTCGCTCAATGCCCGCAAGGAATCGAGCAGTTCCATAAAAGATCCCCGCCCCCCCTGGTAAGCGGCGAGGGAAGAATTGACCGCCTGCTTCGCGAGAGGAATCAAACCCTCCCGGCAAAGCCGGGCAGTCTCGTAAGTTGCCTTGGCCTCGTTCCAATGCTCGTGGATCCGCCGGGCCACTTCGTTCTGAACCCCCTCATACGCCGCCTGGGTGGACTCCTTGTCGTACAAGGCGGCTTTCACCCCGTATTTCTGCTTCGTCCAGAACCAGAACGGAAGCACCAGGGCCAGCGACAAATCCCACGGCCCGACCGGGCCCATTGCCGGATCCCTCAATTCCACCATCGTCTCCAAATCCGGCAGAAGCTCTCTCTTCGAGAGCCGCCAGGCCGCTTCCGCCCGCTCCGCGGAAAATTTAAAAGCCAGCAACTCCGGCTGAACCTCCTTCGCCTGAGCGAACAGCTCGTCCGGAGTGGAGGGGACCGCCATCAACGAAATGGCTCCCGGCTTTCCCGCCGGAGCATGGGCCGGGCGATTCAACAGATGGTTCAGATGGGCAGTCAGGGCTTGGCGCCGGTAAGTCAGGACGGTGACCTGATTCGAGGCCTCCATCTCCTCGGCTTGGGCCCGAAGAAGCTCCGCCTGCGAAGCGGCGCCGGTCGCGTATCGGGCCTGAGCGATGGAAACGGCCTGAGCTAACCAGACCGTCTGTTCCCGCTGGATCTCCAGCTCCTGATCGATGAGAAACAGGTCGTAATAGACGTTTTTAAGCATGCCCGTGACGTCCCATTCCGTCTTCCTTAATCCCATCGCGGCCACCTGCGCTTCCTTAACCGCCACCTGATGACGCAGCGAGAGCTTCCCCGGAAACGGCAAGGACTGAATGAGTTGGTACATGATTGTCGCTTTGTTCAGCTTGAGCGTCCCGCGGGGGATCTCCTCCCATTCCACGCCGATCTTCGGAGCCGGAAGTCCCCTGGCCATCGGGATCTTCGCCTGGACCGCTTCCCAGCGCTTGCGCGCGGCGATCAAGTCCGGATTGACCCGGCGCAGCTCCTCTAAGAGGGACGGCAGGGACAGCGCGGGGGTTCCATCCGCCGCGAACACAAATGGAATGAATAAAGAATGCCCCACAGCGAGTAGAGAAAGACAAACCACGGGGAACAAACTTGATCTGTCCTTCAACGCACCGTTCATCCTTCGACTCGGCCGTTCGTGCTGAGCTTGTCGAAGCACGACGGCCGGCTCAGGACGAACGGGCACCCATCTACTCATGGGCAGCCCTTTCCCCGCGCCCTGTAACAGCGCAGCCCGGGGTCACCCCGCAGGCGGTCATCCGGCAGGCGGACCGCAGCTGCTCCATCATCAAATCGGTCAGCTTCTGGCGCTGGGCTGGCTCCAGATGCCGGCCGACGGCAATCAGATGTTCCAGCGTCGCTTTCTCAAGAAGTCCCTGTTCCCTTCCGATCTCCTCCGTCAGAATCCCTAAAACCGCCGGATCGGGCACCGGCTGCTTGAGGAGCTGAATCATCTGCGCCCGTTTCGAGCAGAGGGTTTGGCAGGAGATTTCCTTCTGAGCGAGGAAATCCTTCTCGAGGACCGCGACCGCTTGGGCTTGGGCCGGGGTCAGTTTAAGCTGTCGGATCAACGAACGGCCGGTCCCGTGGACCCCCAAGAGCTGACAACAGCCCAACGTGGCCAGATAGGCGACTCCCGCGATCGCCGCGATCACGATTGAACCCGTCACGATCCGCTTCATGCCCCTTCTCCTTCCCTTGTCAGAGTCAGAAAACTCCCCGCGACCGAATCCAACGGGGCGTTTCCAAACAAATCCATCCGCTCCACCCGGCTCAAGCCGGCCATCAAGCTCCGATGTTCCGGCACCCCAGACGACCAGCTCCAGATCCCGGCCAGCAGCCCCACCCCCACCGCCAACGCGGCGACCGGAACCGGGATCATCCAGGGAGGCCGGGCCGTCTTCATCAACCTGCGCCAAAGCCGCAGGGTGAAATCCGGCGACACCTCCACCGAGGGGTACGCCTGCCGCAACATCTCATTCAATTTCTCATCCGATGGATTATTCATTCGATTCCCTCCTTTTCCTTACACTGTATGAAACGTAAGAACCGGCCTCATCCCCCATCTTTTTTCGATCTACTTCCGGGGTCCTGTCAGGGGCGGGCTGGCTCCAGCCAGCAAGGCCGACGTGACAAACTATTGCCCCGTTGAATGGAAATAAATGCTGAAATGGATGCGTCCCATGGAGATAACTGTTGGTCTGGCCTCTCCTCCTGCTCTGACATGGAAATTGCGAGGAATGTTTTGAGGTCATTGGAAACTGCTGGTAAAATAAGTGAAACCCTCCGTCTCTCTGCTCTCACCGGCAGTCAGTAACGGATAACCAGCTTAGGTAAAACAGTTATGGCACTTACGGTTTCAGAAGCGTTTGAAGAATTTCGGTCGAGACTTGAATTAAACCAAACCTTCCAAGATAAAGTAACGACTCACCATAACGCCATCAGAGAGTGGATCGAGTCGTATGACCCAAGTATTGAGACGAAGCTGATCGGTTCTCTCCATCGCAAGACCAGAATCCAGCCCCGCCCGAGCCGAGACAGGTTCGACATTGATATTTTGGTGATCCTCGGAGACTTCTTTCAGTGGGTTGAACCCGATCGTGGGATTAGTCCAAAGGCAGCCCTCGACAAAGTTGAAGATGTTGTTTCGAAGAACGAAACCTACGAACGCATGGAGCCAGAGACGGACAGTCCCGCTATTGTGATGGAATATTCAGACGGCATACGGGTTGAACTGGTTCCCGCCTACCGAGATCAAGTCGGTCATGCTTCTGATGGAACTCCCACGTTGCCAAAAGGGAGGGGCTATTGGATTCCTCAAAAGGGTAGATGGGTCATAGCGGATTACGACTACGATGCGGATTACGTCTCGAATGAAAACACACGAACTGACAAATGGCTTATCCCAACGATCAAGATACTGAAGTCAGCCAAACGGAATCTTTTCTCGGACATGAAGTCCTACCATCTTGAAGCGATGGCTACCCCCATCATTTCAACCGTTGTGAGCCATTTGAAACAGGGAGGAGAACTAATTTCGTATCCACGCTTGGTTTACTACTTCTTCGGCTGCGCTGCCGATGGCATCTCGAAATTGGTGAAAATACCCGGGAGCAATTCCCCTCCCGCTGATAGGTATATGTCTTCTCTTAGGAAAGCGGAACTGGCAGTGTTGTTTAACCAGTTGGCTTCGGCTTGCGTCAAGATTTTGGCTATGGCTGACACCGCCGCCATCCGTGAATGGGGCAGATCATTCGGAACGCCGTTCCCCTCAGAATCGGAACCTTCTTTGGAGTCTTTGTTGTGGACGATAGCAAGATCGAGAACTTAATCAACGAGTGTAAGCGGATAGAGGGGGATTCCAAGTACACGGCTGAAGCCCACCATCAGGTGGCACGTTCTCTATCCTGTAAGGCGTTTTGGTGTAAAGCAATTCCCGCAGTTACTACCGTTGGGGGAACTCTCCTGTTACTCATTGGTTCCATCACTTTTTCTGGTTCGCCGAATTGGGTGGCGTGGATTACCCTTCTCTCAGGCACGGTAACTATGTTCAATGTGTTTATGGAGCCAGAAAAGAGAGCCGGGGATCATGTGTTCGCTGCTAAAGCGTTCACCGTGTTAAAGCACGATGCCAGATCACTCCATGAGAGCTTCAGAGATTTTATGAATAGCGACGAGTTCCATCACAACGTCAGACTGCTCAGGGAGAAGTATAACTGGCTGGTGCAAGGGACTCCTCCTACAGATGACCAGAGGGCTTGGGATAAGGCGAGGCAGAGGATAAAGAGTGGGGTGCATGAACCAGACGTTAAATCCGAGCCGCTAGTCAATGGCCGAAAATAAGGTTCTTACTACGAAGTCTTCCGAGGTCATAAAACTCGTCGAAGGATTCAGAGACTGCCTGAAAACCCAGGAAGCCAATGAGGTGCTCGGTTAGCTCAAACAAACTTTTCTGGGTCCTCCTTTTTGAGTTATACTTACCCCACTATGGCACCTGGCAGAAGAGATATTTCTCTCACGACAGACCCGGTTGACTACGGCCGAATTACACAACAGCACCCCTGGATCCTCACCGAAGGACAACAAGCGGTGTTAAGCCCAGATAGCGACGGGTTCCTCTGCGCGCTTTTTCTATCACGCTACCTCAAGTGGAAGATTGTCGGGTTTTACGATGGGAAAATACTGCTGTTGCAGAAAGGGCTTTCCGCTAAAAAATGCGTGTTCCTCGATATGGAGATTTTCCGTCCCGACGTGCGCAGCGTCGGTCAACACATGCTCCTCTACAACAAAAACGGGTCTTCTCCGTTTGGTGTGGGTAGATTTTAGCCTTTTGTCGACGGTAAAAGTTCTTTGAGAACTTGACACGTTTGGGGTGAGGGGGCTAGGGTCTTGGTTGCCATGAAAACCAAGACTTGTTTCAGCCAGTTGTACAGC
>JACQCH010000059.1 GCA_016201735.1 Candidatus Omnitrophota bacterium
GCATAAAGCTCCCCTTTCGTGTTGGGGGAGCCACCTCCAATGCCTCAATTGAGGGAAAGGTTATGCCTATCATACGTCAGAGAGAAGTGATTTTGCAAAAGTCCAGTTATAATAGGGGCCAGGAGATAAAATGGCTGCCACGGTGAATGTTCCCGGCGTTGAGCTCATCGGAGCCGTGACTTCGGAGCAGGAGCGGATCCTTACTCCCGAGGCAGTCCAATTCGTCGCCGAGCTTGCCAGGAAGTTTGACGGCCGGCGGCTGGAGCTCTTAGAGCGGCGGCGGCAGAGACAGCGAGACCTGGACGCCGGGAAATTTCCAAACTTCCTTCCGGAGACGAAATCGATCCGGGAATCCAACTGGACCGTGGCTCCGATCCCGAAAGACCTTCTGACCCGCAGGGTAGAGATCACCGGGCCGGTGGACCGGAAGATGATCGTGAACGCCCTCAATTCCGGCGCCGACGTCTTCATGGCTGACTTCGAGGATTCCCACACCCCCACCTGGGCCAACAATCTCCAGGGGCAGTTTAACTTAAAGGATGCCGTCAACCGGACGATCACCTTCATCAGCCCGGAAGGGAAACGCTACCAGCTCAATGAAAAGACCGCCACCCTGATGGTCCGGCCCCGGGGCTGGCACCTGCCGGAGAAACATGTCCGGGTCGACGGGAAGGTTCTCTCCGGTTCTCTCTTTGACTTCGGGCTTTTCTTCTTTCACAACGCCAAGGCCCTGATCCAGAACGGGACCGGTCCTTACTTTTATCTGCCCAAGATGGAGAGCCATCTGGAGGCCCGGCTCTGGAACGACGTGTTCAACTTCGCCCAGGATCGGTTTGGAATTCTCCGGGGGACGATCCGTGCCACGGTTTTAATCGAAACGATCCTCGCCGCCTTTGAGATGGATGAGATCCTGTATGAGCTCAAGGAGCACTCGGCCGGATTAAACTGCGGCCGGTGGGACTACATCTTCAGCGTGATCAAGAAATTCAGGAACCATCCCCAATTTCTTTTTCCGGACCGGGCGCAGGTGACGATGGACAAGCCGTTCCTGAAGGCCTACGTCGACCTGTTGATCAAAACCTGCCACCGGCGGGGGATCCACGCGATGGGAGGGATGGCGGCCCAGATTCCGATCAAGTCGGACCCGGCCGCCAACGAGGCGGCCTTGGAAAAGGTCCGGCAGGATAAAAGGCGGGAAGTCGCGGCTGGGCACGACGGGACCTGGGTGGCCCATCCGGGGCTGGTGCCGGTGGCGATGGAGATTTTTAAGCCGGCCGGGGACAACCAACTTCACGTGAAAAGGGAAGAGGTCCGGACGGAGCCGAAGGATCTGCTGGCGGTGCCGCAGGGGACGATCACGGAGGCCGGCCTGCGGATCAACATCAACGTCGGGGTCCGGTACTTGGAGTCTTGGCTGAGGGGAATCGGGTGCGTTCCCTTGAACTATCTGATGGAGGACGCGGCCACCGCCGAGATTTCCCGGTCCCAGGTCTGGCAGTGGATCCGGCACCAGGCGAAGTTGTCCGGCGGAACCCCGGTGACCCGGGAAGAGGTGAGCCGAATGATGCGTCAGGAGGTGGAGGGGATCCGGAAGATGGGTGTCCCGCTGCCGGCGCTGGATCCGGCGGCGAGGATCTTTGAGGAGATGATGGTGAGCAAAGAGTGTCCCGATTTTCTCACACTGGTGGCCTACGAGGTGATCGACTAATGGAAAAAAACCAGTTCGTCGCACAAGTGACGCAAGACTGGAAGTCGCCCCGATGGAAAGGGGTTCGCCGGCCGTACAGGCCGGAGGATGTCTACTCTCTGAAAGGAACCTTTTATCGGGAATACACGCTGGGCAAGCAGGGAGCCGGCCGGCTCTGGAGGATCTTGAACGAGGAGCCGTACATCCATGTGCTCAGCGCCGTCACCGGCAATCAGGCGATCCAGCAGGTGAAGGCCGGATTGAAGGCGGTCTATGTGAGCGGCTGGCAGGTGGCCGCCGACATGAACAATTCCCTTAAGATGTACCCGGACCAGAGTCTTTATCCCTCCGACAGCGTCCCGTTCCTGATCAAGCGGATCAACAACGCCCTGCTCCGGGCCGATCAGATCCATCATTTGAAAGGGGACCGGGGCACCTACTGGCTGGCCCCCTTGGTGGCGGACGCCGAGGCCGGGTTCGGAGGCCCTTTGAACGCCTTTGAGATCATGAAATACATGATTGAGGAGGGAGCCGCCGGGGTCCATTTCGAGGACCAGCTGGCTTCGGTGAAGAAGTGCGGGCACTTGGGCGGCAAGGTGCTCGTTCCGACCCGGGAATTTATCGCCAAGCTGGTCGCCGCCCGGCTCTCCGCCGATGTGGCCAGCGTCGATACGATCCTGATCGCCCGAACCGACGCCGACAGCGCCTCCCTCTTGACCAGCGACATCGACCCGGTCGACCAGCCGTTCATCACCAGCCGGTCCAGGACCCACGAGGGGTTTTACCAGGTCCAGCCCGGATTGAAGCAGGCGATTGCCCGGTCGATCGCCTACGCTCCCTACGCGGATCTGCTCTGGTTCGAGACCTCCAAGCCGGACCTGGGGCAGGCCAAGGAATTTTCCGACGCGGTCCACGAAAAATTCCCGGGGAAGCTGTTGGCCTACAACTGTTCCCCCTCCTTCAACTGGAAAGGGAACTTGAAGGAAGAGGTGATTGCCAAGTTCCAGCAGGAGCTGGGGAAGATGGGGTACAAATTCCAGTTTGTCACCCTCTCCGGGTTCCACGTGCTCAACCACAGCATGTTTCTGCTTGCGACCCAGTACCGGGATCATGGGATGGCGGCCTACGCGAAGCTTCAGGAGACGGAGTTCGAGTCGGAGAAGGCCGGCTACGAAGCGGTCCGGCACCAGGAGTTTGTCGGGACCAATTTTTTTGACGCCGTGACCCAGATCGCCATGCAGGGGCTTTCCTCCACCTTGGGGATGGAAGGGTCGACGGAGAAGGAGCAATTTAAGAAAGGAGATCACCCGTGAAAAAAATTTGGCTGGGCATCATCATTCTCTCGCTGTTCTCTCTCGGGCTGGCCGAGGCAACGCCCCAGCGAAAACCGGCGCCGGATTTCCAGGTGACCGATTTAAGCGGGAAGTCCCTCCAGCTTTCCACCTTCCGGGAGAAGGTGGTCCTGCTGGATTTCTGGGCGACCTGGTGCCCTCCGTGCCGGGCGGAGCTGCCCCACTTCAAGGAGCTGCACGCCGCCTATAAAGGAAAGGGGCTCCAGGTGATCGGCCTCTCGGTCGGAGAGAAGGCCGACGTGGTCAAATCCTTCGTCCAGTCCAACGGAATTTCGTACCCCATCGGGATCGCTTCCGGCAAAGAGGAAGAAGCCTTCGGCGGAATCCGTGGGATTCCCACGACCTTCCTCATCGACAAAGAGGGGCGGATCGCCGGTCGGTACGTCGGCTACCAGGATAAAAAGGTGTTTGAGGAGCAGATCCGGGCTCTCCTGGCGGAATGACTCTGGTATAATGTCTGTTTCTATGCCAAAAAATAACTTCATCGAACGGGATCTGACCTGGGAAGATCCCTGGCGGATCTTCCGGATTATGAGCGAGTTCGTGGATGGGTTCGATGCCCTGTCGAAGGTCGGTCCCGCCGTCTCCATCTTCGGTTCTTCCCGGGCCAAACGGAGCTCTCCCTATTACCGTCAAGCCGAGCAAACGGCTGCGGCCCTGGTTCGGGCCGGCTACGCCGTCATCACCGGAGCCGGGCCCGGGATCATGGAGGGAGCCAACAAAGGGGCGAAGTCGGCCGGCGGTGAGTCGGTGGGCTTGAACATCCTGATCCCTTCCGAGCAGAAAGCGAACCGTTACGTCAACAAACTGCTGGAGTTCCGCTACTTCTTCTGCCGGAAGGTCATGTTCCTGAAATACTCCAAGGCCTTTGTCTTTTTCCCGGGCGGGTACGGGACGCTCGACGAGCTTTCCGAGGTGGTCACCTTGATTCAGACCAAGCGGGTGAGGCCCTTTCCCTGCGTCCTTTATGGATCCGCCTATTGGAAAGGGTTCATCCGCTGGCTTCGGGCGACGGCCGTTAAGGCGGACACCATCACCTCCGAAGACATGGAACTGTTCCTGCCGGCGGATCGTCCGGATCAGGTGGTTTCCCTCGTTCAGAAATTTTACCGACAATCAAAGAGTGTCTAGCGATACCGTCACCGATTCCTTGACCCCGCCCCTCCGGAGTGTGCCCTCGGCAGAGAGGGTGAGTTCTTTAAGATCCAAGAAGACGTGACACGTGCTTTACAGAAAGAGTGGCCGATTGGACTGGGAGACAGCCGAGGGCACCTGTGCCTTCGGCACAGCGCTTCCATCCCTGCGGGGATGGAAGCAGAACTCCGGAGGGGCGGGGTGAAGCGAACAGCCCTCTATCCGGACCAGGCCGCGCTCCATGCCAAGTTCGGGCCGTTTGGGGGATGGGAACTGCCTCTTTTCTACAGCTCGATCCTCGATGAGCACAGAGCGGTCCGGACGAGTGCGGGGCTGTTTGATGTTTCCCATTTAGGGCACCTGGAGGTTTCCGGGCCGGAAGCCCAGTCCCAACTGCAGCCGCTGGTCACCCAGGACCTGACCCGTTTGGAGCCGGGCCGGGCCGTCTATACCCCGATGCTGAACCCTCAAGGGGGGATTTTAGACGAGATGATTTTTTACCGCCCGGAGCCGGACCGGTTCCGGCTCGTGGTCAATGCCGCCAACGGAGAAAAGGTGTTGAGCTGGCTGAAGGGTCATTTCAGTTCTTCGGTTTCGATCCAGGATCTCCGGGATCAGGTCGGCACCTTGGCGGTTCAAGGCCCGAAGGGAGTCCGGCTCGTCGAGCGGCTGGCCCATCTGACGCCGGCTCAGGCCCCCCGGTACAGCATCCGGGCCGGCCAGATCGCCGGCCGGAAAGTTTTGTTGGCCCGGACCGGCTATACCGGCGAGGACGGTTTTGAACTTTTTGTCGGAACCCAGGATTTAATCCTCGTCTGGAACCGGGTGCTCGAGGAGGGCAAGTCCGATTCGATCCAGCCGGTCGGTTTAGGGGCCCGGGACACGCTGCGGCTGGAAGCGGGGCTGCCGCTGGGGGGGTCCGATCTGGATGAGACGATCACTCCGTTGGAGGCCGGATTGGACTGGACGGTGGCGTGGGGGAAGGGGCCTTTTGTAGGTCGGGAAGTTTTGGAGCGGCAGAAGCGTGAGGGAGTTTCCAGGTGTCTTGTCGGGTTTCTCCTTAAAGGGAATGGGATTCCCCGCCACGGTTATCCGATTTTGTCGGGCGGGCGGGAAGTCGGCCGGGTGACCAGCGGGACCTTCCTGCCGGCCGGCGCTTCCGGGCCGGGCACGGCCGCCCGGGCCATCGGGATGGGGTACGTGCCGCCCACCCTCTCCAATCCCGGAACTTCCATCTCGATTCAGATCCATGACCGCCCGGTCCCGGCCGAGGTGGTTCGGCTTCCGTTTTATCGCCGTAAAAATTAAATTCAGAGGATTCCTCGCATGACAGAATTAAATCAGTTGAGATTCAGCAAGACTCACGAATGGCTGCGCCTGGACGCGAAGACGGGGACGGTTGGAATCACTGAGCACGCGCAGGAGGAGATCTCGGACGTTGTCTTCGTGGAACTGCCCAAGGTCGGCCGGGCCGTCCGGCAGGGGGAGGAGGTGGCGGTGGTGGAGTCGGTCAAGGCCGCCTTCTCGATCTACAGCCCGGTTTCCGGAACGATTTCCAAGGTGAACGATGGTCTCGTCAAGGATCCCGGAGCGATCAACCGCTCTCCTTATGAGGAGGGATGGATCTTCCTGTTGGATGGGGTGGACGGGAAAGATCTGATCAACCTCCTGACCCGTGAACAGTACGATCAGTGGGTCAAGGGAGAAGAGAAGCATTGACCCCGCCCCTCCGGAGTGATGCCCTCGGCATAGGTGACAAGTTGGATTCTTATGGTGTCGTTAAACGAGGAACAGCCGAGGGCATCGGCGCCTTCGGCACTGCGGCTCCGCCCCTGCAGGGGCGGAGCCGCAACTCCGGAGGGGCGGGGTGAACTTCGTTCCCCTGACGGCGGATGACCGGAAGGTGATGCTCCGAAAGATCGGCGCCGCTTCTTTCGAGGCGCTGCTGGAGGGGATTCCCCGGGCAATTCCCCGGGCCGACCTTAAAATTCCGCCCGGCTTATCGGAGCCGGAACTTCTTCGTCTAAACGCCGACCTGGCCGCTGAAAATGTAAACACTCGTTCCCACCTCTGTTTCTTGGGGGCGGGGGCGTACGACCATTTCATTCCCGCTGTGGTTCGGTACATCACCTCCCGAGGAGAATTCCTCACCGCTTACACCCCCTATCAACCGGAGGCTTCCCAGGGAACCCTGCAGGCGATGTACGAGTTCCAGTCGCTCCTGTGCGATGTGACCGGGATGGAGGCGGCCAATGCTTCTCTCTATGAAGGAGCTTCGGCGCTGGCAGAAGCGTGTGGGGTCGCCCTTCGGGAAACAGGGCGGGGGAAGCTGCTCGTTGCGGGAGGCCTCCATCCGGAATATCGGCAGACCCTCGCCACCTATTTAAAACAGGCCCCGGTCAAGATCGAAGCGCTTCCTGTCAAGGATGGAATCATCGACTTGGCTGCTGCGCAAAAACAGGTCGATTCGCAGACGGCCGCCGTGGTTGTCCAGATCCCGAACGCCTTCGGCTGCCTGGAACCGGCCGAGGGGTTAAGCGAGCTGGCTCATCAGCGGGGGGCCCTGTTCATTGCCTCCATCAATCCGATCTCGCTGGGAATCCTTAAATCCCCCGGCTCCTACGGGGCCGACATCGTCGTCGGGGAAGGCCAACCCCTGGGAACCGATCTTCAATACGGAGGCCCTTACCTGGGGCTTTTCGCCTGCCGCCGGGGGCTGATTCGAAAAATTCCCGGCCGGATCGTCGGGATGACCCGAGATGCCCACGGCCGTCGAGGATTTGTCCTCACCCTTCAGACCCGGGAGCAGCACATCCGGCGGGCCAAGGCCACTTCCAACATCTGCACCAACGAGGCGATGATGGCTCTGGCCGCTGCGGTGTACCTGGTTTCTCTCGGGAAGGAGGGTTTCCGGGAAGTCGCGGCTCAAAATCTGCTCAAGGCCCATTACGGCTTCGACCGGATGGTGAGGATTCCCGGAGTCCGGCCTTTATTTAAGGCCCCCTTCTTCAATGAATTCGCTCTGGAGATGCCGGTCGATCCGGAACTTCTAAACCAGCGGCTCTTAAAGGAAGGCTTCCTCGGGGGATTCCCGCTGAAACGATGGGATCCCGCCCTGGCCAAGGGCTGGCTGGTCTGCATCACGGAGGCCCGTT
Source organism: Candidatus Omnitrophota bacterium (assembly GCA_016201735.1). GTDB lineage: Bacteria > Omnitrophota > Gorgyraeia > 1-14-0-20-64-10 > 1-14-0-20-64-10 > JACQCH01. The sequence goes on from JACQCH010000059.1 coordinate 7,329, forward strand.
CCAAGGAGGAGATTGACCGGTTCGTCGCCGCCGTGAGGAGCGCCCTGTGACCCCGCCCCTCCGGAGTATGCCCTCGGCAGAGGGGGTGGATTCTTTGAGTTTTCGGAAAACGGCCGAGGGCATCTGTGCCTTCGGCACAGCGCTTCCATCCCTGCAGGGATGGAAGCGGAATTCCGGAGGGGCGGGGTGAGAGATGAGGTCGCCGTGACGAAAGAGCCGCTGCTGCCGACGCCGTCGACGCCGCATTCCCCCGGCCGCCTTCTGGAGCCGCTTCTTTCGGATCTTCATCGGCCCGGGCGCCGGGCGTTCAATCTTCCAACGTTGGATGTTCCATCGGTTCCCTTGGAGAGGATGATCCCCCCACCGATGCTCCGGAAAGATCCCGCTCCCCTGCCTGAGGTGAGCGAACGGGACCTGGTGAAACATTTTATGCGCCTGGCCCATCTGAATTTTTCCGGGGAGACCAACTTTTACCCGCTCGGTTCCTGCACGATGAAGTACAACCCCAAGGTCAACGAAGAGATCGCTTCGGTTGCCGGCTTCTCAAAGGTCCATCCCTACACGCCGGAAGAGAACATCCAAGGAATGCTCCGTCTCCTGGCTGAGCTGGAGCAGTTGTTCAAGGAGATCTTGGGAATGGACGCGGTGACTCTCCAGCCGGCGGCGGGGGCGCATGGGGAGCTGACCGCCCTGCTCGTGGCCAAGGCCTATCATGAGAAAAAGGGCCGTCCCCGTCATAAGGTGGTGGTCCCGGACTCCGCCCATGGAACCAATCCGGCGAGCGCGGCTCTCTGCGGGTTCGACGTGGTGGAGGTGGTTTCAACGGCTCGGGGAAGAGCTTCCTTGAGCGCCCTCAAGTCCGTCGTCGACGAGGATGTGGCGGTTTTCATGATGACCAACCCCAACACGCTGGGCCTGTTCGAAGGGGAGGTTCTTGAGATCGCGAAGCTCGTCCATGAAAAAGGGGGCCTCATGTATTTGGATGGGGCGAACCTAAACGCCCTTTTGGGGCTGTACCGCCCCGGCGACATCGGTTTCGATATGGTGCATGTGAACATCCACAAAACCTTCTCGATCCCCCACGGCAGCGGCGGGCCCGGGGGCGGCCCCGTCGGGGTCCGGGCGCAGTTAAAGCCGTTTCTCCCAGGGCCGATCGTGGTGGAGCAGAAGGGGATTTTTCGGCTGGCCTCGCCCGGCCCGGATTCGATCGGGCGGGTCCGCTCTTTCTTCGGAAATACCGGGGCGTTGGTGAGGGCCTACGCCTACATTAAGGCGCTGGGGAAGGAGGGCCTCCGGGGAGTTTCCGAAGGGGCGATCCTGAACGCCAATTACCTGAAGGCCCTGCTGAAAGGACATTATCCGATCCCGGTGGACGAACCCTGCATGCATGAGTTCGTCGCCTCGGCGAAGGAGCTGAAGAGCCGGCATGGGATCAAGGCGATGGACATCGCGAAAAGGCTTCTCGATTACGGGTTTTACGCGCCGACGATCTGCTTCCCGCTGATCGTCGAAGAGGCGCTGATGATTGAGCCGACCGAGACCGAGTCCCGGGAGGTGCTGGAGGCCTTCGCCGATGCGCTGATTGCGATCGCTCAGGAGGCCAAGGCCAATCCGGGCAAGGTTCAGGGGGCTCCCCATCGGATGCCGGTGACCCGCTTGGACGAGGTGACCGCCGCCCGTGAACCGAACCTGCGCTGGAGATAACCGTTCGTGCTAAGCCTGTCGAAGCACGAACGAGGTACCAGATTTTCTATTCTCCTCGATCCGCCCGGAGATCCGGCGGCCAACATGGCCCGGGACGAGCAGCTCGCCCAGCAGGTCCGGGCCCGCTTCCTTCCCGCCACCCTTCGAATCTACCAGTGGGACCGGCCGGCCATCTCCCTGGGCCGGCGTCAGGCCATCGGCGATTTACTCAGCGCCGAGACTGTCATTTCGAGTCCCAAAGGGACGAGAAATCTCGTCTTTAAGAACGAGATCTCTCGCCGCTTCGCGGCTCGAGATGACATCGCCGATCTTCCCCTGGTCCATCGCCCAACGGGCGGCGGGGCAGTTCTGCATCGTTTAGACGAGTTGACTTACGCTCTAGCGATTCCTTCCAGTTCTCTACCTTCAGATGTTCGCCTGAATCGCATTCCGGGGATTCTCCATCAGGAAATTCGGGAAGAACTGGTCCGCCGAGGATTGATTTCCTCGGAAAATCTGGAAGTGACCTGCGGCGATTCCGATGGGCCCTTCACGCTCTGTTTCGATGCGCCGGTCTGCGGGGATCTGCTTTATCGAGGGAAGAAGGTGGCCGGTTCAGCTCTTCGGGCCTGGCGCGACGGCCTTCTCATTCAGGGATCGATTCAGGGTTTGCCTGTCCCTTACGATCAACTCAAAGAAGCGCTGATCGCTTCCGTCGAGTCATGGCTGCGGCTAGAGGAGGCCGCACCATTTCTAAGCTCTGGGTCATGGGCTGCGGCTAAATCTGGTGCCGAGACGGGGATTTGAACCCCGATGGGCTTTCGCCCACGGCCTTCTGAGGACCGCGTGTCTGCCAGTTCCACCATCTCGGCCCAAAAGTTCAGGTCGATTCAGAATATCAGGAAACCAGCGATCTCGTCAAACATTCGCGTTGCGTTCGGGGTCCTGTCGGGGGTCTATGGGTAATGAGGGAGGGGTCTGAATGCGGCTGACGAAGCTGAATGATTTGGTGCGGGGCAGGGAGATCATCGACGGGACTTGGGTGCTCGGCAAGAACCATGAGATCCGGTATCGGCGGCGGGATGGGGAGCAGGAGGTGGCGCTCAAAGGGACTCTCATCGCTGCGGAGGAGAATGCCCTGGTGATTCAGGCCGCCGAGCGGTCCACCGACGACGAGATCCTAAGCCGGACGCTGACCCTTCAGGGCCGGTGGCAGGCCGATCCACAGAACCGGCTCACCTTTCTCGTCGAGCGGCGCAGCGACCGGCAGGACCGGCTGACCTTCTCCGGAGGATGGGAGATCGGCGAGTCGAACGAAATCGTGTATCGCTACGAACAGCTTCAACTGAAGACCCGCCAGCGGGCGATCCAAACCCTGAGCTTCCGCGGCGCCTGGGACATCGACGACGCGCATCAACTGACTTACGTGCTGGACCGGGGCTCCGACTCCGCCTTCCGGTTCCGGGGGACCTTCCAGACCCCGACGGTCCTCGCGAAAGAGGGGGCGATCCGGTATCAACTGGGGATCGAACTGGAGGGCCGGAGGCATCTTCAAACCATCACCCTCTTCGGCAAGTGGAAACTGTCGAGGGATCTGTCTCTGGATTTCGAGATTCCCTACGCGGATGGATCCGCCCGGGCGATCACCCTCGGGGCGACTTACCGGATCAACGCGGAGGATTCCATCCAAGCGCAGTTGACGGCCCGGAATGGGGAGCCGCTGGGGATGGAGCTTTTATTCACCCGGGATTTCCTGAAAGGGCAGGGGGAGGCGTTCCTTCGACTCCGGAACTCCCTGGAAGAGAAAGCGGTGGAGGGGGGTTTGCGCTTCCGCTGGTAGTCTTGTCGGCCCGGCGTCGGATGTGGTAATTTAATAGGTGTGGCCGACTCCTTGACCCCGCCCTCTGATTTCTCTGCTTTTGGCAGGACGGCTTCTCGGAAGCCGATTCAACCACCGCAGGTGGTTGAATGAAATCAGAGGGCGGGGTGATTGCCCGCAATCCGACGGCGGGCAGGGATTTCCACCTCTTAGAAACGATCGAAGCCGGCATTGATCTGCAGGGAGCCGAGGTAAAATCCCTGCGGGCGCATCGTGCCAACTTGAAGGACAGCTTCGCCCGGATCGACAACGCGCAGGCCTGGCTTCACGGGTTGGACATCTCTCCTTATCCGCAGGCCGGCCGGTTCGCGCCGGAGCCCAAGCGGGTCCGGCGGCTTCTCCTGCACCGGGTTCAGATCGAGCGGCTCGAGGGGAAGCTGGCCGCGGGGGGGTTGACCATGGTGGCCACCCGCCTTTATTTCAAAGGGTCCTGCGTCAAGGTGGAGCTGGCCCTGGCGAAGGGGAAGAAGGCCTTTGACAAGCGGGAAACGATCAAGCGCCGCGAGATCGACCGGGAGATTTCCCGGGCGTTGAGGAATCGGGTGAAGTAAGCGCTCTTTTGGGGGCGAATAGATTCGACTGAAGCGACGGTGTCGTGGTCGCGTGCCGAGGTGGTCCGGAGGCCTCGTAAAACACCGGACAAAACGATACGTGCCAACGATATGGTCAAGGGGATCGCTCCGGTAGTGCCGTTGATTCGGCCTGCCGTGGTCCCCATGGCACTGGCTGCCTAAACAGGCAACCCGTCCCCGGTCCGACGCCTACTAGGGCTGCGGGACGTCAATAGAAGGCTGGCTGCTGTTTAGTACCTCTGGGGATGGCAGCGAGGAGACCAACCGGGGGGTAGCCGATCCTGAGGTCCCGTCCGTGGGAACCAGGGTTGGCGAGTTTTAAATGAACGCGGACTACGCACGTAGTGGCGCGATATGAGTTGTTTCAACACGAGGGTGCGATTCCCTCCGCCTCCACCACTTATTCGTGAAACCTCGAGAGTCAATCATTAGAGTCATTGCGGGATTGCTGGCGGGGTCTCTCCTCGCGGGGTGCGCGACGGTGCCGCCCAAACCGCCGGGCCTTTCTTTCTTGGCGGCTCATCGGGTCGTCATTGATTCCCGGTCTTACCTCCCTTATTCGGCCCTCCTTGACTCACGGCAAGCTCAGGGCAGTTGGGATCCCGATGCGTTCGTCTGGACATTGACGGTCGGCCGGCATGAGCTGCGGGCGGCGCCGCAGATTCCGGTGGTGCTGATCGACGGGGCCCCCGAAACCATCCCTGTTGCTCCGGTCCTCCGGGATGGGGAACTGCTTCTTCCTCAGCTTGTCTGGGACCGTTGGGTCGGCCAGTGGATTCTGCCGCCGCCGGCGGTGGGTCCTTCACCGATCCCCTCTCATCTGCGGACGATCATTGTCGACGCCGGTCATGGGGGGCATGATCCGGGGGCGATCGGCCGCGGGGGCCTGCGGGAGAAGGCGGTGAACTTGGACGTCGCCCTTCGCCTTCGGGATCTGTTGGAGCGGGACGGGTTCCAGGTGGTAATGACACGGGACAGGGACCGATTCATTTCCCTCTCACAGCGCAGCCAGATCGCGAACCGCCAAAAGGGGGATCTGTTCATCTCCATTCACGCCAACTCCTCCCGCCAGCGGTCCATTTCCGGCTATGAAGTTTATGCATTGTCCGAGGCAACCGACGATCATGCCCGGGCGTTGGAGGCGTCGGAGAATGCTTCCCTCCCGCTGGAGGGGGGCGAAGCCGTTGCCTCGGAGACGGAAACCATCGTCTGGGACCTGTTGTACACCGAGCATCGGGCCGAGTCGTTGGATCTGGCCGCTCAAGTCTGCCGCGGTTTGAAGCAGGCACAACTTCCTTCCCAGAATCGGGGAGTGAAAACGGCCCGGTTTGCGGTGTTGAAGGGAAGCCGGATGCCGTCGATTCTCGTCGAGATCGGGTTCATTTCCCATCCAGCGGAGGAAACCCGCCTGCGGACGGCCTCCTACCGCCAGCGTTTGGCCGAGGGGATTCATAACGGGATCTTGGCGTTCAAGGAGGGGTATGGGAAACAACCCTAAGAGGGCCATCGGAATCTTTGATTCCGGCATCGGGGGCTTGACCGTTGTTCGGGAACTGCTCAAGATCCTCCCCCAGGAACCGATCGTTTATCTGGGGGATACCGCCCGGGTTCCGTACGGCAACAAATCCCGGGAGACGGTGTTAAAATTTTCGACGGAGAACGTCCTGTTTCTCCTTCACCATGACGTGAAGCTCGTGATCATCGCCTGCCACACCGCTTCCAGTTTCGCCCTGCCGTTCCTGGAGCGGCATTTCAAGCATCCGATCCTCGGGGTGATCGAGCCGGGGGTGGAGATGGCGCTTGAAACCACCCGGTCGGGCCGGATCGGGGTGATCGGCACCAACGCCACCATCGGTTCCGGCGCGTATCTGCACGCGTTTTCCCGCCGCAATTCGAAGGTCAAGGTGTTCCAAGCCCGGTGTCCCCTCTTCGTTCCCTTCGTGGAGGAAGGGTATCTGTCCGATCCGGTGACCCGGCAGGTGGCTTCTCGGTATTTGAATCCTTTGAAGGCGGCCGGCGTTGACACGCTGATCTTGGGCTGCACCCATTATCCTCTTCTGAAACCGATGATCGCCCGGGTGATGGGCCCGAGGATCACCCTCATCGACTCGGCCCGCCAGGTGGCTTTAAAGACCAAAGAAGTTCTTCAATCGATGGGAATCCTCTCTCAACCCCGCAATTCCTCCCGGCCTCTCCGCCGATTCTTCGTCACCGACGAACCCCGGCACTTCGAGTCCCTGTCGGTTCGGTTCCTGGGCCGGCGGGTCGGCGACGTCGCCAAAGTGGATGTCGCGAAGACTTAAAGCCCCCCGAGCGGTGGTTCTGCTTTCCGGCGGGCTGGATTCCGCGACCACCCTCTACGCCGCCAAATCCAAAGGGTACCGGTGCCATTGCCTGGCGATCGACTACGGCCAGCGGCACCGCCGGGAACTCCGATCGGCCAAGGCGGTCGCCCGCTTGGCCGGATGCCCAATCCAGTTCCTTCGGATTCGGCTGCCCTGGGGCGGTTCCGCCCTGACGGATCGCCGAATTCCTGTTCCCCGGGGACGGTCATTCAGCCAAATGGGGCAGGGGATCCCGGTGACCTACGTTCCGGCCCGCAACACGATTTTCCTCAGCTACGCGGCTTCATTCGCCGAGGCGATCGGCGCCTCCGCGATTTTCATCGGCGCCAACGCCCGGGACTATTCGGGCTATCCGGACTGCAGGCCGGCTTACTACGAGGCGTTCCGTCAGGTGATCCGACGAGGGACGAAGGCCGGAGCCGAAGGCAAACCGATTCGGATTGAGACTCCTTTGATCGGAAAGAGCAAGGCTCAAATTATCCGGCTGGGAAAACGGTTGGGGGTTCCTTATGAGTTAACTTGGTCCTGTTACTTGGGGGGGGCCAAACCCTGTCGGGTCTGTGACAGCTGCCTCCTCCGGGCCAAGGGGTTTCAGGAGGCGAGTTTGGCAGAACGGACAATCCTGTCTGAGTGAAAACAAATTTGACAGAAAGACTGTATTATTGTAGACTTTTATAAAGAGACACAAGGGAGGATAATTCAATGCGCCGGTTTCTGTATTCTTGTTTTGCCTCGGTAGTTTTCTTAGGTTTTCTTACTTCTCCTAGTTTTGCCGCCCATACTTCCATTCCATCTGCTCCAGCGATTCCGGATCAGATCGGCAGGACGGCGGATCTCAATGTGGGTTTTACGTTTCACTGTACGGCAAATACCGACCATAAAGTGACAGCCCTGCTTGTCTTTACGCGGCCGGGAGAGCCGGCCGGGACCGAGATCTATTCTACCGGTTTGATCGCTCATCCCGGGGATACTCCGATCACGGTAACCCTGTCTTCTGCGGATCGCCTGGCCAAGGGAGTTGACCCGGGCCGATGGTTGGTGACGGCAACCGGATTTGATGAGGGGACGGGAACGCGGCATGAGACCTATCCGGGACACCTGCTGACAATCGGTTCAATCTCCGTGACGCTGACCTCCGTCGGAGCGATTCCGTCGCAGATTGCGAAGACGGACGATCTGTCCGTCGACTTTAATTTCTCAAACTCCGGGGATACCGCGGATCGGGTCACGGCCCTCTTGGTTTTTACACCACCTGGGCAGACGACGGGGGTCGAGGTCTACACGACCAACTTGTTGGTGAATCCCGGGTCTATGACGCAAACGGTGACGCTCACCTCGGCTCAGCGGCTGGCGAAAGGAGTTAACCCGGGCCGGTGGCTGGTGACGGCGACCGGATTCGATGGGCTGGGAACGCGACTTCTGACCGTTCCAGGTCACCTGCTGACGATCGGTTCGATCATCGTCACGCTCAACTCCATCGGCGCCATTCCGACTGGAATTGACGCCACGGCTGATCTGTCGGTGGACTTTAATTTTGAGAATACCGGAGATACTCCGGATCGGGTGACGGCTCTTCTGGTCTTTACACGGCCGGGAGACACGACCGGGATTGAGATTTACACGACCCACTTGCTGGTGGATGTGGGCAGTGTAACCCATACCGTCACGCTGACCTCGGCGCAGCGCATGGCCAAGGGAGTTACGCCCGGGCGATACTTGGTGACGGCTACCGGTTTTGACGGGGGTGGGACTCGGCTTTCGACGTTTCCAGGACAGCCGCTGTCGATCGGTCATATGACGGTCAGTCTCTCGTCCATCTCTGCCATCCCGACCGATATGCACCCGAGCGACACTTTGAGCGTGGACTTTAATTTCTCCAATTCAGGAGACGCGACGGATTCCGGGGTTTCCGCTCTGCTGATCTTCACCCCGTCGGGTGGGACGACCGGGATTGAATTCTACAAGAATAATCTGTCGGTCCCTCCTGGGAGCACAACCCATACCATGACTCTCACCCAGGCCCAGCGGGAGGCCAAGGGGGTTGGCGTCGGCCACTGGAGAGTTACGGCCACCGCCTTTAACGGGGCGGGGACTCGGCTGGAGACCTTCGCGGGAAATTCCCTGGATATTGACTAGAATACCCCGTTTTGCCTGTTTGCCTTCCTGACCCTGCTCTGCTATTCTAAGATGGATGTCTGCCGTTGCCCGAATTATTGAGGTCTTCTCTTCGATCCAGGGAGAGGGGATCTACGTCGGCCAGCCCCACCTGTTCGTCCGGTTCTGGGACTGCAATCTTACCTGCCATTACTGCGACACCGATTACCGAGGACCCTACCAGGAGTACACCCGGCAGCGGCTTCTGGAGGCCGTTGAAAACCGGGTTCACGCGGAAGGCCCTCACCAGGCGGTCAGTTTAACCGGCGGGGAGCCCCTGTTGTGGTGGAGGTTTCTCAAGGAATGGCTCCCCGGCGTTAAGGAACTGGATCAGCGAACCTACCTCGAAACCAACGGGACCCTTCCCCAACCCCTTTCCGAGGTTTTGCCCTGGGTTGACATCATCGCGATGGACATCAAACCGCCCAGCTCCACGCAGGATCAAGAGGTATGGAAATCCCATGAGGAATTTCTTCGGGTTGCCGTGGGAAAACAGCAGAATGGAGAGAGGGACCATCCCGAGCTGTTTGTGAAGATCGTCGTTACCCGGGAGACCTCCGATGAAGAGATGGAGAAGGCGTTTGACTTGATGGGTCGGGCGGCCCCAGGGATTCCTCTCGTCCTGCAGCCGGTGACTCCCTGGGGGCCGGTTCAGGAGAAACCCTTAGAGGAGCAGCTTAATCGGTGGCGCCGCAAAGCAAACCGCCGGCTCTCCGATGTCAGGATCATTCCTCAGATGCACCGCCTGCTTGGAGTAAGATGAGATTGTCCTTCGACGCGCCGTTCATCCTGAGTTTATCGAAGGATGAACGGCTTGCTCAGGACGAACGGAGTTGATAATGGTTCGGCTCGATCAGCGTTCCGCCGCGGTCCTGCGGCCCGTTTCCATCACGCGGAGTTACCTCAAATTCGCCGAGGGATCCTGCCTGATTGAGCTGGGCCAGACCCGGGTGGTCTGCAGCGCCTCCGTTGAGGAGAAGCTCCCGTTTTTTCTCCAGAACAAAACGTCGGGCTGGGTGACCGCGGAGTACGGGATGCTCCCCAGGGCCACCTCTCAGAGGAGTTCCCGGGAGGCGGTCCGGGGCTCCCAGGGAGGCCGCACCCAAGAGATCCAGCGACTCGTGGGCCGCTCGCTTCGGGCGGTCGTGGATCTGGAAGCGTTGGGCCCCCGCACCATTTGGATGGACTGCGACGTGATCCAGGCCGACGGCGGGACCCGGACCGCCTCCATCACCGGGGCCTTCGTGGCTCTCGTGGAGGCCTTGGGGACGCTGCGCCGGCAGGGAGTTTTCTTGAAGCTCCCCTTGAAGGATTTTGTCGCCGCCACGAGCGCCGGGTTCGTCAAGGACCAGGCCCTTTTGGATCTGACCTATGAGGAGGATTCCCGGGCCCAGGTGGACATGAATGTGGTGATGACCGGCCAGGGGAAACTGGTGGAGATTCAAGGAACGGGGGAGGCCGGCACCTTCACCGAGCAACAGATGGGTCAATTGTTGGAGTTGGCCAAGGCCGGGATCCAGCAGCTCATTGAAGTTCAGCGGAACGTCTTGAAGGATTTGCTCTGACCCCGCCCCTCCGGAGTATGCCCTCGGCAGTATTTATGGGTCGACAGGGTGAAGTCTTTAAGTTGAACGTGTCCGAGGGCATCTGCGCCTTCGGCGCAGCACTCCCGACCCTGCAGGGTCGGGAGTGGAACTCCGGAGGGGCGGGGTGATCACGTTTCTCCTGGCCACGCGCAACCGGAAGAAGGCCGCGGAGTTCAAACGCCTTCTCAAAGGATTTCCGGTCCGTTTCCTCACGCTCGATCTGTTTCCGGAACTGCCGCCGGTCAAAGAAGACGGCGCCAGCTTTAAGGCAAACGCGATTAAGAAAGCGGTTGAGCCATCCCGGCGGACGATCCTCCCTGTTTTAGCGGAAGATTCCGGTTTGGAAGTGAAGGAGCTGGGAGGGCGGCCTGGAGTCCGGTCGGCCCGTTTCGCCGGGGCCGCCCAGGACGATCATGCCAATGTGGCGAAACTGCTCCGGTCCATGAAGAAGGTCCCGAACTCTCGGCGTCAGGCCCGGTTCGTCTGCTGCATGGCCTTGGCGGCGGGGGGCCGGCTGATTCGAACGTTCCAAGGGACCTGTTCCGGCTCCATTGCCCGGCAGCCCGCCGGCCGGACCGGTTTCGGCTACGATCCGGTTTTTATTCCTTGGGGGCACGCCAAAACCATGGCTCAGTTGGGGCCCCGGCTGAAGGACCGTTTAAGTCATCGGTCCAGGGCGGCGATGAAATTAAAACAGATCCTTGAGGACGTCCTGGAGGTTGAAGATCTGCTCGTTTAGAATTTGGGTGATCGGCTTGGAGACAAAGGTGGATTTCGGATTCTTCCAGGTGCCGGTGACCCGAATCTCCCCGACGAAGTAGCTGGCTCCTTTGGCGATCGCTCGCCCCAGCTTCAAGCGGCTTTCCTGCGGGATCAGCTCCGGAGAAAGGGTTGGAACGATCCGCCAATCAATCGGGCTGTCCGCTCCCTTTAAGAAACCGCCCCATCCGATCATCGTTAAAGTCGCCTGCGGCGCTCTGAGTTGGAAAGTTTCCGTCCGGATGGCTCCGCTCTCCAACACGAACGGGCCCTGCGCTTCTTGAAAAGCGATCGTCCGCAGGGTGGGAAGGTTCAGCAGTTCGGCAAATTGGCCCAAGGCCGGCAGTTCCAGGATCCGCCCTCCTCGGACCTGAATCGTTCCGTTTCCTTGGAGGGTGGACAGATCCGCCCCCTTTCCGCCTGCCTGCGCTCCCAAGAACAGACGGCCGGACAAATTCTGCGTCTTCCAGTTTAAGATTTGGGCGAGGGAAGCCAGATCCAGATCCTGGGCGTTGAGTTGTCCGGACCAGGGGGTCCCGGGATCCTGCGCGCGCAATGACCCGGCGGCGCTCACATTTCCTCCCGCCAGCTTTACGTCGGCGGAATGAAGGGTGATGAGTCCCTCCTGATAGTCGAGGTCCAGCGCTCCCTTCTCCAGCGGAATCCCAGCGTAGGATAGAGAAGAGGAAGCGGCCTTGAGGCCGAATTCCCATTCCGCCGGTTTTGCAAGAGGACCTTTTTGGATCCACCGGGTTTCTACCGACCCTTTCAGGGAAGTGGACTTGAGCCAGCCGGGGGGGTTGGGGAGAAGCCCCGGCAGTTCCGTCAGATCTAATCTGGTTTCACCGTAAAGATTTCCGATCGGCTCTTTCCAGCCGTTCACCTCCCCGAAGATATGGAAATCGGTCTTCCCGTAATGTCCGGAGAGGGTATGAATTTCAGCCCGGTTTCCGTCGATGGTCAGCCGGGTCTCGGCGGCAAGTGGTCCCCAGGAGGCCCGGGCGTCGATCTCCGGCCGGCTGAAGTTGACGAGGGTTCCTTCGATCTCAAAGGGGAGGTCCCGCAGTTGTCCTTTGAGATTCGTGACGGTGAGAAGGTCCGGCTGCCAATGGACCGTTCCCTCGACTTCCCGGACGTTCCCGATCTGCGGCAGATCCAGTGCGCCGTGGTGGAAGGTCGCCGCGACGGCGGGACGGATGGAAAGGGTCGGTTTCAGATGTCCTTCTCCCGTGGCCTCCAGGGCCACCTGTCCCGTCAGCTTCGCCTCCTGAGCGAATTTCTGGATCTCCGACGGGACCGATGGGAGTTGATTGAGTGGAAGGCTCGCGCTGGCTCTCAGGGCGAAGGTCCTCTTTCCGTCATTGGCGAGGGAGCCGTTCAAGGTCAAAAGTTCCCCGGAGGCAAGCGCGGCTGTCAGCCCGTCGGCGGCGATTCCTTCGGAGCGGATCCGGATCTTTCCGGTCAAGTCCCGCAATTCGCCCAGAATCGGAACCGGCCGCAGGGTGATTCGGTTTAATTCAACCAGGGCCTCTCCGTCGCCCAGCAGATGGGACGCTGAAAAGCGAGCGGCTTGGGCTTTAACCGTGACCCGGAGATCTCCTTGTCCCTCCAGCCCTTGGGCCAGCCATTCCGGTTTCGGGGAACTCTGGAGTTTCCAATGCAGTCCCTCGGTTTGAAGGGAGCCGCTGAGTGTAAAAGGTCCCTGCAGTTTCCCCTCGAGGGCCATTTCCAGGGAGGAGGATCCCTGGAGATTCTCGATGGGCAGAGGCGTTTGAGGCGGCAGATAGGTGATGAGACTCTGAAGCGGGACCAGAGAGTGGGCCTGAAGGGTGAACTGCTTCTGGGGCAGGGAGAGCTCCCCCTCCAGTTTTAAAGCGATGGGAAGGGTGGAGCCGTTTCCGAGCTGTGTGGTGAGGACCCCGGAGATCTTCGAGGGGAGGGCAAGGCCCAATTGGGCGTCCAGCTTCTGAAGATTCAGTTTAACCCGATGCCCGGGCGCGTGAAAGCCGATCTGGAGCTGGCCCTCTTCAATCAGGATCCGGGGAACGAGGATCTGGAATCGGGAGGGGGCCTGACCGGCTTTCTTCGGCTGCGCGAGAGTCAGACTTTGAATGTTCCAGAGGCCGTTCGAATCCTGGAGGATCTCTCCTCGCGGACGGACGATCCGGATCACCGGGATCAGGAAGCGCTGCTGTTTTAGGAGCGGCAGGTACAGGACCTTTCCGGAGATCCGGTCGATTTGAAGGAATGGCTGTTTGCCGTAGCGGGCATCTTCTTCCACGGTGATCTGTTCCAGAACGATTCCCGAGAAGAGGCCGGCCCGGATTCGGCCGACGGTGACCTTCCGGTGGAGGGTTTGGGAGGCGGTGGTTTCGATCCATCCCCGCAGTTTGACCGGAAGGATCACCCGGTTTAAATATTCCGTTCCCAGGACGGCCGCCCCGATTCCCAGCAGAAGGAAGAAAATCCAAACTTTCCAGATTCGTTTCACCCCGCCCCTCCATGGGTCGGGACGCCCGAGCGCTGTTGAGGATCCTCTTCGGCATCCCGAAAAGCTCTGTGAGCTTTTATTCTCTGGAGCAAGTTGGAAGTTACCTCGATGTACAACATCCCACCTCTGATACTCTGAAGAACGCACACGCACGTCATCCCCCCTTGCTCCAGAGAAACCCATGGAGGGGCGGGGTCATCGGCTCTATTATACGGCTTTTCTCTTTCAAAGAGGGAGGCCACCAATTAGAATGATAGATTACGACGGGGCGTAGCTCAGTTTGGCTAGAGCGCTTGCTTTGGGAGCAAGAGGTCCTGAGTTCAAATCTCAGCGCCCCGACCAGGAGAGATTTGAAAAATCTGTTGCGCCCGTAGCTCAATAGGATAGAGCAGCAGGTTTCTAACCTGTTTGTTGGGGGTTCGATTCCCTCCGGGCGCGAATTCATCAGGATCGGGTCATTGCAGGAAAGAATTTAAGCGATGCGGGTGAAATGGATTCTTTGGATCGCTGGGATCGGATTTCTCGTCTGGATTCATGCCGCGACGAACCGCCAGATCCAGGGCTGGACGGAAGGGGCCTTAAACAGCGGGTTCGGGCGCAAGGCCGCTTTCCGGGCCAGGACTCTGATTTTCCCTGTTGGGATTCGTTTGTCCAATGTGACGATTCCTTCCGGATCGGGGCGGGAATCGTCGGTCTCGATCGGCCGGGTGGAAGCGAGGATCAATTTCCCGGCTCTCCTGAGAGGACGGCCTGGGTTCGATCTGGAGCTGCGAGGTCCCAAATTCTTGATCGAACGGGATACGGCGGGAGATTTCCACCTTCCTCTGCGGCCCGGTGGGGTCGGGGAAGGTTTGGAATTTCCATTGGCTCATTTGAAGGTGAAAGAGGGGGAGCTCCTCTTTATGGACCGAGCCGTCTCCCCGCTGGTTTTCTGGGCGATCCGGGATTTGAGTGTCAGCGTCAGGGCCGATCCTCGATCCGGGCGATGGTTGACCAGCGGGCGAGGTCTGCTGCAGGGCCAATCTCACGAAACCATCGGGCAGTTTGAGATCCGGGGTAAGTTAGATCGGTCGGCCCTCTCGGATGCGGAGCTCTCGGTCACCTATCAGGGATTAGGGAATCTGGCCCCGTACCTTCGGCACGTTCTGGGGACCGCTCCCAGCCAAGGGGCTTTTAAGTTAACCAGCGCGGTTGATCTCGGGAAGGGGTCGCTGTCGGCGGACAATCGGATCGTCGCCACCGGTGTTCTCTTTCCGACGGATGAACCGACGGCGCTGGGTCCATCCGGCAACCGGCTGGTGGAACTTTTGAAGGATCGAGACGGAATGATCCGCCTTTCTTTTCCCGTGAAAGGTCCGCTGGGTGAATTGCCGGATTGGTCGAATCTTCTGGGAGCGCCTCTGCGGGACGCGATGCGGCGGGCCTTGGCTCAGAACATTCAGAAGGCCTTGGCCGACGCGGAATCGCCCCGGTCCGTCGAGGAGGCGCTCCGCCGGAGCTTGGACTCCTCCGGCCGGTAGCGGTCCCTGGCATGGGTATGGTGGCTATAGTGTAATGGTCAGCACAAGGGATTGTGGATCCCTTAGAGCGGGTTCGAATCCCGTTAGCCACCCCAACCTTTTCTCTCTTAAGGCCGCAACAGAGAGGCCAAAAGCCCCGGTTCGCTCCCTGAGCCGGGGCTTTTTCATCTCCTGGAAAACTCAAGAGATGCGCGATTGTTTTCCATCGAGAAGTTTCAGAATCCACGTTTCCGCCAGCGTCTGATAAAGCCAGCCAAACCCGCGCCCATTTTCCTCTGAAATGAGCCGATTCCTCTCCAAATTGGCTGCTAGTAAATGGTTCCTAGTAAATGCTATTTCTGGCTTGGGGTATCTCTAGTAAATGGTTGGCGCGGCTTAGCTGGAGTAGGTTTGAAGCAGCTTATTCCAGAGATTTCTCTGGGCCTGCCAGTCGACTTCGCTGGTTATCTCTCGAAGCTTGTATTCGGGGATGGCAGAGAGGCGTTCATTTGTGAGCAGTAGGATGTCTTCTTGGATCGGAGAGGCCAGAAGTGTCATGGCCAGGAGCTGGTTGATGCGCGCGTGGCTCATGTTGAGATGGCCGGTGAGCTGCTTGATGTTGTTGACCTTGCCGCTGTCCAGAAGCTCTTCGATCTGGTGGGCAAGGGCAAGGTTCTGGCGAAGCTTGGGTTCCTTCTTCACGTCTTCTTTCTTCGCACCGCGCACATGTTTCAGATCTTTGATATTCAGCGGGAATTCGTGCCGTTGCGGGTCATTCTGAAGCACAAGGCCCAGGATGCCGCTCTTCGCGCTGTAATCGGCCTCCTTCAACAGGGATTTCACCCGCTCGATCTTCTCCAGAAGGGTCAATCCGGCCCACATTTTCTCGCTCAGGGCGGGTTCCCGTCGTAGCTGGCGCAGGAAGCCCAAGGCTGCTTCTTCGATCCTCCCGGCGCTGACGGACCGCGTGGGGCAGTCTTTCCGGTTCCGCTTCATGGCGTCCAGGCAGACGTAATAGAGGTACTTCCGGTTGCCCTTCCTGGCGTAGGTGTGGCACATGGCCACGCCGCAGTCCTTGCAGCGCAGCAGGCCGCCCAAAAGGCCAACAGACTTCGTGTTTTTGGAGACCCCGCGCTCCCGCCGGTTGCCGTTCAGGATCTCGTTCGCTTGCCGGAACGTTTCTTCGGAAATGATGGGTTCGTGGAGGCCAGGGTAGATCTCTCCCCGGTAGAAGATCTTGCCGGTGTAAAGCCAGTTCTTGATCGCCATCTGGATATTTGTGTTCTTGAACACGACTCATGCAAATTGACCGATTTCCCCCTATGATCTACACTGGGCCTACTCCCCGATGGTTCAACGATTCCATTGGGGAGGAGACCGCATGGTGCCAATCGTGGACTATCCGCCGGTGGTTCAACGCTACTTGCC
>JACQCH010000067.1 GCA_016201735.1 Candidatus Omnitrophota bacterium
ATTCTCTGGGTGATCCGAGTGGCTCAGTCGGGAATCTCCACAGAGATCCTGCTGTCTACCTTGTACGGGCATCCCAAACTCCAGGTTGCAGAAAGCGGATAATCTCATGGCCATCCATCAATTTGCATGAGTCGTGTTCATTTACTCCTTTTTGAACGCTACCAGTTTCTGGGTAAAACAAATCAAAGTTTCCTTTTCGAGGGGATAACTGAAGTATGGCTGACCATCACCCAGTTTGTCAAGGTCTAGCCGGAACATAATCAAAAATTATATTCTCCTTAATTTTTGTTGCGAATGCGTATTTGCAACGCTCTCTACAGGGATTCCCGCAGGAGCTTGGCCCGGCGGGCGTCCCGCTCGGAGGGGGTCAAGGGGCGGCCCTCCAGCTTCTGGAGATGAGCCGGCTGGGTCTGGATGAACAGTTGGTTGACCTTTCCCTGCTCCAAAGTGGCGATCAACCCCAGGTCGACGCCGAGCCGAACCAGGGAGAGCATCTCGATCGTCTCGTTGGAGGTGATGAGATGAGCGCTCCTTAAGGTCCCGTAGGCCCGCCAGATCCGGTCCTCCAAAGAATTCCGGCTCTGATTCAACAGGGCCGTTCGGGCCGCCTCCTCCTGCTCGATCACCTGCCGGATCAGCCGTTCCATGTTGTCCAGGATCTCCTCCTCGGAAATCCCGAGACTCACCTGATTGGAAAGCTGGAAGAAATTCCCGAGCGCTTCGGTCCCTTCCCCGTACAGGCCCCGGGCTGTCAGTCCCAGCTTGGTGATCGCATGGAGGACCCGGTCGATCTGCTTGGTTATGACCAGGCACGGCAGGTGGAGCATGCAGGAGGCCCGCATCCCGGTGCCGACGTTGGTCGGGCACGCGGTCAGATACCCCCACTCGGGCAGGAAGGCGTAGGCCAGCTTCTCCTCCATCTCGGCATTCACCTGGCCCAGAACTCTCCAGGCCTCTTGGAGGTTGAAGCCGGACTGCATCACCTGGACACGCAGGTGATCCTCCTCGTTGATCATGATCGAGATGATCTCCAGATCGCTGATCACCACTCCCTTCTGATTGGACTCGGTCCCTTCAACGGCATGTTCCCGGCTGATCAAGTGCCGCTCCACCAGAAACAGCCGGTCCAGCTCCGAAAGTTCCCCGATCTTGAGAAACATCGACCCTTTCAAGAACTTGGAAACCTTGATCATATCCTGCACGCGGGCCAGTACCTGGGCCCTTTGGACCGGCTTCGCCCAATGGGGGAAAGGGAGATCGTCGAGGTTCCGGGCCAGCCGGATCCGGGAAGACATGACGATCTCCCCTTTAGGCCCCTTGCCCCGCAGCCATTCTCCGGTTTCACGAGTCAGATCGTTCAATGTCATGGCCGCCGCATCCAACTAGATTTTCCTTGCACGCTTTGGCTTGACTTCCAGCGCCCGGATTCGGTCCCTCAAACGGGCGGCTTCCTCAAACGCTTCCTCCGCTACCGATTTCTTGAGCTGCTCTTTCAATTGAGAAAGTTCCTCGGCGGGAACCTTCCCGGCGGCCGGTTCCTTGCCGACGTGTTCACCGGAGCCGTGGATCCGTTTCAAAAGCGGCGCCAGGGCACGGTGGAAGGTTTCGTAGCATTGGCCGCAGCCCAACCGGCCGGTCTTCCGGAAATCCTCGTAGGTCATCTTGCACCGGGGGCAGACCAGCTTCGCCTTGGTCTCTTCCCCCATCTTGGATCCGAAATCGGCCAGCCCCGCCAGCAGCTCGGCGAGCCCAAAACCCTGCAGCCCCTTCGGCGCCTTCTCCCGGGCGCACGGCTCGCACAGATGAAGCTCCCGGCTCTGATCGTCGATCATCTCCGTCAGATGCACGGTCGCTTCCCGTTCGTTGCACAGATCGCACCTCACCCCGCCCCTCCGGAATGATGAAGCGGCCTTGGCCGCTTCACTGCGCCGAAGGCGCAGGTGCCCTCGGCGAATCTCCAACTGAATCTTAGGAAACACGTCCCCTCTAAGCCGAGGGCACGATTCCGCAGGGGCGGGGTCATCGATAGCGGACACCGGCGGTCTTGGTTATCCTCCGGAAATCCCGCATCAGCCGCAGCGTCACCTTGCCCGGGCGGCCCTCCCCGATCACCCGCCCGTCGATCCGGACGACCGGAGCGATCTCCGCGGCGGTGCCGGTCAAGAAACATTCCTCGGCGTTGAACAGGTCGTGCCGGGTCATCATCTGCTCCTTGACCGGAATCCGGGCGGAGCCGGCCAGTTCCATCACGCAGCCCCGGGTGATCCCTTTCAAGATCCCCACGTAGGCCGGCGGGGTGATGAGTGTTCCCTTCTTGACGATGAAGATGTTGTCCCCGGTGCATTCGGCGACGTAGCCGTGGGGATTCAACATCAGGGCCTCTTCGACGCCGCCGTTCACGGCCTCGATCTTGGCCAGGATGTTGTTGAGGTAGTTGAGGGACTTGATCTGAGGGTTGAGCGCCTCCGGAAGATTCCGGGGGGTCGGCACGGTGATGATCTCCATCCCCTCCTTGTAGATCCGCTCCGGGTACAGGACGATCTTGTCTGCGATGATGAAGACCGTCGGCTGACTGCATTTCCGGGGGTCCAGCCCCAAATCCCCCACCCCCCGGGTGATCACGAGCCGGATGTAGGCGTTGGTCAGCTTGTTCGCCTTCAGGGTCGCGACGACCGCCTGGATCAGCTCCTCCTTGGACAGGGGAATCTTGATCATCAGGGTGTGGGCGGACTCAAAGAGCCGGTCCGCATGCTCCTTGAGCTTGAAGACCAGCCCATTGTAGGAGCGGATTCCCTCGAAAACCCCGTCCCCGTAAAGAAGCCCATGGTCGTAGACCGAAACATGCGCCTCGGAGGCGTCGACCAGTTTCCCATTGAAATAAACTTTTAGTCCCATCGTAGTTTGTACGGTAAGAACTGCCTAATTCTATCGACAGCGGAAACCGCACCCCCTCCTTTCGTTTTCTCTGTTCCTACGTCGTTCTCAATATTTTGCACTTGAGGTTTTAGCAGACACATGTATACTATTCGCGGTGGGCCAATCGCCCGAAAACAACTATCGCCAACGCTTAGCTATGGAGTCTTGTCGCATAAGAAGTGGGTTAATGATGCGTCGCGCCTATAAATTCAGAGTGTGGACGAATACAAACCAGACCCGTGAACTGGGAATCATGCTGGAAACTCATCGGCGCCTGTATAATGCCTGCTTGGAACAACGCAAGACCGCCTGCGAATTGCAACAGCATAGAGTCACATATTCTCAACAGTCGGCTTGGTTTAAAGCGCAGCGTAACATTAATCCCTACTTTGCACACCTTAATTTTAGCAGCGCGCAAGCGACGATGCGCCGTCTCGATAAAACGTTCAAGACTTTCTTCCGCCGGGCGAAAGCTAAAGAGAAACCTGGCTATCCTCGATTTAAGAGCAGAGGACAATTTAATTCGATTGAGTTTCCAGCCTATGGAGATGGCATCCGGCTGACAGGCGACCGCCTGCGTGTGCAGCATGTTGGGAAACTTCGAGTCAAAGTGCATCGCCCTGTGATCGGCACAGTCAAAACAGCAACTCTGAAATACGAAGTTGAGAAATGGTACCTGATACTCTCTTGCGATCTCGGAGACGTACATGTCCAACCAAGTCTTAATCCCCCTGTGGGGATCGACGTAGGTCTTGAGGCGTTCTTCACCGCATCGGATGGAGCGCGCGAACCCTGGCCGAATTATCTCAGGACCGCACTCCCTCTTTTGCGGAGATATAACCGTTCGGTCAGTCGAAAACAGAAAGGTGGCGCGAATCGACGCAAAGCCGTCTTTCAATTGGCTAGGTTTTACGTTAGAACTGGACTTTTGCAAATTCAGGCTATGTTGAGCACATGACAGACTCGCGGAGTTGTCCAACCATCCAACGTGGCCCGTTCGATCGCCCAGGTGATCGTGCGCTGCAAGGTCTCCTGCATCACGGCCCGACAGGCTTCGCC
>JACQCH010000061.1 GCA_016201735.1 Candidatus Omnitrophota bacterium
AGGTTTTCTACCAGCTTCTCCTTCGGAGGCACCGCAAGGGAACCTTCGAGATTGGAACAGAGGACCCCCACCTGAACCACCCCGATGTGCAGGACGTTCCCCATCTCGTGGCCTATGGCGGAGAGCTGCTCATCGGCGGCCTCCAGTTTGCCCAGGTTCACACCTTTTCGATGGAAGCGGGCATTCTGAATGGCGATGGCCACCTGATGGGCCAGAGAGCTAAAGGTAGAAAGGTCGTCTTGTGTGAACATCTGGCCGGAGATCTTCTGACCCAAGACCATGAATCCGATCAAACGGGTCTTTAGAAAGGATGGAATCACCACCGCAGCTTTCATGTAACTCAAACGGTCACTCAGCTTGGCAAAGCGCCTGTCGTGGCCCTCCTGAATGGAGCGCCTCAGCTCCTCTGCCACCACCGGTCCCTCGGCAGCCCAAAGGTAATGAATCAAAGCATTGTCCGAATCAAAAGAATCTACAAGTTCCACCTTCTGCCCCCGAGAGACCTTAAGTTCATACGGCTCTCCATCCCGCTCTTGGAGGTAGAGTACGGCAAAGGTAAGTTTGACGTGCCTGACGACGATGCCAACAATCCTCCTGAGCAATTTCTGGAGGTCAAGGATCTTCAGCATATCCTCAGCGGCTGCCACGAGGAGCTGCTGATAACGGCGCTGTTCAGCTAGGAGGCGATTTTCTGCTCTCTGTTGGACGTACTTATAGGATGCCAAACCAACCACTGCAAATATGGCCTCCAGCCCCATGGGGACAACCCACCAATTTGCTCCAAGATGAGAGGCCAAGATTGACTGGAGGAGTTTCCCCGCAAAAACAGGAAGGACCAGCAAGGGAATATAGACGACGGCAAACAATGCCATTCGGGTCATCACCACATTGATGTCCAAGAGACGATACCGAAGGATGGCGTATGCTACGATGAATAAGAATAGAATCTCGAGGGTGAAGCCGAAGGGATAAAATTCAACTCCGTACTTTGGGATATAGTCAATTGCGCCCATCAGGGCGATAACATAGGCGATGAAAACGTATTGTAGTTGTAATTTTCTTGTGCGAGTATGCCCTCCTTTTATGATTTCTTTGGACAGCAGATAGAAACCTCTGCCAAACATGCCGAAGAAAATCACCAGATATATTGGATGCAATAATCCTGCTTTTGAATAGTATCCCCAGTAGTAACGCCAGGTTCCTGACAAGAAGTAGGGTGACACTAATGAGAAAGAGGCGATGAGTCCCATGGTCAAGTAAGCAAGGAGCACAAACCTTCGCTCTTTCTTGAGATCCAAGAAGCTTACTGAAAAGTGATAGAACGCCGGTGCTGTAAAACATGCGCCTGCGCAAGCAACCCTACAAAAGAACAGGGCTAGAGTAGCGTCCTGCGTGGAATAAACGATCGTGTACCCAAAAAGCCAAACAAAAACAGAGAGGCAAAAGAAGAAGAAACTTAAGTTATTTTGGGAATGTCTGTTTTTTGATAGGACGAAAAAACCAATCAGAATGGAGAATATTGCCCCTATGAGGGGCGGGATAGAGTAAGGGGACATGGCGAATGGGTTGGCTGAGCTAAACGCGCTTCCGCCACGGCTTTTATCCGTTCCTTAGGCACAGTCTTCCCGAAACTTGTGAATTCGGCTAATTTGAAGCCGTGTTTCTTTGCAAGCTGCGCCATTTTTGCTACTTTTAAGATCGAAATGTTTCCGCCTATGGAGTACGAAACATAGAGTTCTTCTAAAGCTAGCATCATCGTTTCAGCCATACATGCGTATGCTAAACCTTTCTCAAGGCCAAAACAAAAGTGGAAGTCGACATTTCCGGGTGGCTTTACAACTCCTCCATCAATTACGAGAATATCGGTTTTCTTCTCAGCCTCGTCTTTTAGAATGTTATGAGGCAACGAAATGTCGCATACTACAGAACCAGGTTTAATATCGTCGATACTAACCAAAGCAGTCGGAGCGCTGGTGGCGATGAGGATCAGGTCTGCTTTACTAACGGCGTTATTTATGGAATTCGTGCACGTCACGTTCGTGGATCCCGCCTCTCGAAGAGACCCGGCCAGTTTGTGCAACTTTTCTTCATTGCGGGCCACAAGGATCAATTGACCAACGTCCTTTGCTAGAATTCTGGTGCAAATTTCCCCGATGCTTCCTGTGGCACCAATTACGGAAACGGATGCTTCTGAAATGTTAATGCCGACGGCGTTCAGCGCGGACAGAGCAGCTTCTATAGCAACTAGGATGGTATAGTTCGTGCCCGTAGTTACAGGAACATTGACAGCTTCAGCCAGTAAGACACCCCTTTTCCCGATCCATGCCGCATAAGCGCCTAATCCGATAATGCGGGCCCCAAGTTGCTGGGCCAGTCTTCCTGCTTCGATGAGTTTGGAAATGGTGAAGTCGCTACGCATGTTGATGATCTGCTCAGGAATCATGGGCCAAAGAATCATGTCGCCTTTAATCTCTTTTCCCGTGAGGGATTCTATTCCTGTTACGGTTTCTCTTTTGACTGGGGGAAGCCATCGTAACGCTCGTTCTACAAATCTTCTGCGTTTTTGTTTGAGGCGGGGCTCTTCCAAAACCCAGTCGCCGAGGCTTTCTATATCGTGTGGATGAAAGATAAAGGCAAAATCACTCATTTATTTTCTTTGGAGTTCTCTTCGTATAGCCCAAAGCATACCCTTGAGGCTTCTGACAGCTAGTTTTTCTAGTGTGGAACCTACAAAACGCTCTAACCCAGGCACGCCCCACTTAAACTCTGCGTGCAGTTCGACTCGTGTGGTGCCACTCTCATTTTCTTCCAACGTCCAGATCCCCTCGTATCTTTCATAATCACCCTCGATCATGCGAAAATGGACTTTATCCCTATCGAGAATGTTTTCCTGCGTCCATTCAATGGGGGTTCCATCAATATCTACCTTCCAGTTGCTGACGATTTTGTTTCCATCCGAGCTTCGTATTCTGACTTCTTTTACATCTTTCAGAAAAGAGGGGAACTTGTCTAACTGTTTTAAGGTTTGGTAAACGACACCTTTCTCTCTCCTGATGGTTGTCGCCACTCTTATGAAAGGCATTTTGCACCATCATGCTGTCGGCCTCCTTCCCGCCCGCTGAAAGCAAGAAGGCCGGCTTCTCGCCGACCTTTTGTCCTCTGCTTACCTTGTCTGACCGCAACCCCATGAAGGGGCTTTTTTATCTGGCGTATTGACGTATTCTCTGAGAGCTTGCTAAGGAAGTAGTCCACCTTTTGGATGGTGCTTCGATTCCTAGGTGGAATCCCCATCTTGATCCAGCGGTAGAGGGACATGAAGCTGACATCCACCAGCCGGGCCAGCCGCTCGTAGCTGAGGTGTTCCCGATCCTTAAACCGCCTGAGCCGTTCGATCCGATCCACATTAGGGTAGTATAGGGTCTGTTTATAAAGATTGCAAGGGTAGAGATGACTGCGGGTGGATGGGACAAGCGCACGGGGGGTTAAGTCGGCTGTCTCAGAAGCGGGGCGAGCTGAGGATTCGAGCGAGCCACTTCAGCAGGACCAAGAGACCGACGGTGAGATAGGCCGTGAAGATGAAAGTAACCACCCCACTCAGGAACCTTGCCTGGAAATTCGACACGGCGATAAAAGGTAAACTTTCAGTTTTGCTGTTTTTCATGTCTACTTCTGTCTTGATACCGTTGCTTCCGGCCATCGGATCTTTCAAGATTCCCACCTTATAGCACAGGGTTGGCTGTTCTGCAACGTCTTTCAGGGGGTTAGTCCCGAATCTCACCCGGCTTCGCAAAGTTCTTCCCCGCTTTCGGCCGATGATAGCCCCGCTCAAAGTCGAGGGGTAAATCTGGAAATGCCTTTAACCGGAAGAGAAGGAGGATCGCCTCTCCTTGGCCCCGTTGAACTTGATAAACCAGTTCGGCCGTCCACTCATGCAGATCCCGCCGGAGCCGAAACTCCTGGTCCGGAAAATCGTAGATCTTCTTGACCACCCGGTTTCCTCTGTCGGAGGTTTCCGTAACGAACCTCTTAACATCAATCCCCTGATACATACCGAGCCGCCACTTGGGTCCCAGATTCAATACGGTCTGCAGGGTGACCACACTGCTGACCTCCCGCTGGTACCGATATCCCATCCCGAAAGCCCACGGCAATTCTCTGGATTGTCCCGAGCTGTCGTCAAAAACTTCCCCAATTCGCGCCCCCGGCAGCCGCCCATTGGCCTGCGGGCTGGCGATAAAGTCGGCGTTCAAGGTCACCGGCTTCCCCCAAAATCGGTGAGGATCGATCTTGGCGTCAGACTCAAAATAGAGCCATCGATAGAGCTTCGACTCAAGATCCAACGCCACGTCCCCCCACCGGCCGCCCCGGCCGCTGCTTCCTTCCAGATCATAGCTGGAACTCGTGGTGAAACGAGCCAAATCCACCGTCTGCAAGGATCCTTGCTCCCCCCGTTTGGTCTGAAGCTTCTGCTCGATCGAGGGGGTCAGCTTATTGCTCTTGGCAAGGCCGTCCGACCGGAGGAATCGATCCGCTGACAGGGTCGGCGGGGCCTGATAGTCGTACGTTAAGGCAGGAGCGATGATGTGGCGAAGCTTGTGGAGGTCCAGCCCGAGAAAATTGCTCTCTGTCGCGAAGGTACGGAAGAATCGGGTGTTCAGATCAAAACCCGACTCCGCCGCTTGACGGAACAGGGGCTTTGTCTGGTTCGCCCCGCGCGAGAAGGCAGTCTCCCGAAATTTGAAAAAGGGGCGAACATTCAGCCATCTCAAAAGGCGCGTCGGATAAAATAATTCCTGAGTGGTATCCCCCTTCACGACAGATTCCTTGAGCCCATTCCCCAACGGCTGAGCCACATTCGTGTGGGAGTAGTCGAAGGAGGATTGATAATACCATTTGCCCCACCGTTCCCACGCGGGCAGCCATGGGATAAACTGGGGCCGCAGATTGAATGAAAGGGATGGCCACTCCTGGGTCAAGGTTTCAAACTTGTTCACCCTTTTGTTCACAAGAAAGGTCAGGCCGTACCAGGGAGCTCCCCGAACGATCGAGAAATAGGTGGCGGGACTCGGATCATTCTGCGCTTCCAAAGGAAAGAAATCCTGGACCACGGTGGGGTCCTTCATCACGTTGTACTCGAGGGAGGCCCGGGTCTCCGGATCAATCTCCGTGCGATGCCGAAGCTGCACCCGGAATCTTTCATGATCGACCTCCGGTGGGCTCGGCTTTTTCTCTTTGAACCAATTAACCCATATCTGCTTACGCTGAATGTCCCGTTGATTGGTGTAATAGGTTCGAAGGAGTCCTTCTCCCCCAACAGGAAACTCAGTTGGAAGCTCATATTTCAAATCCTCTCCGCTGGCAAAACCTTTCCGCTCCCGATAATCTAAATGAACTTGGCCCTGAAGGTTCTCCGTCAGGTACAACCGCCAGGTGGTCAGGAGGAACAGACCCCACGGTTTGCTCTTTCCAGGTATAATTGCGACTCGGGGACGCTTGTCATCGAGGGGATATATATAGGAAGGCAGATAAAAGACCGGCAGGTTGCCGATGAACATCACCGCGTGTTTAAGCACGATCTTGTCATCCAGGAAGATCTGGATCTCCTTGGCCTGGAGACGGGAATGGGGCTCTTCGAAATCGCAAGTGGTGACGGTCCCCGATTTCAACTGAACGGCAGTTCCTGAAACCTTCTGGGCTTCATCCCCCACCGTGCGCCACGGTCCCGCCTCTACCTCCGCCTCAAGGACAACCCCCTTGCGGGTTCCGAAGTTATAGATTACCTCCTTTCCCTTCAATAACCCCTGCGGCTGAACGAGACGAACCCGACCCTTTAAGTAAGCATCCTTGGTGACCGTGTAGATGGTTGCCTGGTCGCAGGATAATTTTGTGTCCTTGTAGGAAGCGACAACATTTCCCGAAGCGACGATCTTGTGGAGGGCATCAAAATACTCAACCTGGTCCCCCCGGACCGAGACCGGTTCATTGGTCGCCGCAAGAACATCGGAAGGATGGAGGAGGGGGACTAAAAGAGAGAATCCCATAACAAGTCCAACAAATGTCATCTCGAACGAAGTGAGAGATCCCGTGGGATTTCTCCTCACTTCGTTCGTCGAAATGACGTACATCCTTCTCCAAACCCCACCAGTGCCGCGCCGATCAAGCCGGCCGAGGAACCCAATTGGGCCGGCACGATCGACACCTTGCCGGGCCCCCGCATGGCCCGCTCCCGGACCGTCCGGCGCATCGGCTCAAACAGCCATCGGCCCGCTTTGGAAATCCCTCCTCCGATCACAATCCTTTCCGGATTCAAAAGATTGACGACCCCCGTCAGGACCAGCCCGATTTGCGTTCCGACCCGGCTCCAGGTTTCCCGTGCCAACCGGTCTCCCAGCCGGCAGGCCTCGTCGATCATCGGCGGGATGATCTTCGCCGGGTTACCGCCGGCCAACTCCAGAATCCGGCTCTTTTCCCCGGCCCTCAAACGGCGGCGCACCCAAGCGAGAATCTCCCGGTTGCCCACCGTCCGCTCAAGACACGCGATCCCACCGCAAGAACAGGGAGACCCTTTTTCACCCAAAGGCATGTGCCCCACCTCACCGGCCGAACCGTTCCATCCCCGGTAGAGGCGGCCGTTGATAATCAGCCCTCCCCCGACCCCGGTTCCCAGGGTCAGGCAAACCAGGTTCGACACTCCTTGGCCCGCCCCGAACTTCCATTCGGCAAGAGTCATCGCGTTGACGTCGTTCTCCACCTCCACCGGAAGCCGCAGACGTCTCTTCAGATTCCCTTTCAGGGGAACGTTCTTCCAATTCACAAGGTTCGCGCAGGAGAGAACGATCCCCTGGGGAACCTTCACCAATCCCGGAATCCCAACACCCACCCCGGCCACCGGCTCCTTCGACCGCCGAATCAGGAGATGTACCGCGTTGACCATCGCTTGATCAAGGGCTTTCGGGGTAAGGGAGCCAGCGGTCGGGAAAGAGCTCTGGAACAGGACCCGCCTCCCCTGGACGAGACCGAACTTGACGTTGGTCCCACCCACATCGATCCCGATCCCCACCCTTTCTCTCATTCCGCCGTCTTCCCTCCCCCCTTGGGCACTGTCCGGTTTCGGCCCCGGGCCTTGGCCTCATACATCGCTTCATCGGCCTGTTCAACCAGGAGATCCGCCGACGAGGCATCCCCCGGGTAGAGGGCGACCCCAATGGAAACGGTGATCTCCACTCTCTCATCGTAGGCCGAAATCGGAGTGCGCCCGACCACTTCCCGGATCCGATCCGCGATTTGAATTCCCAAGACCCGCCCCGCTTCGGGAAGGACCACGCCAAACTCTTCACCCCCGTAGCGGCCCACCAAATCCACTTCACGCACGGAGGCCTGAACCCGCCGGGCCACCTCCCTGAGCACAAGATCCCCCACGAGATGCCCATACGTGTCGTTGACCTGTTTGAAGTGGTCCAGATCCACCATCAGGAAAGCCAGGTGGGTGCCGCGGCGGGAAGCCCGGGCGACCTCCTCCTCCAACCGCTCACGGAAATACCGGCGGACCAAGAGACCGGTCAATCCGTCGTGGATGGCCGATTCCTGGACCTGGCGGTATAAGGAAACCCGCTTTAACCCTAAGGCCAGCTGACCAATCACAATCCCCCCTCTTTCCCAGGACTCCATCCCCCCATTTCCGGCAGGCAGAGAGGAAATGAGCGATTCGATCGAAACCTCCCCCTGTTCGACTTGAGACCGGATCTTTTGGAGAACATCCGAACGCACCTGCTCACTCACTCGGGGCAAGGCCTTGATCAACGCCTCTTCGGTGATCCTCAGCGCCTGATCCTCCTCCAGGGTCGCCAGGAACTGTTTTGAAAGGCCGTAGAGATCGCTGATCCCGGAGATTGCTTCTTCCTGGGAACGAAGGGTGATTTGTCGATCCTTGAACTCCTTTTGAATATGCCGAAGCCGCTCCTCGAGAGATTGAAGACGTTCCTGAGAACCTCTGGCCGTCTCCTGCAGCTGCCCGGCCTTTCTCCAGAGAAGAAACGGCAGGAGGCAAAACAGGGTCAAAGGCCCCGCAATCCACCCCACGGCAATCTGACCCGCCGCCGCCAGACCGACGCAAACCAGCGCCGATAAAAACCCGATCCCGAAAGCCCCTCGGGGTCCCAAAAAGAAACCGGCGCCGACCAGAGGCAGGCTCATCCCGCTCACCCAAGGCACCGCCTGCTGCGGCATCCACAGCGTCCCTAGAAGAAGCAGAATCCACCCGCCGACGATTGTAAATTTCAGGAAGAACATACTTGATTGCGGCCCCTCATCTTCGCCCGGTACAGGCGGTCATCGGCGCTCTTGAGCAGGGCCTCCGGCGACTCCCCATCCTGCGGAAAAACCGCCACGCCGATGGAAACGGTGGTCTGCGTGAGGGAGCGCCGAAGCTCCACCTGCGTCCCCTCCACTCGGGAACGGATCTCTTCCGCCCGCCGGACGGCCTCTTGAAAACCGACCCCCGGCAGCAGGAATACAAACTCCTCTCCTCCGAACCGGCCGGCCAATTCTCCCAGCCGCTGCATCTGGCGAAGCAACCCTGCCATCTGTTTCAACAACTTATCCCCCGCCGAATGCCCGAAGGTGTCATTGTAACCCTTGAATCGATCGATGTCGATCAACAGAAGAGCGATCGGAACCTGGAGAACCTTGGAACGGGCGATCTCCTCCGCCGTTCTTTTCTCAAAGTGTCTTCGCACCGCCAGTCCCGTCAAATCATCGGTGATCGCCAACTCCACCATCCGCTGATAGAGCTGGCTGTTTTCAATCCCCAGGGAAGCCAAGTCCCCCACAATCCTCACCAGCCGCAGATCCTCCAGCCCCAGCCCATGAGCTTGGGAGGCCTCGACCCGGAGCACTCCCAGGAGCCGTTCCTCGCTGAACAAAGGAACCGCCAACAAGCTGCCCAAGGGACGCCCGATTTCCCTAGAGGTCTCCGGGGGGAAGCGAAAATCAGTGCGCGGATCCTCCACCAACAGCGGCTGGGCCTGCCGCATCACCCACAGATCAAACGGATCCCCCATCTTTGCCTTGACGGTCACGGAACCTGACCGCCGCCAGACGGATTTGAGTTCAAGTGTCAAGGTGTCTCGATTCACCAGATACAGAAGGACCAGATCCCCGCTTGCCGCCAATTGGCCCGTCGCCTCCACAATGTTCTGGACCAGCTCCTCCAGGGAGAAACTGGCGCTGAAGGCATTGGCAATTTGGCGCAGCTGCTGGTACCGCTTTAACCGATCCTGAAGACCCGCCAGGGATTCCTTCAAGCGGGCCCACTGATCCTCAAGAGTATTCCATTCTTCCTCCGTCCTGTCCGCCTTAAGATCCGCTTCCCGGAGTTTTGCCATCCATTCCGACAGCCCCCGGCGGGTCAACAATCCCAGCAGGAGAAACTCCATCGGCAGCCAGAGCAGATGAAACTCCCGGTAGGCCAGGGCCGCCACGGCCACCAGCAGGCCCGACCCGCAGACAGCGGCAACCGCCCAGAACGGGCCCACCCAGAGGAAACCGACGAAGATCAGGATAAAAAACAGGTGAGCCGCCCAGGCAAGACGGACCGGCGAAACAGAAGCCGCGGATGAAATCAGCGGAGAGGAGAGAAGCAGGAAGAGAGAAACCGACAGTAAACCGACAGCCCAGGCGGCCCGGATCATATCCTTGGAGTGGGCCTTAGGATTAAGCGACAGCCACCTCCGTGACGGGATCAAAGAAATGCACCTTGGACATATCGAAAACCAGATCGATGTCCTGGCGGACCTTCGGGCGATCATGCCCTCCGACCCGGGCGACCAGTGTGTGGGAACCCAACAAGAGATGCAGGTACACTTCCGATCCCATCGGCTCAACCACCTCGACCGTCGCCGTCACGGTATTCTCGGGCGGCGCGTACTGGACAAACAGCTTATCGTAAATGTGTTCCGGGCGGATGCCAAAGAGGATCTTCTTCCCCTCGTACGGGAGAACCCGAGGGAGCGTCTCGTCCGTCACCTTCACCCGGAAGGTCCCCTCGTCAAAATAGGCCCGGCCGTTGCGCCGGAGGATCCGGCCGGGGATAAAATTCATCGGGGGAGATCCGACGAAACCGGCGACGAAACGGTTCACCGGATGGTCGTAGACAGTCGCGGGGTCCGCCACCTGCTGAATGATCCCCTGGTGCATCACGGCGATCCGGTTGCCCAAGGTCATCGCCTCCATCTGATCGTGGGTGACGTAAATCATCGTCGATTGGAGCCGCAAGTGGAGTTTGTTCAGTTCCGTCCGCATCTGGACCCGCATCTTAGCGTCCAAGTTCGAAAGGGGCTCGTCAAAGAGGAAGACGATCGGCTTCCGGACGATCGCCCTTCCTAAGGCCACCCGCTGACGCTCTCCGCCGGAGAGCTCCTTGGGCTTGCGGTTCAGGAGCCGGGAGATCCCCAGAATCTCCGCCGCCTCTTTGACCCGGTTCGTGATCTCCCACTTCGGATACCCCCGGAGGGAAAGCCCGAAGGCCATGTTTTCAAAGACCGTCATGTGTGGGTACAGGGCGTAGCTCTGAAAGACCATGGCGATGTCCCGATCCTTGGGCGGCACTTCATTGACCATTCGGTCGCCGATGAAGATCTTCCCGGAGGTCACCTCCTCCAAGCCGGCCACCATCCGAAGGGTGGTGGACTTGCCGCACCCGGAAGGGCCCACCAGGACGACGAACTCCTTGGATTCCACATCCAGGCTCACCCGGTCCACCGCCTTGACCTCTCCAGGCTGGTAGATCTTGGACACTTCTTGAAGAGAAACTTGGGCCATTAATACAACCGCGCTAAATAATGTGACATCCTGGGCCGGCCACGGGGCCTGTCGTGGGGCAACCCCGCATCCGGCATCGGGCCTTGTCCGGATGAATTGTTCACAATGACCATGTCAGAGCATCGGGAGATGGCCGAATATAACAGGACTCTCCATGGAAAGTCGTTCATTTCAGCTTGGGTTTCCATTCCATAGGGCTTGAGCCTAAAACGTCGGCCCGGCTTTCGTCTGCGGGGCCGCCCCACGCCACCCGTGGCTTCACCGATCGTATCACATGAGTTATCACGGTTGGCAACACCAGGTTATTATATCCTACAACTGGAAATAGTCGATCAATTGGGCCACCGTGTTTTTCAACTGCTTCCGGTGAACCACTTTGTCAATCTGGCCGTGTTCCAGCAGAAACTCGGACCGCTGGAACCCTTCCGGCAGCCGCTGGCGAATGGTCTGCTCAATGACGCGGGGCCCCGTGAAACCGATCAATGCCCTGGGCTCCGCGATCACCACGTCCCCCAAGCTTGCGTAACTGGCCATCACCCCCGCCATCGTCGGATCGGTGAGGATCGAGATAAAGGGGACCCCCGCGTCGTGCAGATCGGCCAGCAGGATGGAGGTCTTGGACATCTGCATCAGAGAAAACATCCCCTCGTACATCCGGGCCCCGCCCCCCGACCCGGAAACGATCACCAGCGGGATCCGGCCTCGAAGCGACCGCTCCACCGCCCGGGCGATCTTTTCCCCCACCACCGATCCCATCGATCCCATGATGAACCGGGAATCGGTCACCCCGAAGATGATCCGGCGCCCTTCCAATTTCCCCTCGCCGGTCACGATCGCCTCGGGCAGCCCGGTCGCCGCCTGATCCAACCGAATCTTCTCGACATAGGTCTTGGGCCCCTTGAACTCCAGCGGGTCCAGGGAACGCAGATGACTGTCAAATTCCTGGAAGGTCCCGTTATCGATGAGAAGCTGGATCCTCTCTTGAGCCCCCAGGGTGAAATGATACTGGCACTTCGGGCAGACCTTGGAATTCTCTTCCAGGGCCTTGT
Source organism: Candidatus Omnitrophota bacterium (assembly GCA_016201735.1). GTDB lineage: Bacteria > Omnitrophota > Gorgyraeia > 1-14-0-20-64-10 > 1-14-0-20-64-10 > JACQCH01. The sequence continues at coordinate 11,868 of JACQCH010000061.1, forward strand.
TGTAGATGATCTCTCCGCATTCCTCGCATTTCGTCCAGAGCCCCTCGGGCATGTCCCGTTTCTTCACCCGGACGATCGTGTATTTCGGCTTTCCGAAGAGGGCCATGCAGTCAGAACTTATATTCCACTAAGCCGGCGAGGGGTTTCGGATGAAAATAGGTTGTTTTCCCGGGCATCCGGGATCCCAAGCGGGCCCGCCCAAAAACCTCTTTTAAAGGAGGGGGCTGAACCAGAAAAATCGCCTGGGCCTCTTTTCTCCGAAGCTGCTCCCGGGCAAAGAGAAGGTCCTGCGTGTAGCTGACTTCCGGGTCCGGACCGGCGCACCGGGGAAGGATCTCCTGATGGAGCCACTCCACATCCAACCGATAGGCAGACCCCTCCGGCGCTTTGAGAAGGTACGCACCACGGTCCCCGTTGCCCGTGTAAAGCCCCAGTCCGATTTTTCCTTGAGTTGTCAGCCGGCGCAGGCGGTTCTCCAGCACTCTGAGATTGATAACCCCCTGCGAGACCCCTTCCAGTTTTCTTATCGCGCCGTGAGGAAACCGTTTCACCAGTCGGTGAGTCGGAAGAAGGCCCGGCTCCTTGGTTCCGGCGGCGGCCAGATAAAACATGGCGTAATTGTAAGGGGCATCGGGCGAGAAATGAGGATCCTTCTTTCGCCGGGCGTTCCGATAAGCCAGGGCCGACTCGAACCGGTGATGGCCGTCGGCGATCACGATCTCCTTTAAACGGAGCCGGTTCTTCAACTTCTTGTGCCAGACCCGATCCGAGTTTTTCCAAAGCGTGTGCTTGACCCCACCGATCCGAGCCACAGCCGCCGGCTTCCGGTTCCGACAGGCCCCGATTAGAAACTTCTGATACCCTCCCTGTGAGTCCGGGATGAGGCCGAAGATCGGGCTTAAAGAGGCCTGGACCGTTTCCAGAAGCCGATACCGATCCAGCTTCGGCCCTTCCCGGGTCTCTTCGTGCGGGTAGATCTTCGGAGAATCCAAACGAACCAGAGCGACAACACCCCAGCGCCGCCGCCGGCGGCCACCCATCGTGTACTCCTGAAGGTAAGGATAGACCGACGGCTCCGGATCGAATTTCAAGATCCCTTCCCGGATCCAATTCCCCAGCGTCTCCCGGGCTCTTGAATACCGATTCCGATTTTGGGTATCGGAGCGGTACCCTTTTCCGAAAACGACCCGGACGAAATTGTAGGGATGAAGGCGGTAATACAGGGCTTGGCCTTCGGGAGAAATGACATCGTAGGGAGGGGTCACCACCCGAGAAAGGGAGCCGACCCGTTTGGGATCGTACCGGAGACCTTTAAATGGCTCAATCAGTGGCACTTATTCCGATTTCTTCGCAGGTGCAGGCGCCGCCGGCTTCGGTTTCGGAGCGCCGGCGCTGGAATCGGCTTCCGCCTTCTTCTTGTAGCTGGCGGATCGATGGTCGGTGATGTAAAAGCCGCTCCCCTTAAAAAGAAGGCCCCCGCCCGACGAAATCAACCGGCGGGATTTTCTTTTGCATCGGGGACAGGCGCAGGAGGGCTTGGCGGTGATCGATTGAAAGCGCTCGAACCGGTGATGACATGATCTGCACTCGTACTCGTACGTCGGCATCGATTATTGTTTGACCCACCTTTTCGCCTGATCCCAGAATTTCTGGATTCTTGGGAAAACTCCATTATCACTTAATTTTGAAAACTGTTCAAGTGCGTGCCGTTGAGCGGCGGCCAACGGGGCGGGGATCTCCACGGCAACCCGCACCAACTGATCCCCCTTGCCTCCCCCCCGAAGAGAAGATAGCCCCTTGCCCCGCAACCGGAAGATATCTCCAGGCTGGGTGCCGGCCGGAATTTTCATCGTCACGGTCCCGGTCAACGTCGGCACCTGGACCTCGGCTCCCAGCGCCGCCTGCACCATGCTGATGGGAAGATCGCAGGCAAGGTTCGCACCTTCCCGGACGAAGAAGGGGTGGGATTTCACTCGGATCAGAACGTACAGATCCCCTTTCTCTCCGCCTCGAACCCCCGCTTCCCCTTCGCCGTTCAATTTCAACCGCATTCCCGAGTCGATGCCGGGCGGGACCTTCACTGTTAAATGGCGCTCGCCCGAGCGCCTGCCTTCGCCCCGGCAGGCCGGGCAAGCCTCCTTGACGGCACTGCCTTCCCCTCCGCAACGGCGGCAGGTCGCCGCCATCATGAAGAACCCCTGCTGGATCCGAACCTGCCCCTGGCCCTTGCACTCCGGGCAGGAAACACGCCCGGTCCCTCCCTTGCCGCCGGACCCGCGGCAGGCGTCGCAGATCTCATGCCGCTGAAATGTCAGGGGAATTTCTTTTCCCGAGAGGACGTCGGCAAGCTCAATCTCCAGAAGATATTCCAGATCGGCGCCGGAGAGGCCGGACCGCTGACCGCGGCCCCGGCCGCCGAACATCTCTCCCAGACCGAAAGAAGAGAGGAGATCTTCCAGCCCTCCAAACAGGTCGCTGATATCCTCGAAGTGGTGGAAATCCTCCCAGGAGAAGTTCCCATGCCGGAAGGCCCCTTCCACTCCGGAGTGGCCGTGCTGGTCATAGGCGGAGCGCTTCTGCGGATCCGATAAAACCTCATAGGCCTCGGAGATCTCCTTGAATCGCTCCTCGGCCTCCTTTTTATTATCCGGGTTCCGGTCGGGATGGTGCTTCATCGCCAGGCGCCGGAACGCCTGCTTGATCGCATCCGCCGAGGCGGAGCGGTCCACCCCTAAGACTTCGTAATAATCCCTCTTAGCAACTGGCATTACTATTTCTTATCGTCGTTGGCCCGGAATTCGGCGTCGATCACGTCCTCTTTCTTCTTGCCGTTCTCGCCGGAGCCCGGCGGCTGGGCTCCACCCTCCTGGGAGGGACCTGAAGCAGGGCCCCCCTGAGCCGCCGCGGCCTTGTAGATCTGCTCCGCCAGCTTGTGGGAAACCTGGGTCAGCTCCTCCATCGCCCGCTTGATCGCGGCCGCGTCCGACCCTTTGAGCGTCTCCTTCAACGATTTCAGCTTCTCCTCCACCTTGGCCCGATCCTCCGCGGAGACTTTGTCGCCGTACTCCTTCAGACCCTTCTCCGTCGTGTAAGCGAGGGTATCGGCCTGATTCTTGATCTCCACCTCTTCCCGCTTCTTCTTATCCGCATCGGAGAACTTCTCCGCCTCGCTCACCATCCGGTCGATCTCCCCCTTGTCCAGCTTGTGAGGAGCGGTGATCCGGATCGACTGCTCCTTGCCGGTCCCCCGGTCCTTCGCGGAAACGTGGACGATCCCGTTGGCGTCGATGTCAAACGTCACCTCGATCTGCGGAACCCCTCGAGGAGCCGACGGGATTCCCACCAGATCGAACCGGCCCAGCTCCACGTTGTCATTGGCCATCTGCCTCTCTCCCTGGAGGACCCGGATCGTGACGGCCGGCTGGCTGTCTTCCGCCGTGGAAAAAACCTGGGATTTTCGACTCGGGATCGTGGTGTTCCTCTCGATCAGCTTGGTAAACACTCCTCCCAAGGTCTCGATCCCCAGGGACAAGGGGGTCACATCCAGAAGCTGGATGTCCTTGATCTCCCCCTTCAGGGCCGCCGCCTGAATCGCCGCCCCCATCGCCACGCATTCCATCGGGTCAATCCCCCGGACCACTTTCTTCGGTCCGGCGTATTCCTCCACGAACTTCTGCACGATCGGCATCCGGGTGGGCCCGCCGACTAAAATCACCTTGTCGATGTTCTCCGGTTTGAGCTTGGCATCGGAGAGGGCCTGCTCCATCGGGCGCCGGCACCGGTCAATGATCGGGGCGATCAGTTCCTCAAGCTTCGCCCGGGTGATCGCCATCGTTAGGTGCTTCGGGCCGCTCGCGTCGGCGGTGATGAACGGCAGGTTGATGTCGGTTGAGAGAACATTGGAAAGCTCGATCTTGGCCTTTTCCGCCGCTTCCCGAACTCGCTGATGAGCCATCTTGTCATTCCGGATATCAATCCCGTTTTCTTTCTTGAACTCACCGGCGATGTAGTCGATCATGGCGTTGTCCATATCGGTCCCGCCCAGCAGCGTATCCCCGCTGGTCGAGAGCACCCCGAAGCCGGAGGTCTTCTCCTCCTTAACGTAATACATCTCCATGATGGTGACATCCAGGGTCCCGCCGCCTAAGTCAAACACTAGCACCTTCTGCTCCTGGTCGGCCTTGTCGATCCCGTACGCCAGGCAGGCCGCGGTCGGCTCGTTGATGATCCGAAGGACCTTCAACCCGGCAATTTCACCGGCGTCCTTCGTCGCTTGGCGCTGGTTGTCGTTGAAATAGGCCGGCACCGTGATCACCGCCTCCACCACCTGATCGGACAGGTAGGCCTCGGCATCCTGCCGGATCTTCTGCAGGATGAAAGCGGAAATCTGCTGGGGGCTGTATTCCTTTCCATGAATCTTAAAAACATGATCCGTCCCCATCTTCCGCTTCGCGGCGAGAACCGTCCCCTCCGGATTAATGGCGGCCTGCCGGCGGGCCGGCTCTCCCACGAGCCGTTGGCCATCCTTGGTAAAAGCCACGTAGGACGGAAAGGCCTTGCCTCCGACCGTCGTTCCTTCCGCCGAAGGAATAATGGTCGGCCGTCCCCCCTCCACCACCGCCGCGGCGGAGTTGGAGGTTCCTAAATCAATACCGATTGCTCGTGCCATTCGAAATTCTCCTCTCAATCATCTTTTTTTTCGGGTTTGACAGCGACCTTGACGACCGCGTGTCTTAAGACCCGCCCGTTCATCAGATATCCCCTGCGAAGCTCGGCCAAGACGGTCGATTCCGGCACCGCGTCGGTCGCCTCGTGGGCCACCGCCTCGTGCTTGGCCGGGTCGAACAGCTGACCCGCCGCCTCCATCGGAACGACCCCGTACGATTTCAAGAAATCTCCGAACCGTTTTCCGATCATCTCCACTCCTGTTCGGAAGTCGGAAAACGTTCGTCCTTCGACGAGCTCAGGATGAACGTCCATCTCTTCCTTTACGACGGGGGTGTGGCTCAGCCCCCTTTCGAAGTCATCGTAGATCTCCAGAAGCTCTCTCAAAAGATCCCCGTTCGCCGACTCCTGAAACTCCGCCTGTTCCTTCAACATCCGCTTCTTCACATTCTCAAAATCGGCCTGCAGGCGCAGCGCCTGGGCCCGGAGCTCTTCTATTTCCTTGGTCCTGGCCTCCAGCTCCTTGCACTTGGCCTCCAACTCTTCCCCAAGAGCTTCCAACCGTTTGTCGGTGACCTTGACCGTTTCTTTCACCCCGCCCCTCCGGAGTTCCGGTTCCATCCCTTCAAGGATGGAACCGCTGTGCCGAAGGCACAGGTGCCCTCGGCGGTCTCCCGCTCGAATAACCCACTCTTTCTGCAAAGCACCTGTTGCGCCTCCGTGGATCTTAAAGAACCCACCCTCTCTGCCGAGGGCACACTCCGGAGGGGCGGGGTCACCCCTGGAAGGCCCGGGTCACCGCCTGGGCCATCCTTCCCACCAGGGCGGTGATTCTCGGATAATTCATTCGGGTCGGCCCGATCACCCCGATCGCTCCGGTCACCCCGCCCCGCAGACGGTACGGAGCCGCCGCCACCGTGCAGTCGGTGAAAGAGGTTCCCCGGTTCTCGGAGCCGATGTGAAGCTTGACCACATCGGCCGACAGGTCCCGCCGAAGAATCTCCTCCAATTCACGCTTCTCCTCCAACGCCCTGATCAGCCGCCGGGTCCTCTGCATATCCTGAAACTCAGGGGCCTCCAGAATCCAGAGAGTTCCCTCCAGAATCACGGAAGATTCCTCTTCAAAGAACGGCCCCAGATGGAGAAGATCGAACGCCCTCTTGAACAGGTGGAAGAAAGCGCTGTTCGTCTCCAAAAGAGACCGCTCCAGATAGGGAGGAACTTGGGCCAAAGGCATCCCGGCCAACTCCTGATTGAGGAACCGCTCGAGCCGCTCCAGCTCCTCCGAATCCACCGATTCCTCCAGCTCCATCATCCCGTGCCTCACCATTCCTTCGCTGGCGATCAGGACCCCGACCACCTCCCGCGGGTCCATCGAAATGAATTTCAAGTGGCGGAACGATCCCTGGGCCAGTTTCGGAACCAGGACCACCCCCGCCTCCTTGGTCAGTTCCGACAACAGATGGGCCGCCTCCTCCAGAAACTGGGCGGGATCGTCGCATTCCAACCGGGCCACCGATCCAATGACCTCCTCCTCCTCCGGCCGAAGGCGCCTGGGCTCCATCAACAGATCCGTGTAATACCGGTACCCCCGGTCCGTCGGGACCCGCCCCGCGGAGGTATGGGGATGAGTGATCAGGCCCTGGCTCTCCAACTCCGCCATCTCGTTCCGAATGGTCGCCGGGCTGACTCCAAAAGGATAATTTTGGAGCAAATATTCCGAGCCAACCGGCGTCGAGGAATCGGCGTAAGATAGGATAATTGCCTCTAGAATTCTGTGACCCCTTGATTTTAAATGAGTTATGTCCAATTCGACTCCCCCCCTACTAGCACTCATAACATACGAGTGCTAACCAAAAAGTAAGTGTAGCACATCCTGGAGATATGTCAAGAGATTAGGACAGGTATAGAAGACCGGCCTTTGCCAGCTGGCCATAAAGCCGCTGAGGGATCCGGCACTCAAGCAGAAGATCGGAGTCCATGGGTCGGCTGCGAAGGACTTGGCCCTGGGCGTAAATGGCCCCAAGCCAATGCTGATCCCCCTGAGGAAGCCGGACCACCGCCGGCCGCAGAGAGGACATTAAGGAAGCGATGAGCCGATTCCGCAGATCCGGGATACCCTCCCCGGTCACCGCCGAGATGAAGAGGGCTTCCGGATGCCGCCGCCTGAGGGATCCCAGAGAGGGAGAGTCCAGCCGGTCAATTTTATTGAAGACCGACAAGAAAGATTTTTTCTCGGCATGAAGCCGCTGCAGGACCTCCCGGACAGCGGCGGCTTGCTCCTCCAACATTAAGGAAGAAGCATCCTGGACATGAAGAAGTAGATGGCTTTGGGTCACTTCCTCTAAAGTGGCTTGGAACGCGTCGATCAAATGATGGGGGAGCCGGTGCAGGAAACCGACTGTGTCGGACAGAAGGACCTGCTGATGGTTCGCCAGCGTTAACCGGCGGGCCACCGGATCCAGAGTCGTAAAAAGCTGATCCCGGGCGACCGCCCCGGCTTGGGTCAGCCGGTTGAGCAGGGTGGTTTTCCCCACATTGGTGTAGCCGATCAGGGCCACGGTGGGAATCTCCTCCTCTTCCCGTTTCCGGCGGGCCAGATCCCTCCGGCGATGGATCAGATCCAGCTCTTTCTTCAACCGGCCGATCCTCAGGCGAATCCGGCGGCGGTCCATTTCCAGTTTCTGTTCGCCGGGCCCCCGGGTCCCGATGCCTCCGCCCAGCCGGGACAGGAGGATCCCCTTTCCCGCCAGCCGGGGAAGCAGATACTGCAGCTGGGCCAACTCCACCTGGACCTTCCCTTCCTCGGACCGGGCCCGACGAGCGAAGATGTCCAGGATCAGCTGGGTCCGATCAATCACCTTCAGACCGATCAGATCCTCCAGATTCCTCTGCTGCGGGGAACTCAAATCCTCCCCGAACACCACCACCTCGGTCTTCAGCTCGTGGGACCGGTCGTGAATTTCCTGCGCCTTGCCTTTTCCAATGAACAGGTTAGGGGTCGGCCGGTCCTTCTGAAGGGTGACCTGCTCACGGACGTCGAGGCCGCTGGAGCGGGCCAGTTCTTCCAATTCCCGTGCCGATTCTTCAATCGGCCAGGAATCCCGATAGGTCCGGTCGGTTAAGCGGATGTTGATAAGGAGGGTTCGTTCCAACGGATCCGATCAAGGATGTGAGCGGTGAGGGCTTCTGGCCCTTTCCCATCGACGTCGAGCCACTGGATGCGGGGGTCGGCGCGGAACCAGGCGAGTTGCCGCTTCGCGTAGCGCCGGGTATTTCTTTTAATGAGGGAGACGGTCATCGGCCAATCCGCCTGGCCCTCCAGGAACGCAAAAAGCTCCCGGTAACCGAGCGCCTCCCGGGCGGTCCGGCTCAAGGCCCTGCGATTCAAACTGCCGGCCTCCTCCAACCAGCCCTCGTTAAGCCACCCATCGATCCTTTCTTCAATCTGTTGATACAGGAGGGCCCGATCCATAGAAAGACCGATCAGCCGCTTATCTCCATCCAGCGGATGGGTGGTCTGCCCCTGCCACTGACTCAAAGCCCTTCCGGTAGCCCGAAAAACTTCCAATGCCCTGACGATTCTCCTCAAGTCGTTGGGATGGATCCGGGCCGCCGCCTCCGGATCCACTTTCTCCAGCTCGGCATGGAGAACAGCCGCTCCCTGCTCGGTCCCCTGCTGGAGCAGATGTTCTCTCAAAAAAGGATCCCTCCCCGGCGCCTCGCAGAGCCCATCCAAGATCGCCCGGAAGTAAAGACCGGAGCCCCCCACCAGGATCGGAAGGCGTCCCTTGGCTTGAATCGCGCGGATCACCGGCGCGAGAAGATTTCGATAACGGGCCACATCGAACTCCTCCTCCGGCTCCACCAGGTCGATCCCATGATGAGGGATCTCCTTTTGCTGGGCCGAATCCGGCTTGCCGGTTCCCCGGTCCATCCCCCGGTACACCTGCATCGAATCCACCACGACAATCTCGGAGGGGACCGATCGGGCCAAGGCCATGGCGACCTCGGACTTCCCAATCCCCGTCGGGCCCACGATGGCAAGAATCACGGCACCACCTCACCCGGGAACCCATCCACCCTAAGGCGCTGAACCTGCGCTTGCGCCTCCACCCGGCTGGAGAACCGCCCCACCCTCACCCGGTAAAGTGTCCGGCCGTCCATGACCGCATCCGTAACCTCGGCAGGATAGCCCCGGCGCTCCAATTCCACCTTCAATCGATCCGCGTTGGCCCTCGTCTCAAAAGCCCCCAACTGAACCGAGAAATAATTCTCTTCCGCCGCTCGGGAAATCCCTTTGAGCGCCGCGGAGGCCTGAGCGGCCCACCGGCTGTTCGGATAATCGCTTAAGAGCCGCCGCAAAGAAGTCTGAGCCAACTCCGTATCCCTCAGCTTGAGGGCCGCGGTCCCCTGAAGATAAAGAAGCTCCTCCTGCCGGCTCGATTCGGCGTGCCGGTCCGAATTTCCCCGAACGAGAAGTTCACGGCTCTGGGCAACCACTTCCTCATACTGCCCCTGGAGGAAGGCCGTCCGGATCGAAGTGAGATCCTCCACCGCCATCGCCGCCGCCGGGAACAGCACCGCTGTCATCGCAAGGATAAGAAACCCTCTCGTAAATGTCATCCCCGCCCTCGATGCTGCTCGAGGGTAAACTCCAGCGAGGATCAGATTCCCGTTTTCACGGGAATGACGGGGCATCATCTAAAAACCGTTCGCGCTGAGTCTGTCGGTTCCGTTCGCCCTGAGCCCGTCGAAGGGCGAATCTCCCCGACAAGACTATGTCCTCGCAAACGGGTGACCAGAACCTCTACCAGGTCTCCCGGTTTTACGCCCTGATCCCCGAAATAGGTTTTCCGATTCGTCCGGCTCCGTCCCATTCCCGGCTCTTCCACTAAGACTTCCACCGTCTGACCCACATACGGCTGATCTTTCTCGCAGGAGATCTGCTCCTGCAGTTTCAGCAGGGTCTGGAGCCGCCGGTCCTTAACTTCCCGGGGAACATCGTCCGGCCATCGGGAAGCGGCGGCAAAAGGACGCGGGGAATAATTAAAGATAAAGGCCGAATCAAACCGGGCTTTCTCCATCAACCGGACCGTCGCCTCAAAATCGGCCTCCGTCTCTCCCGGGAAACCGATAATGATGTCCGTAGTCACTGCCGCGCCGGCTACGGTCCGACGCAGAAGCTCCAGCTTCCCTAGATACTCCTCCGCCGTGTAGCCCCGGCGCATCCTCTCAAGGAGAGTATCCGAGCCGGACTGGACCGGAAGGTGCAGATGCTCGCAGACATGCTCCAAATCCCGCATCGCGACAAATAACTCCTCCACCGCGTCCCACGGGTGCGACGTGATGAACCGGACCCTCTCGATTCCAGGCACCCCGTTCACCCGCTTGAGCAATTCAGGAAAGGTGACCCTCTGCCGTTCGTGCTGAGCCTGTCGAAGCACGAACGGTTCCCCGCTCATCCGCCGGCCGTACGAGTTCACATTCTGCCCCAACAACATCACCTCCCGGTATCCCTGCGCGGCCAACCGCCGCACCTCCTCCACCACCTGCTCCGGCGGGCGGCTGACCTCCGGCCCCCGGGTGTACGGGATGATGCAGTAACTGCAGACCTTGTCGCACCCCTCCATGATCGTCACCAGCGCCGTCACCTTCCCCGAATGATACGAGATCGTTTGGAACTCCTGGCGCTGTTTCTCCTGGATTGCCATCATCGGCTTCCGCTCTTCCCAGATCGTTTCAATCAGTTCCGGCACCTGGTAAAGCTGTGCCGGCCCCGAAATAAAATCGACATGCGGCATCCGCTTAAAGATCTTCCCCCGCTGGGCCTTGGCCATACAGCCCATTACCCCAATGATCAGCTCCGGCCGGGCCGCCTTGAGTTCCTTGAGCGCCCCCACGTTCGACCAGACCTTATCCTCGGCGTGCTCCCGCACCGAGCAGGTGTTGAACAGGATCACATCCGCCTGTTCCTCGGACTCGGTCAGGGCATATCCCTTCTCCAGGAGCAGGCCCGTCACCTCCTCCGAATCCCTCACATTCATCTGGCAGCCGTAGGAGCAAACCCATAACTTTCGCATAAGTTCTTGTCCTTTTTATCGTTTAGAACGAGAGAACCTGTTTCTGTTAGGATCAGAGAACCCTCCCACGACCTGCCCTCGTGCCAACTTTTGAACGGCTCCTTAAGGGAGAAGTCTTTCACCTTAAACTGCCGGCCCCTGGGCCTCCCTTCGATGGCAAGGAAGTTAAAGACACCCCGATAGACGATCCGTTGCTGCACCGGCGTCATCTTTGCCCAGACAGCGTCAAACTCTTGAAGGAGATCGAAGACCCGATCCAGGCTGCCTCGGAAAGTCTCGGCTCCCTGCATCTTGGCCTCCACCTGGGCCAACTCTTGTTGGGCAAGTTCTATTTCCTTGAACAGCCGTTGGTTCTCGGCCTTTAACTGCTCTGTCGTAATCGCCCCTTCATAGTATGCCTCAAGGCATTTCTCCTGGGCTTGTTTCAAGAAACGGAGACTCGACCGAAGTTCACGAACCCGCCGTGACAGGTCAGGGTGGCCTCGCTCCAAGGCCGCCCTGATCTCTTGGCGGGTTAACTCCATCAACTGCGGGTTGCTCATCGCCTTCTTGAGAATCTCAAAAGCCAGGGGGTGTGCCCTATCGGCTTTTACAGATTGCCCTCGGCAGGCTTTTCGAGTCCGAGCCACTTTCTGCCCACAAACGTACCAAGGAGCCTTCTCCTTGGTACGTTTGTTCACGGTGGAACGATTCCCCACCATGTTCCCACCGCAATGTTGGCACTTGAGGACGCCTTGGAGCACGTAGGGTGAACTGACCCGTCCGGGTTGGATGCCGTTCGATTCTCGGGTCCGCTCCACATTGACGGCTTGCACCTTCTCCCATGTCTCAGGGGCAATTACCGGCTTCACCACGGGTTGTTCACTCCGAACACCACTCCATTCCAAGTGACCGTCCAAATAAAAATTACGGTGCAACATAACCTCAATCTGGTGGGTGGTAAAGTGGCGGCCCACCCGGTTACGAATGCCTTGATCCGCAAGGCGGAGTGCAACGGAATAGTGGGACAAACCGCTGGCTCTAAGCCTAAACGTCTCTCGGAGGATCTTGATTTCCTCAGGGATCTCTACCAACTTCGTGTTCGGTTTGTCGTATCGGTATCCGTAAAAACAGTACCTCGCTCCCTGCCAGTGGCCCTTCTGGACGCCTTTCCTCATCCCCGGCATGACCCGCTCAATGAGCCTATCCCGCTCATACTCCGCTTCACTAAAGGCGTCACGAAGTCTCTTCTTCCCAAAGGCGGTCTTCGTATCGATGAGCTCAGTAGCAGAAAAGAGTCCGATTCCAAGATCCTGAACGAGATGTTTGAGAACCCGAAGGCCTTCCAGGGTGTTTCGAGTGAGACGATCCACCTTCCACACGATAAGCGCCTGAATGCGCCCCGTCTCAGCATCCTCGATCAATCGCTGATACTTCTCCCGATCCGTCTTGTACCCACTCTCGATATCTTGGTAGACTTGACCCTCCCGCAGTTCGGGATGCGATCTGATAAACTTCCGGCAATCCTCAAGCTGCGTCTCCAGCGAATAACCTTCCCTTCCCTGATCCTCTGTGGAGACTCGAATATAAATGCCGGCAGTCTTCATTACTACCTGGTCAAGCATGAGCCATCGGCCTCAAAGCATTCCTCCATTGGCGGATCTGCTGGATACCGTCTTCAGTGAATACCGGCTTACTCCGGTAATCAAGCATGGGTGTAACCCAACCCTTCTTGATCCAGAATCGGAGCGTAACGTAGGGGACACCAAGGAGGGCAGCGGTTTGCTTAAGATTGTAGCGGGTGGCTGTCTCTGTGTGAGTCTGTCTGTTATTCTTGCGCCTTGAACGCACATAGCTACACTATCACCAAATATCATCCATTGTAAAGAACATTTTACTGCTCCTCTTTAGGAAGAATTCCCCTTTCCCGTGCCAATTGCAATACCCCCTGGGTCAAAGCGGACACGACGGCATGGATCGAGCCTATATCTACAACTGCCTCTCTAAGCCAAGGACCATTGAGTTGGTCGCTCCGCCTCTCTTCTTCCTCATCCAAAGGAAGTGGTTCCTCTTCAATATACCCGAGGAAAGCCCCGGAAGGACTTAGCACGACCGTCGGCCCTATCCCTAAAAGCTCGGCCAGGTAAGGATCAAGTCCCAGATCGCTCATCAGAACCTGTACCAAAATCCTGTCCCGTGGTTTCTGGAGAGGGTAACTGGGCACGGTTGACCTTGAGGACTCGCCGGATGGTAGAACGGCTACAACGAGCCTTTTCGGCGATTTCTCTTAGAGAGAGCCCACGCTGATTCATGGCTGTAATTTCTTTGGGGTCAACCAGAATCCTCGGGCGACCCAACCGGACTCCTTTGGCTTTGGCGTGTGCGATCCCGGCTCGCACCCTCTCTTGAATCAGGTTGCGCTCCAGCTGGGAGAATGCCCCAGACAGGTAAAAGAGGGCTTCCCCGAAGGGTGTGGTGGTATCGATCTGTTCCGTGATGGAGATGAACTCGATCTTCCGACTCTTGAATTCCTCTAAAGCCTGGACCAGGTGTCTGACGGATCGAGCAAACCGGTCAAACCGCCAAACCAAGACCACCCGGAATCTTCGGAGCCGAGCATCCGCCATGAGCTGATCCAGCCCGGGGCGTCGTTCCTTACCCCCAGAGATCCCTCGGTCCACATACTCTCGGGTAACTTCCCACCCCTTGGCTTGGACGTATTCCCGCAGCGCCCGAAGTTGTACCTCCGGGTCCTGGTCTAGGGTTGAAACCCTAACATAGAGAACTACTTTCACCCTTTTTCTCCATATTAAATAGCGGATTGTCTTGGGCAATCCGCTTCCGAGCCATCTCTACATACTCGGCCTTTAACTCAATCCCGATGAATTTCCTGTTGTAGCGCAGAGCAATGACTCCAACGGTTCCTGAGCCACAAAAAGGATCGAGGACGGTGCAGGGAAACGGGTCAAGATCATGAACGCACGTAGGATGCCACCCCGTTGTTTTCACTTCGTAGTGGCCAATGACCCCGCCGTCACCCATCGTCATTGATTTCGATTCACCGTCTCGCATCTTCCTCGCTCCTCGATGTCGGGTTGGTCCATCTTGGACCAGCATTTTCTTTACCCCGCGCCTCCGTGGTGCCTCGCAAGTTGGACAGCATCCCCCTTCACTTGTCCCGGCCTTGATGCATCGCTCGACGAGCTTCTCGGGAAAAGTGGCGAAGTGGGCTTCCTTGAATGGCTGAGTGGTAATCTTCCAGACGGTTCGGATGTTTCTGCCTTCTTCTGGATTGACGAATGCTTTTCCTCGATACCAAGAAGGAAGATCCGGCCGGTTTTCAACCCCATACTTGGAGCCCTCCTTCTCTCCCTGCGTGTGCCTTCCCGTCCCATTGCGACGGTCTGCTAAGGTGCTGTCTGCCAACGGCTCTCGGACTGCATCCTGATCGAAGTAATACTTCTCCGACTTCGTCAGCAAGAACACATACTCATGGGCCTTCGTCGGCCGGTCAGCCACCGACTCCGGCATCGGATTCGGTTTATGCCAGACAATGTCTGACCTGAGCCACCAACCGTTTTCCTGAAGAGCGAAAGCCACACGCCAGGGGATCCCGCAGAGGTCCTTCCGCTTGAGGCCCTTGTAGTCTGCGGTGGGGGGCCTATCCTTGAAGTTCTCATATCCCCGACGGTTCCACACCTCGCTCACCCGATTCCTCTGCTTGCACTCCCTGTCCCCGAATCCGCCCCAGGATCCTGCGTAGGAGTCCCCCAGGTTCAGCCACAGGGTGCCGTCCTTCCGCAGCACCCGCCGGATCTCTCGGAACACTTCCACAAGGTGCTGGACGTATAGCTCCAGCGACGGCTCCAATCCCAGCTCGCCGCGCCAGGTGTGGCACTTGAGGCAAACGCCGGTCGGCACCCGGACGTTCTTCCCGATCAGTTTTTGGACTTCTTCCCTGCGTTGCTGGGTGGTTCCTGTAGTCAGTGTGGAGCTGGCGTTGGCCCCGTAGCTTTGCCCCTTGGCGATGCGGATACGGGTCTGCCACTCATGCGGGCAGTCCGGCCTTCCGCCCCACACCTGTGGCTCCGTGCCGTAGGAACGCAAGCCCCAGTAGGGTGGAGAGGTTATGACGCAGTGCACAGATTCCGCTCGTAGGGTCCTTAACATTGCCCTCACGTCGCCTTGGAGGAGAGAGTAGGTCATTTCTTAGACTCTGCATATCGGAGTTTATAAAGTCTCCTGAATTCCTTCTTGCCCGTGGGGCCTACCACTCGGTGAGCATCGGTCAGGGACACACGCATCCGGCCTCCCTTCCCGTATCTCCGCCAGCTAAAACGGTGTCGTCGCTTATACATGGCTTTATAGGAGAACCCAAAGAGCTCCCCCAACTTGCCCAGGGTCAAGAGCGACTTTCTCCAGACCTCGGACCTCCGAACGTAGCGCCATCCCCGTTCGTCCCGACCTACGTTCAGCCTCCCCTTCTGGATGTGGCCGGTGAGGCACCTCGGGGTCAGCCCTAAAAGCCGTGCTCCTTGGCCGATCGGTATCCAGTCATCCCCCATGAAAATTCCGCCCTGTGAAGTTTTCCAGGTACATGATTAAGCGCCGTTTCGGGAAGAGAAGTTTTCCGGGTAACTGGGTTGGAAGCTCGTCGAGAAGCGGTTTGTACACACTTGTGCTATACATTCCCATATCCCTTGCGTTTCTCATTGGGGTTTACCCTGGGTTTTAAGCGGTTCTTCAGGCAGCACCGTTCCATCAAAGTAGATCTTGACCAAGTGGACGCTTTTTAAGGTTTCGTATGATGGGTGGGGCAGGTTAAGAAGTTCTGTCAGCTCCGCTTCGGTATAGATGGCGCCCCGAGGGATACCCTTCCTGACAAGCTGGGCCATCTCCTGATCACAGCAGACAAACCATGCCTCTCCATCCAGGACCCAGCTCCAGCCGTGGTAGATCCAATGCCGACCAGGGAAACCTTCAGAGGGTTGCCGCTCTTGGATGTCGGAGATCCTGGCCCTGGCGTGAGTCAGGGCCGACTGGAACGTTGCCCAATCGCTATCTCGATACGCCTGGTCAATCTGCTTTTCAAACGACCGGAACCAGGAAAGAACCGCCTGGTGGGCATTCGGAGGGAGTTCCTCGAAAACCCGGGCCACCCAGCGGTTGAACCTCAAAAAATCCTCCCACATGGAAGACCGGACCGCTTCCAGGGATGTCTCTGTAGGCCCACCCAAGGGGCCGCAGGGGATTTGGTGAGCCGCTACCGGAGGCCTATAGAACCGATCAATTAGAGAAGCCATGGTTTTCACGAAGGTTTCCTATTTTTCCCTTCCTCCACTCCCTGCCCGCCGCTAGGTGGCTTGTCTAGGGGCTGTGGAGGCTGTGCAGGAAGCGGTAAATTGGGAAAGTTCTCCGAAGATGCAGGCACTCTCTTTGAGAAGACCCACCGGGAGGTATGACTGGTTGGGGTGACGCTGATCTTGATACCCGAGGTCAACTCCAAGACCCGCCTGGAGGAATGGAGATGCTTGCCAAAAGCCGCTGAGCTCTTGGGGAGGGAAAACCCCTTGCTCTTGGCGATCAGACCCAGTTCGTTGTACAAGTCCCCTGTCTCGATCTCCCGGCCCAGGTTTCCTCCTATCGATAACCAGTTCTCCAGGCATGCGGCCACGGGATCTTCCTCGGTGGCGTACCGGGCCTGTTCCCCTTCCAGCCGCTCTATGGACTGACAGAATCGGGCCGCAGCCTCAGACCCGCCCATGGCCTGGCTGACTCGCCATCCGAAGGAGGCGAAATCAGCCATCCGAAAGTTTAAAGGTGGTGCCTCAGGGACCTCCCGGAGAGCCACGAGTACCTGATTAACCCGATCCAGGAGATCAGACCACACCGCATCTCGCTGCTCCAGCGTTTGGGCGAGGATAGATGATTCAGGAACGAACTTCTCGGGTCTTGCCAGCCGACAAAGCAACAGCCGCTCGGCCACATCGGGACGGCGGAAGTGGGGATCTCGGGAGGTAAGGACCAAGTGGGCCGTGGGGCTATGGACGGATAGCGTGTTGGTCGTGTAGAGTTTCCGCAATTCAAAATACTGGCCCGTTGCAAAGGTTGCCAGCCGATCCGGCAACCATCGGATGGGAGCATCGGCATTGTCAAAAGCGGCGAAAGGCTTACCACAGACAGCAGCAATGAAACCTTGTTCTCCCCGTTCCCCCGTCTCCAGGTGCCCAACGTTGAACCGTTCCCCCACCAACTGCATCCCCAAGCGGCGTGCCGTTGTCGTTTTCGTAGACCCCTGGGGTCCAATGAATGTCGGGATCAGTTTGGTAGGATGGAGTTCGGGGAAAAACAAAGAGAGCATCCAGATAAACAGGAGATCCCGGGATTTCTCGGAGGAGAGTCCAGAATCCAAATCAAAATGGATGGGTTCTAGAAAGGACTGTACAGTGGCTCCGCCAGGCCGCTGGTCGATGGGAAGGTAGGTAAATGGCTGAACTAGTGGAGAGGTGGCAAACAGAATCCCCTCCTCCCCGTTGGGTACAGGGGTCACCGATTGGCCGTCCAGCACCCACATGCCGGACCCGAAGTCGGTCACAAACACCCGATGGGAAACCTGCTCGTAGTGGACCAAATGAAATACCTTCGTTCTCTGACCCCGCTGATGCGCCTCGGTCCGTAGATGTTCCATCAGGTATTTGAACTCGTTTTCAATCGGGTTTAGCCCTGTCAGATCCGCCAGGAACCTCAAAAACTCTTCTGTGTTGAGGCCCAAGAGGGTTTTGTTGACCCCGTTGAAGAAGTACGGGTGTTCTTCGGGCGTTAGGTACAACGTACCCGCCTTGCCCTGCCGGAGAAGATGGTCGGTGACCCTTCTGGCAATCCGTTGCCGTTTCTCGAAGGCCAGCGCTTCCTTCGGAGGCAGTCTGCGGATTTCGTGAATCTGCGTCTTCAAATCAGACGGAGAAAGTGATTCACCATCGGAAGAGGGGTACTGACCTACAGAACGAGCGATGGTGGTGACTTCTTCGGGATTCAAAGGAGGCTGGCACCGCTGTTTGTTGACTTCTTGGAGGATGGCCTCAATCGTGGTGGGATCTAGACCTGCCCGTCGCAGAGATCCCGCCGAGCTCGTAAGTACATTGTTTCGGCTGCCCTCGGGGATGGGTCCCTCTCCGAGAGCTTTGTAGGCGGGACGCTCAACGGTTTTCTCATCCACTTTCACACCCCAGACGGCCAGAGCGTCGAGTGCCCATCGACGTGCATCTGGAACAGAAAGGGGGATGCCATCCTGGATGAGCTCGTATCCCTGGGAGGGTGCCACTACTACAAGGCCTCCCTCTCCTTTTAGATCGGCCACACCCTTGACCAGAGGTCCAGAGGCGCTGGTGGTTTGGGTTTCGAGAAGGAAGATATGAGCACCGCCCCTGGGAGTCCGTTCTAAACGGGTGGATAGACCTTCTTCGATTACCCGCCCGGCGAGAGCCGGTTCGTCGATATCGAGGACCGCCAGCCCGCCACTAACCGATCCGCAAACGACGCCGATATTGGAGTTCGGCCATTGCTTCCGCCACTGGCGAACCTCCGCCTCAGTAGGGCGACGACGTTGGAATTCGGTCCACTCGATGCGAGGATGCTTACCCGGGCTGTCGCATCCGTCTCTTCCACAGGTGCATTGCCCAGTGGGGGTCTTTCCATGCATTGGGATAACGGACCATCCCATTCGGAGATAGGTCAGCGCAGCTTCACCAAGATCGTTTGAATCGGAAACACTCTCCTGCATCGAGCCCCTCGCTACGTTGGGTAACGTAAGAGCGCCACGTCGATCTTTGTACGCTCTTGGTTGAGCATTTGAATCAAGGCTCTGCGGCCATCTTCCTCATCCGGGTAGTGTCCATTCCATGGACCGGCTTGTTCGAGAAGGCCGGCGCAGAAAGCAAGGAGATTGCGCCGGCCCATTAAAGAGGGGACAGGCTCCACCCGGCTCCAAGGGATTGGTTTGAGGTAGAGCCCGAGCCACTGTGCGATGGCTCGGTACCTGGCAATTCCAAAGGCATTCCAAATGCTGGTTGAAACCCCACACGACTGACAGGCCCAGTAAAGCCAGCCCCGTTGGTTCTGATAGACGAAAACCGCATCATGGCAGGCCGGGCAGAGTATCTGGCCCACAAGAAGCCTGGTCTTCATCGTTGCCCTCTGTACTCCTGAAGAAAAAGTTCTTCAGGCGAAAGTCCCAAGAGGTGTCCGAGCCGGACGAGCCTTTTGTCCTTGGGTTGCACCTCCTGCGCTCCGTTGAGAACTTTTGAGAGCGTCGTCGGGTGCAATCCAGCCCTGAAAGCCAAGCGGTACATCTGTCCGTGCTTCATCCGAAGTGCCTCGACGAACTTTGGACTGAGTTTGGTCATTTCCTCCTCCTTGAAATGAAAAGGGTCTCGAACCAAATGTTCGAGACCCATCATAAAGCTGCTCCGGCAGGAGCCGGAAGGCACGAAATTACAGCGTTACCTTATTTTTTCGTAAACCTCCTTCAATTAGCCGACAAGCCGCCTGATACTGCCCTTTCACTCGCATAGTGACAGGATTACGGGGATCTCCCCCAAAGTCCGGCTTCGAGCGCCATCCCTTATGTTTTCTATAACCCTTAGGATCGAGGGCTTCTGCAATTTCCGGCCACGTTCTGCCGGCCTGCCTCATGTCAAAAACCTGCAGATATTGTTCGTACGCATCAAACCGGTGCTTCGTCGTCTTGGGAGTGGGAACCTGACGATTCACTCGCAGAGATGGCAACGCAGATTTTAGGGAGGCAAGGATGGTGTCATCGGGGGCACGCAGGTCAATGAGAACTGGGGAGAGATGGGAATCTTTCATCGGATATGAGTTCGGTGGCGCTGTAACCGTCAAAGACATTTGGGTGTGGAAAGGGTTGTATATCAGTAGATCAGGGTCGGTCTCGAGGTTCAGCCGGGGGATATGAAATTCTGGGCGTGTTAGCCGATAAATTCCCCACTTCCAACATAGCTCTGCTTCATCTTGGACATTGTCAGCGAGATTTTTTACCGGCTTTTCTAAATCCCTCTTTCCTCTCTTGCGACTACGGAGTGCCGATTCTTCCTGCCGAGATGATGCTCCTCTGGGCTTTTGGAATTCTTCATGGTCTCGTTTGTATTGGGAGTTCCGACGAAGAAATTCCCACTTGTAGTAACAGGTTTTGATGTAGTCAGACAACTCTGCCGCTTTTGATCTTTTAGGCACCAATAACTCCTGGAGGAATCTCCCCTGCCTATTTTACCGCTCTGTCGGCCTTGCAGAATCTTTCTGATGTTCCTATACTGAGAGGTTAGGAACTCGCTCTTTGTAACGAGTTTTGGAAGCCTTACCTGTAGAAGAGCCGAGGGCTCTTAACTGTCAAGTACGGGAGGAGGCTGCTACTTGCTGCCCGAAAGGGTGGCGGGGGGAGGCAGCCACTCGGGGATTTACTTGACAGTTGCCCTGGGCTGGTATGTGCCCCCTTTTCATTTGAGAAAAGGGGGCCAAACGAGCAGGAGAAGCCCATGGCAATTCGTCAGCGTTACCCGTGTCCTGTCTGTGGAACATTCCTAAGCAAGGAGAAATTTCTAGCCGCATCAAGAGCAACGAAGAAAGTGGAAGCCCACATCGAACATCTGGAGCAGGAACTCAAACGAAGCCAACAGCAATCAAAAATCCGTGAGCGAGAGGCGGCCGAACATGCCCGCCAAGCCGCTCGAAAAAGAAATCAACAAGAGGTTCACAGGCTGAAGAAGACGAACGAAAAACTTTATGAAACCATTCGTCACCTAAGGGAGGGTAAGACCGCCCAGGAAATTGGTTTGGCAGATGAGCACCAGCTATTCAAGGCCCTCCAAAGGCACTTTCCGGGAGACCAAATTATACACACTGGCAAGAATGGTGATGTATTGCATGAGGTAAGGTTCGAGAAGAGAATAGTGGGACGGATCGTGTATGAGTGTAAGCACTATTCCGACATCCCGCGTTCGCACATCCGACAAGCCTATCAGGCCATGGAAACTCATCGGGCGGATGAAGCTGTGTTGGTGACGACCGGAAAAAGGCGGTGGTATGACGGATTTGGCACTATTCAAGGCGTCAGGGTTGTCGGTCCATACGGCGTCATTCCGCTGGTTGAGGTCCTGCGCCACGGGCTTTTAGAACTCGCCAAGGAACGCCACTCCCGGAAACAACGAGCCATCCTTGCCCGGCGCCTCAACAACTACCTCAACAGCCAAGAGTTTAAAGGCCCGCTCCGGGATGTAATAGAGCGTACAAGAGAACTGGGGCGTTTATGGGTGGAGGAACTGAAAGAGCATCGCTCCAAATGGCAGGAACGACTGAAACACTACCAGTGGGTCCATTGGGATGCCGGGACGATCCACTTTGCGGTAGACCGAGTTTTTCATGGGGCGGAACCAGCTTCGCTTCCACCACCTAGAAAAGTCAGCCTTCCGCTTCTTGAAGAGGGATGTCTGCCTCTTTCCTTAGGCATAAAAGCGACTGGGTAAACCATTGAGAACACTATGGAGAGATGTGCTGGGATGCCTCGGCGGTCCGGCGCAACGTCGAGCGAATTCTCCTTGGGCAGGGGCCTCAAGTGATTGGGAAAACGAAACCCGAGCGGTTGCAACCTGAGAGGGATTGACGATGCGAAACGGAGAAAAGGGAGAACTCGTTAAGTTGCTTTACGGGCAGGAGCTAAGGTTCTTCGCATTCGGAGAGGAAATGGAACCTCGTAAGGGGCACGACTTACGGCTTTTGGCTTATGAGGTTCTCACTGATTTGCCCAAGGAGGTTCGTGAATGGGTAGTCCAATCAATTTGCTTTATCGAACTGTGGGGCCATGGTGGCGAATTTCCCCCGAGTCTACTGCGGAGAATGCGTTGGGAGAAAAATGGAAAGGGCAGCTCGAATTCTCGCTTCATTGCTTTGTCGAGTAGGCTGAGGCGGGAGCCGGAGGCAGTGGCAAAGTTCGTGATTGCCCATGAGATTGCCCACGTGTGGTTGAAACACGATCCGGTAGTTAAAACCCCAGAGGATGAACGGCAGGCTGACGCACAAGCGGCAAAATGGGGATTCCCGCCCTCTAAGGAGCGCGTCCGCTATGTCGAAGAGGGGAGGCGCAGAACAGAACGGACTAGACGAGCGCCGAGACTCCCCCGGCGGTAGGAGTTCAAAAATCTACTCAAAAACCACTCACCTGAGTGACTGTATTTAAAAAGCTTATGGCATCAGCCCTGCCTGTTCCAAAAAGAAATGATTTTGAACTCTATTTATCTGGCATGGCTGCTTGGCTGATTATGGAGAAGGATATGAAGAGCAGAATGAAGTGATTCTCCACGGTCTGAAGCCCGTGGCTTCTGATTCCGGAATTGCGACTACGCTCCATCCCCGCACTAAAGTGCGGCGTTTTGCGTGCGAATAAACAGGTACAGATCCTTACAGATACCCAGCCAAAGTGTCCCAGCTGTCTTTGGCACTCTGAAATAATCCTGATTCGAATAGGGCCACCAAGTCCTGCCCAGCCCGGAGGGCTTCCAATATCATCCGCAAAGTCGCTGGAGCAACATACTCGATCTTCCCTTGAAAGCTGCTCAATGTCTGGCTGATTTGTGACGGTTGCCGACCAGAGAGAACCTGGATTCCAACACCGGGAACAATTCCAGAGATCACACGCCTTATGGCCGTTTCAAACCGCTCTGCTTCTGTCCTTCCGGGCATCTCATCCAAAGAAATCACTCTGGCGCCACTGACCCTACCTGCTAATGACTCCGCTGCAAGCAGGTCTGAATAGGATCGGACAATTGCTACGGTTCCCCTGGGCAGATAGGGCGAGAGAGCTGCCCTTTCAGGACTTGGATTTCCCCGTTCATCTGTCGTCGTATCCACAATCGTTAAAACAGACCGATCCTGGTCTGCCCCCACGGGGAAAGTGGTGTTTCTAAAAGGACTCAACACACGCATTAGACTTGTTACCAGCCCCACCACCTTGCCAGTTACTACCTGCTCTTCCAATTCAATAAACCGCATCGGCAACACTCCTTGCTGAGCAGATAGCACCTGAACCGATGGCAAGGATACAAGCTGTTCCTCCAAGCCGGATTTCTTCTGTATTTGGGAGATAGCCTCTTGGATGGTTTCACGAATGGTAAAATCCTTTTCGCGCTCTAGAGCCCGATTCAAATGAGGCAGTGCCTCTTTTGCCTCTGGTCCAATCCTCCCTAAAGCCATTGCGCTCGTTTCTCGTACAACCGGCACATCGTCTTGCAAAACCTTGATCAAAGCTGGGACCGCTTCCTTCGCCTGCGGCCCAATCCGACTCAGAGATTCCCCTGCAGTCCTGCGGACATGGGGGTTAGCACTCACCAGAGCAGCCGTGTATTCCCTCACCAATTGGGGTGTTGGTTTGCGTGGCCGAGACCAGAATCCTTCCGGCCAAGGCTGAAGGATGCCATGGCCTACTAACTTCCAGACAACCGCACGAAAATAATCCGTGTCGGTACTAAACCCAGGGGCATTCTCCCTTGCCCACTCCTTCACCCATTTTGTAAAGCCGTCAGGATCAAGCCGCTTCTGTCTGACCTCCTTCTCGGATCGCTCGATCTGCTTCAGCAGATTCTCGTAAATCTGGTATTCCTTCCACCCGGCCTCCGACGTCCAAAAGGAATGCTTCAAACGACTACGGTACGGGACCCGGTAAGACATTTCGTATTTACGAAACGTGGGACCCGAAAAGCTAGGTGAAGTCTCAAAGAAATGCTTCAAGTTGGACAGAAGATTATCGTAAATCGGCCGCTCACGATCTTCTGGAAGTACCCCATAAAACACTCCAAAGAAGTGCTCGATTACACCCTGATCGTTTCTCTGGAGTGGATCTTCCGGTACCACATAATCGTAATAAGGCCTCACCATGTTGTAGGGTAACGCCAGCATAGGAGACACAACCAGTATGTGTGAAATCCGAAAGATAAGCTGTGCGTCTTCCCGTACAGGCAATTGAGAGAACGCAAAACGGTACATAGCTCTAGATCCTGCTGGGCCGATTTGATCGCCAGTATTCCACAAAGAGAGTACCGATACCTTTTCTCTATCATGTCGCCTCAACCAATCTCCCACCTTCTTCATGCCTTCTATGTCTGTTAGGCTCATGGTGATTCCGGCGATCAACCTTCCTTCCGTCCTTCTAAAGTGGGCTCTTAAACGCTTGTAGTGCCCCTCATCCGATAACCAGCTGCCGAGCGGGTAATGAAACCAGGAAGCCCGAGCATGATTTTCCAGAAAATTGATAAACCCCTGACGTGGCAAGTCGTCTTCAGTAAGACCTGGATTCAAGAGCCTATCCGGACGCAAGAAACGATCGATCTCTTCCCTTGCTTTACCTTTTATCTCATCGAACTGTTGCTCGTTCTTAAACCGTCCCAAGCGTTGCAACCGAGCAAAGACCTCACCCTCTAAAACCTTAAGGACCTGCTCCTGGTACCAGGCTGTCCGTTTTTCTAGCGGAACACGTTCTGTTATTTCTCGGAGAGTAGCTTTCAGGTAAGCTTCAAGCTCCATACCCTTAACTGCTTTTGGCTCAAGCAGCCGGTTGACGTCTCCATCGCTCAGCTCAACACCAAGAAGCACTGAAAGAAACTCACGCCGTGTTTCTGCGCGCCCAACGAGATTTGCAAAGAGTGGGAGTGCGACTTCCGTCACAAGAGGGTTTTCATGAACAACGACAACCGTCGAAGAATTAGCCACGGCCGCTAATCCGAGGTCTTGCTGGAAGCTATTCCCCAATAATGTCCCACCACGATTTTTAATGAGCGGATAGACACCTTCAATACCAGAGTCTCCCTGGAATAAAGGAAGCTCGTCAAATTTCTCCCACGACCCAGTCGATAATTCATGAAGATCCCGAAAGTAAGAGTCCAGCAAATGCGGTGGCGCAGGTTTCATGGGGACGGGCTCGCGACCAACTGGAATTTCAGGAGCTATTTGTTGAGCGGGTGGAACCGCCGGAGGAGCCTTATCCTGTCTGGTAAGCTGATAGGCACCATAAATGCCACCACCAACGACGACTGCTCCAACTGCCCATTTGACGAGACGGCTTGTAGTACCTTTGCCCGATTCCTCGAACCTGCCGGCCGCTCCGGGAGCGCCGCTCACGTCTCGGCTCTTGCGCCACTCTTCTACATATCCAACTGTTTCCCTAAGATGATGCCGGGTACCTATTAAAATTGTAGAGGCTGGTTGATCCAAGAGTGTCTTGAATATCTCTTGAGGAGGACGCTGGTCTCCTCTTCGGATGGGTGAGTTGAGGACTACCGCTAACCCTTGCTTACGCAGTTCATCAGCCAACTCTGGTCGCTTTAGGAAAAGGGGCGCAGGCATTTGGACGACATCGAGATCTTGAAGCAGCCGATCCTGAATCGCCGTACTTAGAACGTTCTCATCCGAGATAGAAGCACCAATAGCATGGATACCACCATATCTCTCCAGTTTCATCAGACGCATCTCCTCCATGACTTCACGATCCTTGAGAACCCCTACCGTCGTGCCATGGATGTACAAGAGATCAACCTTTCCAAGTCGAGAAAGACTCCGAGCCACAGATGCTCGGAGATTCTGAAGGGAATGATCGAGCCGCGAAGTCCCGCTGGCCACGTCAAACTCCTCCCCCCATTTCGTCGCAACGAAAGCGTAAGGAACCCGAGCAGGATGTTCCCGGAGATACTGGCCGATCCGTTCCTCACTGAATCCATAGGCAGCCGCTATGTCAATCATGACCACTCCTTCCTGATTCCCCATTCGAGCGAATGCCTCATCAAGATAAGCCCGGATCTCCTCCGTTGTTGGCTCTACATATGAAGCGTTACCAGGTGGCCATTGTCTCCCGAACCAAATGGTCCCAACGCCCAACACAAAGAATTTCAGGCCGGTCTTCCCAAAATCCCGAACGACCCCACGCTCCTCCTCTGCCCCGGCACGGATCATCGGCTCCATAAGCTTAAAGAGGGTGTCTCGCATCTGCACAATGGCGGGGTGCTCGGAAAGGATCCCCCCGTCTTCACTGAGATGAGGGAATATACCTCCCTCTGTGGGAAGGTTTAAATTGGTCGACATTCGATCCCTCACTTTCCTGCGGATCTCGGCCACCGGCATCGTCTTGACCTTCACAAAGAGGTCTACCTCTGCCTCCCCCACGGTGGAATCCACGGTCAGGGCCTTCATGACCTGTTGCCGCACAAAGCGACCCGCCCAGTGATGAAGCCTGTCCGAGGGATTTGCGGCTGCTTCCAGAACAGCGGTGGTAGCCTCGAGCATTCCTCGTGGTGAATCTGCAAAGATGAGGTGACGAAAATAAGCCGCTACCTCAGGAATGTCGTTTTCTATGTTATCTGGAGGATCTTGGCGGATAAAACTCTCTAGGTCTGAGTTCGGAATGACAGCCTGTCGAACCGCCTCTTCACCTTCTCCAAACTCCTCAAAGACAACAGCATCTGCTGCATGACCCAACTCTTCATGAAGGAGCTCTCGGAGATACCTTTGATAGAAAGCGCTCACCGACCCAATAGGGTGCCCTGCTTTTTTCCACCACCTGATCCCATTTTGGACCGTCCGATGTATCTCTCCAACATCGAGAATCAGCACCCCCTTCACATGACTATAGGCCGTGGTAAGCCCTTCCGGCCAGACGACCAGAAGGATCTCCTTTCCTCCCGCTTGGATGCGCCACCAAGCCGCTGGAGGACCAAAAATGAGCTCGTGACGGCCCCCTTCGATCCTGAGAAAAACCCACACACCGCCGTAAGGAAGGAAAAGTTGGGGATTAAGGAACTCATCCAGGTTGATGATCCTGCCTTCCCATTGCTGCCGGTCTTGCGTGTACGCAACGGTCTCTTTCACTTGCCGCAGGCGGCTGAGAATATCAGAGGTCAGTCCCTTGTCGGAAGCTGGCTCAATGGTGGGCAGGACCTCCTCAGCGGAGTGGATCCATTTATCCAAACGATCCAAAGCCAGAGATTTCGCCGCTGTTTCATCCTTCTCTGTAAGGATCTTGGCTAACAGGTCCTGATACTGAGCCGCCAGCTCCACGACGGCTTCCACCGTCTGCTGCGTTCCAGGTAGAGGTTGACTTGGTTGTGTCTCACCTTCGAGTCGTTGCTCTTTCGTTCGTTTTTTCAGCGGAATGTTCCGCTTAGCTTCTTCTTGCTGTCGCCAATGCGTCTTAGCTCGTTGCACGGCACCCAGAATAACGCCCGCCGTGCTGTCGAGCTTCCTCTTCTCCACCTGTCCCCGGATTGCCCTTTTCGCGTCGCCTAAGGTCTCCGTCCTCTCGAGAACCTCCCAGTGTCTCTCGGTCAGCTTCTCCGCCAACTGAGGACGAACCTGCGTAAGCTCTTCCTGAATCATCTCTCTCAATGACTTTTCCTCCATTCCCGCAGAGATTGTGGCAAGCGTGTGGCTGACTGTCGTCGACGAAGAAGGGGCGGAATTCGTCAGGGCGTCGACCAGTTGTCCCTTGATCTGATCGGATTCCTCAAGACCCGTCTGACGCAGGGCAAAGGCAGGGTA
>JACQCH010000064.1 GCA_016201735.1 Candidatus Omnitrophota bacterium
CTGTACAACTGGCTGAAACAAGTCTTGGTTTTCATGGCAACCAAGACCCTAGCCCCCTCACCCCAAACGTGTCAAGTTCTCAAAGAACTTTTACCGTCGACAAAAGGCTAAAATCTACCCACACCAAACGGAGAAGACCCAGAATGTTCAGGGGCCGGTAGTTTTGTTTCAACCCTGGTGGTATGAGAATGGCCGCAGGATCGATTCAGGGGCTGTCTTGAAGGGGTTGCGCAATATTGAAGGAACCGCGGTTGCCGCGATGACCTACCAAAAAACTCCGACAAGGGTCGGAGATTCCTCTCGGGTGGTGCGCGGCCGGGCGAAGGAAGGGAATTTTCCATACCTGATCGGCGTTGAGACTCTTCCTGAAGGGGAGGCGAGCACCCCGAGTTTCGCTGGCCAGATTGGCCAGATCGGGCCGGTTTTAGTGAATGTTTATGATTCGATGCCTAAAGAGGACCAGACCCGCATGGCGGGAGTATTCATTCATACCCGAAGTCCAATCTCGGCGTATCAGATTCTTCAGGAGCTTGAAGGAGCCAAGGTTGGCCAGGTGCCACTCTCTGCCACGGTTAAAAGCGCCCAGATTAAGGGGACGGAGTTGACGCTGGCCCTGGACGGTGTTCCGGATGGAACCGTTGCCAGTCTCTGGATTGAGGACAAGAAGGGGGATCCCGGTGCTTGGTACCGGCAGCCGGGAGCCGACACGATCTGGCGGGTCCGAAACGGAACCGTCACGGTCGCAAATCCTCACACCGATACCCGCAAAACATTCAATGCCGGCCGTGTCCGTGTGCTGATTGTCAGGGATGAAACCGCCTTGGAGGCCTTCCTTAAACAGTTGAATCCAAGGGACCCCACCTACTTCAATGAAGCGACGATCCGGTCGCTTATCCGCAACCAACCGTTTGTCGAGGAGACCGGTCTTTCCATGATTGAGATGATCGGCCCCGACCATGCCAAGATTCTGAGCCCCACCCAATCCGGCCTGGAGGAGGGAGGGGTTCAGATTCCGACGGTGGATGAGCTGGACGCCGTGGACGACATCCAAGCGCATCGATTGGCAAACGCCGCCAGGAGGGACGGAAGCTCCCATGTTGTCTTGATCCTAAGCGAATGGATTAGAAAGGCGGCGGTGGATGAGAAGCGGGTGGTCACCATCTTGGCCCAAAAAGAGGTGACAGAGAAGGCGGTCGCTGTTTTTCCGATGGAATGGGCGGTTCGACTGTTACGAGAGCCGATTCCGCCCGATCCGGAACAGATGAAGGACTTCCTCATCAAGAATATTCCTGATGCCGCCTCTCCTGTGATTGCTCTGGATTCCGTATTTGAAGGACAGATGGGAGAGATCCTTCCGGCGGATCATCCCGTGACTCTTCTGATCAACCCGTATTGGGAGCATCTAACGGACTATGCGAAGGCGCTGACGCTCCTGCTTTCCCAGCCGAAAGAGGTTCTGCAGAATCTAGTCTTAAAGCTGACGTACGGATCCGTCCGCCGCGTGACGATCCGCGGCCAGAACTACGTCGCCATCTTTGCGTAATCCCCACCTACCTTGAGGTAAAATAGTATCCATGAACGGCGTTACTGCAGAGACTGAACAATTAACCGAGGGGGGTCCATCATGGATACGCGCGCGCCTATCCGGCAAATCAAGAAAGTATGGAAGAACATTCCGACCATCGAGGGAGCGGGTGTCCGCCTCAAACGGGTCTTCGGCTTCCACGAAGTTCCGCAGTTGGATCCATTCCTGCTGCTCGACTGCTTCCAGTCCGACAACCGTGACGACTACGTACGCGGATTCCCCTGGCACCCGCACCGCGGCATGGAAACCATCACCTATGTGCTGGATGGCGATGTGGAGCACCAGGACAGCTTAGGCAACAGAGGAATCATCCGGCCGGGCGACGTGCAGTGGATGACAGCGGGCAGCGGGATCATTCACCAGGAAATGCCGAAGGGAAACGCCAAGGGGCGGATGTGGGGATTCCAACTCTGGGCGAATCTTCCCAGTCGCCAGAAAATGATGGATCCCAGGTATCGGGAGGTCACCCATGACCAAATCCCCGCGGTCAAGACGGCTGACGGGGCGACGGTGCGGATCATTTGCGGCCAGCTTGGTGGCGTGCAGGGGCCGGTCCGGGAGATCGTGACGGACCCGGAATATCTGGATATCTCCCTGCCGGCAGGGAAGACCTTCGCGCACCCGGTCAAGCCCGGGTACACCGTGTTTGCCTACGTCGTCGAGGGGGAGGGGTATTTTGACGCGGGGCGCAACCCGTTCGGCCGCGAGGCCATCGGCGAAAACTATTTCGATATGAAGCCCTCGTGCGCGTGCCCAGAAGGGACCATCGCCCTCTATGAATCTGCCGGGGATACGGTGCTCGTGGCGGCCGACAAGAAGCCGGTTCGGTTTCTGCTGGTGTCCGGCAAGCCGCTCAAGGAGTTGGTTGCCTGGTACGGCCCGATCGTCATGAACACCCAGCAGGAACTGCAGACGGCGTTCAAGGAGTTCCAGGCGGGGACGTTCATCAAGCAGGGTGAAGCATCAGGGAAAAAGTGACGGACGGTTCCCGCTTGGAGGCCTTCAGCGACGGCGTCATCGCCATCATCATCACCATCATGGTGCTGGAGCTGAAAGTCCCGCAGGGTGCCGACCCCGCCGCGCTGCGGCCTTTACTTCCCGCGTTTTTGAGTTATGTGCTGAGCTTCGTCTTCCTCGGAATCTACTGGAACAACCATCACCACCTGCTCCATGCCACAAGGCGAATCAATGGTGGGATCATGTGGGCGAACCTGCACCTGCTGTTTTGGCTGTCGCTGGTCCCTTTCGTGACCCGCTGGCTCGGCGAGAATCATGGTGGATCCTGGCCGACGGCGTTGTACGGAGCGGTCCTGCTGATGGCCGCCATCACCTACACGGTGCTCCAGAGCTGCATCGTTGCCTCGCAGGGCAGGAATTCTCTGCTCGCCGCAGCACTCGGCAGCGATTGGAAAGGCAAGCTGTCGCTCGGAAGCTACACGCTGGCGATTGTGCTTACCTTCGTTAACCGGTGGTTCTCCGACGCGCTTTATGTCTTTGTGGCGGTCCTGTGGCTTATTCCGGACCGCCGCATCGAGCGGCTGGCGCAGGCCAATGAAAAAATCCACAACGGCTAAAATTTCAAAAGTCCTGAAACAAAGTGAGAGCAAACTTCTCAAAAAATCCAATGTCGTTGGTGTGGGAATCGGGAAGAAAATAAAGGGTGGCAAGCGCACGGGCAGGGCGTGCCTCAAAGTTTATGTGGAAAAGAAGGTCGCCAAGGAAAGGCTTTCCAAACAGGATCTTGTACCGCCATGGATCGCCGAGGTCGAAACCGACGTGGTTGAGGTTGGAAAGATCCGGCCTCTTGCTTCGAATCGCCAGAGAAGCCGCCCGGCCCGAGGTGGGGCCTCCATCGGGCATTACAAGATCACGGCCGGAACGCTCGGATGCCTCGTAAAGGACAAAAAAACCGGCAAGGCCCTGATCCTAAGCAACAATCACGTCCTAGCCAATTCCAATGAGGCCCAAAAGGGCGATTCAATCATCCAGCCGGGAGCGGCCGACGGCGGGAAGAACCCCAAAGACAAAATCGCCGAGCTCGAACGATGGGTGAAAATCAGTTTCGGAAACAGAGCCAACACGGTGGACGCAGCTGTTGCCCTTCCCCTTAATGACAAAGACGTTTCTCCTGCGATTTCATCCATCGGAATACCCAAAGGAACGGTCAAGGGGACAGTAGGTCTTGTTATCCAGAAAACAGGCCGGACGACCGATCACACCTTAGGCGAAATCCAAGACATCCATGCTACTGTAAGAGTGGACTACGATGGTAAAACCGCCTTATTCCGGAATCAGATTCTCACAAGCGCTATGTCCCAGGGCGGAGATTCGGGGTCTCTAGTGCTGGACCAGAAGCGGCGAGCTGTCGGGCTGCTCTTCGCGGGGTCTGATCTTGTGACGATATGTAATCCTATCGGGGATGTTTGTAAACTCTTGGACGTACAATGAAGCGTCCCCAGTCTCACGTAAGGAAATCGGTTCAGCCAGCGAAGATCCAGCTGTCAGATATTGAACTTACTCTAGAACTCCAGCTCGCCTTGAAGCTTCTGGAGGGCAGCAACACGCACCTTTGCATTACGGGTAAGGCGGGGACTGGTAAGTCGACGCTTCTTCGTTATTTCAGGGAAACGACAAAGAAAAACATCGCCGTGATTGCGCCAACGGGAATTGCAGCTATTAATGTAGGCGGACAAACCGTTCATTCGCTTTTTAGATTTCCGCCGAAATTCCTTGAGCGGGACGACGTGCGCGCTGCAGGGAAGAATAGGATCATTATTCAGAAACTAGACGCACTCATCATTGATGAAGTGTCCATGGTGAGGGCCGATCTGATGGACGCGATTGATTGGTCCCTTAGAGTAAATCGAGGGCAAATGGGTACCCCGTTTGGCGGGGTCCAAATGGTCTTTTTTGGGGACCTTTATCAGTTGCCTCCAGTAGTCGATGCCGAAATGAGAGGCATATTTGAGCAACGTTACGAGAGCCCGTTTTTCTTCAGTGCAGATGTCTTCCAGTCGCTTGAACTAGGGTACATAGAACTGACCCGGAACTTCCGTCAGACGGACCACGAGTTCGTCAGCCTCTTGAATCGTATCAGGGACAACGAATGTGCTGCCGGCGATCTCAATGAATTAAATCTGGACTTTTGCAAATTCAGGCTATGTTGAGCACATGACAGACTCGCGGAGTTGTCCAACCATCCAACGTGGCCCGTTCGATCGCCCAGGTGATCGTGCGCTGCAAGGTCTCCTGCA
>JACQCH010000066.1 GCA_016201735.1 Candidatus Omnitrophota bacterium
ACCCATTCTGCGCTGATGAGCCTCGTTCAAACGTTGACCCTCCAAGGCCGAGCGGTCGGCGAGACCCTCAAAGCCGCCTATCTTACCCATCGCCACGGCGACTTCACTCCCGTCGTGGTCTCAAACCGCTAAACAGATACAGAGGAAGTTACGGGCGGGCGGAGGATTCCGGGAGTTTGGGGAGGCGGCCTTCGAGGACACCGCGGAGCATGGCCTTGACCTTCTGCGGGAAATCGGTGGTGAGCATCCATTCCAGGTAAGCGGGGTCCTTCTGGGCGATCTCCTTGAGCGAGCTCTTCTTGGCGTACCGGCCGAAGACCGGGTACAGCTCCCCGTTCCACCAGCGGAACTTCCGTTCGTCGTCGAAGTAGTCGTCAATCCGCTCGTAGTCGAAATCCTTTAAGGATTCCATCCCGATCTCCGGCTTGCCGTACTTGTCAATCTGCGCGGCGAGGATCTCCAGGGTCGCCTCGGTGTCCCCCATCGCCGTGTGCTGGTTGACCAGATCCTTACTGCAGTAAAACTGGTAGGCAGCTTTTAATGTCCGCTTCTCGTGCAGGTGGTAGACCTTCTGGGCGTCGTAGATCGTCCGGCCTCGCCATTCGAACTTGATCCCGGCGGCGAACATCTCCCTCTCCAGGATGATCAGGTCGAATCGCTCGACGTTGAATCCGCCCAAGTCGGCATCTCCGATAAACTCCAGCACCTTGGCGGCGATCTCCTTAAACGGCGGGGCCTCCTTCACATCCTGATTGGTGATCCCGGTGATCTGGGAGACCCTCGGCGGGATCGGCATCCCCGGGTTGACCCGGGACTGGAACCGGTCTTGGACTCCTTCGGGAGTCAAGCGGACCATCGCGATCTCGACGATCCGGTCCTTCTCGATCCAGGTGCCGGTCGTCTCCAGGTCCAGCACGACGAGCGGCCGCACCAATTTCATCATCGAAGAGCCCTCTTCGCCAGCCGGTCCACCCACATCGTGGCGATCATCGAAAGCAGGATCGCCAGCGCGAAGATGTACACGCCGGGCTTGGCCTCGACCGAGACCAGGGGTTTGAGCTTCACCGCGACGATCAGAATCGACACGATAAAGACATCCAGCATGGACCATCTCCCCAGCCCCTCCAGCCATTGAAGGAGAGATTTCCTCTGCGAGTCGGCCATCCTGAAAAACCAGATCACCGAGAGGGAGGCGATCTTCATGAAGGGGAAGATGATGGAGAAGAAGAAGATCACCCCCGCCAGGAAATATTCCCCCTGTTTCCACAGACTGACGACGCCGGTGTAAACGGAATAGATGCTTGTGGCTCTCTTGACGAGAAGCAGCTTCTCCACCTTGACCAGCGGCAGGGAGAGCCCCATCACCAGCGCGGCGGTCGCCGCGATGAGCAGGAGGAGTACCTCGTAATGCCTCGGATAAAACTCTCTCAGGGATTTGCGGGACGTCGCCATTGGCCGAGGGTCCTAGCGGGAGTCGCTCAAAAATCTGCGCAGAACGTAAGGGAGGATCCCGCCGTGCCGGTAATACTCGACCTCCACCGGGTTGTCGATCCGGACCAAGGCCTGGAAAGAGATGGTTTTCCCGTCGGGATGGGTTACCTGAACCTCGACCGTCTGGCGGGGCTTCAAAGATTCGTTCAGGTCCGCGAGGTCGAAGGTCTCCTTCCCCGTGAGCCCCAGACTTTCGGCTGACGTCCCTTTCGGAAATTCCAGCGGCAGGATCCCCATCCCGACCAGGTTGCTCCGGTGGATCCGCTCGAAGCTCTGGGCGATCACCGCCTTGACCCCCAGGAGGGCCGGTCCCTTCGCCGCCCAATCCCGTGAAGATCCGGAACCGTACTCCTTACCGGCCAAGACGAGAAGAGGGATGCCTTCTTTCTTGTACCGCTCTGCGGCTTCAAAAACCGTCACCCGTTCACCCTGAGCCAGCCGTTCTCCTTCGACAAGCTCAGGATGAACGGCTGAGTCGAAGGGTAAATACGCCGTCCACCAGCCCTCCGCTTCCGGCACCAGCTTATTTTTGAGCCGGACGTTGGCGAAGGTGCCTCGGGTCATCACCCGGTCGTTCCCCCGCCGGGCCCCGTAGCTGTTGAAATCTTTCGGGTCCACCCCGAGCGAGATCAGGTATTGGCCTGCCGGGGAATCCTTGGCGATGGAACCGGCCGGCGAGATGTGGTCGGTGGTCACGGAGTCGCCGACGAATTCCAGAACCCGGGCCCCCCGGATCGGCCCGACCGGCTGCGGCTCTTTTGGAAGACTCAGGAAAAACGGCGGTTCCTGAATGTAGGTGCTCTTCTCATTCCAGGCGTACAGGTCGCCGCTGGGGGTCGGGATCGATTTCCATCCCTCGGTCCCCTCAAAAACCTGGGAGTACCGTTTCCGGAACGCCTCGGCGGTCACGCTCTTTAAAATCGCCTGGGAAATCTGCTGCTGGGAAGGCCAGATATCCTTCAAGAAAACTTCTTTCCCTTTCTCATCCTTTCCGAGCGGATCCCGGGTCAAGTCGATGTCCATCGTCCCGGCCAAGGCGTAGGCCACGACGAGCATCGGGCTGGCCAGGTAGTTCGCCTTCACCTGCGGGTGGATCCGCCCCTCGAAATTCCGGTTGCCGGAGAGGACGGCGGCAACGATCAACTCCTTCTCTTTGACCGCGCGGGCCACGGCTTCCGGTAAGGGACCGCTGTTTCCGATGCAATTGCTGACGGCTACCGTGCCCGCCACGAAGGCATGTAGGCCATCCACTGTAAGATCGAACACCGGATGCTTGCCCGCCGGGCGCACGTCCAGCACGCCCAGTGTGAATGTCGGCAGTCTCTCCGAAGTCTTCTCAACGCAGTAGCGCTTGGTGTAGTTCGCCTCCGCGCGCGCGCTCAGCGGCGCGAACCAGTCCCTCACCCCGATCTGCGTCAACAACTCAACCGGCGAGGGGAAGCCGCAATGATCACGGTGCAGCGGCCGGAACCTGCGGTTTTCCGGCTTCGGTAGTCGCGAGAAACGGTCGTGCCCTTCCAACAGGGAGTAATGGGGGAAGACAACCGTCTCACGCTGCCGCAGCGCCGACGCCACCCCCGCACGCGCCTCATGGAACTCCAACTCGGGCCGCCGCCGGTGCACTTCCTCCATCTCCACCGACATCCACAGGCGCTGGAGGCCGATCCGTTCCACCGTGCGCCAGTAGACGGCCGCCGCGCTGGCCCTCATCTCCTTATCCACGCAGTAGCGGAACCCCACTCGATCCACAAACGAGAGGCCGTCCGGTAACTCCAAACGCACCTCCACGTGGAGAACACCATCCCGGGCGGCCGGATAAGAGGAAATGGAGCGCCTCACCGGATATTCCCGAACCTTGGCGCTGTCGGTCTTCACGCTACAGCGCTTCAGGAGGCCAACGATCTGCTCCATCACTTCCTTGAGGGCCCCGACATGTTCCAGCCTGGCGCTCTGGGAGTAATCCGGCTGCTCGAGGATCGCAGTCTCCTCCCGCCCGTTCATGCGCTTCAAAGTTGGTGCTTTGCCGTCCGCCCCGAAGACGCCTCCCAGGAACTCCCGGACCACCGCAACGGGGCAGTTGTCGTCCAGCACAAACGCGGGCAGTCTCGGGGCTTGGCTCATGCGGCGGCCGACGCGAACCCCGGACAGCGCCACGACGGCCCGGGTCAGCTCCGATGGAAGCACGATCGCCCACTTGTGCTGGTCATACCGCGACCCCTTCGGGCGTTTGCCCGTAATTAGCTCGATGTCATTCAGCACCACCTCGCGATCGACCGCCTGACCGACATTCATCCGTCCCTGCCCCGCGGCGCTGATCGACCCGTCGCCGAGCAGATGGCCCAACAGGCGCGCGAATGCCAGGGAACGCAGGCGCTCTTGAGGTGTATCCATGGTGAACCTCATTTCGCCCGC
Organism: Candidatus Omnitrophota bacterium; assembly: GCA_016201735.1. Lineage (GTDB taxonomy): Bacteria > Omnitrophota > Gorgyraeia > 1-14-0-20-64-10 > 1-14-0-20-64-10 > JACQCH01. The sequence goes on from JACQCH010000066.1 coordinate 3,904, forward strand.
GCGCAAGCAGTAAGGAATTTCATCGGAGGAGGGTTCGTCCAAGGGGGCTTCTAAACCGACAACCACGCGGTCTTGGCCCGGTAGCAGTTGGTCCGCGCGCACCCAGCGCCCGCCCGCGCAGAGAATCTTATGGTCCGGGGTGCAGACCAGTGTGCGGCCGTCCTGCAGAACGAGGCAGACACAATCGCGCACGCCCTGGGTCATGGCCTCGGTCTGGAGCGCCATGGTCAACTCGCCGTTCGCCGTCGGACCCAACACGACGGTGCCGCCGCCGCTGGGCATTTCCTCGATGCGGCGCGCGGTTCCGTTGGCCAGCAACACGGGTGTGCCCGCTGCCAGGCAGGTGGTGCAGCCGTAGCCGACGGTGTAGAAGCCCAGCTTTTCGAGAAAGGGGGTGAGGCCGGCCTTTTCCAGATACTCGGTCACCACCTGCGATCCCGGAGCCAGAGAAGTTTTCACGGTGGGCTTAACCTTCAATCCCCGCTCCACCGCCTTTTTGGCCAGAAGCCCCGCCCCCACCATCACCGATGGATTGGAGGTGTTGGTGCAGCTGGTGATCGCGGCGATGACGACAGAGCCATGCCCCAGAGAAGCCCGCCCGGAAGGCAGATCCAGCGTCACCTGGGTGGTCAGCTCGCTGAAGCCGTCCTCCTTCTCCGCCACCGTACCCTCCGACGACACGATCTCCGCTTCCACTTGAGGAATCTTGGCCGATCCTCCCTCTCCCAACCAGTTATCAATCCGGTCGGAGTTCAGTTTCGGAAGTTTTCCCTCCAGCATCGAAACCAGGGATTTCCGGAAAATATTTTTAGACTCCTTCAAAGGGACCCGGTCCTGCGGCCGCTTCGGGCCGGCTAGACTCGGCTCCACTGATCCCAAATCCATCTCGATGATTTCTGAGAAGTCCGGCGCCGGAGTGGCATCGGTCCGGAAGAGCCCCTGTTCTTTCGTGTATCGTTCCACTAGGTCGATCAACTCCGGGGAGCGGCCGGTTAATTTCAAATATTCAAGCGTCTCTTGATCGACCGGAAAGTAGGCAGCGGTCGCCCCGTATTCCGGGCACATGTTGGAGATCGTCGCCCGGTCCGGCAACGGGAGGGTGGAAAGCCCCGGCCCAAAAAACTCGATGAATTTGTCCACCACCCCCTTCGCGCGTAAGATCTGGGTCACGGTGAGAACCAGGTCGGTCGCCGTCGCTCCTTCCGGCACCCGGCCGGACAATTTAAATCCGATCACCGCCGGCGGCGTCATCGGAAGCGGCTGGCCCAGCATCGCCGCTTCCGCCTCGATCCCGCCGACCCCCCAGCCCAGCACTCCCAGCCCGTTGATCATCGTCGTGTGGCTGTCGGTCCCGACGAGCGTGTCCGGGAAAGCGACCGTTTCTCCATCGATCTTCCGAGTCATGACCACCTGGGCAAGGAATTCCAAGTTTACCTGATGGACGATCCCGGTCGCCGGCGGGACCAGCCGGAAATTGGCGAAGGCCTTGCTCCCCCACCGGAGGAATTCGTACCGCTCCCGGTTCCGCTGAAACTCGATCTTCGCGTTGATCGCCAGCGCCTCCGCAGAACCGTAGGAATCGACCTGAACCGAGTGGTCAATCACCAGATCGCAGGGGACGAGCGGATTGATCCTCTTCGGATCCCCGCCGGCCTTCGCCAGCGCCGATCGGAGGGCCGCCAGGTCCACCAAACAGGGAACGCCGGTGAAATCCTGCAGGACCACCCGGGCCGGCTTGAAAGGAAGCTCCGTCGTGGGCGGCGATTCCGGGTTCCATTGAGCGAGCCGCTTCACGTCTTCCGCCGTCACCTGGAACCCGTCGATGTTGCGAAGGACCGACTCCAGAAGGATTTTGATGGAGAAAGGCAGCCGCTCCACCTGCCCGATTCTCATCTGATTCAATCGGGCAAGACTGGCGGTGCGAACCGAACCCCCCTTGGTGGTTAAGGAGGCAATCGCCCCAAACGGATCCTGAGTCGCCATAATGACCTTATTCTACTATGTCTTGGCGAGAATCGTCTAGGTCAGTGGCTGGCATCCTTCGGGTTACACGCCTATCCTATTAACTCCGCAGTTATGGTAGAATGATGTCTACCATACGGAGGTGAAGAATGGTATCAGTTTAGCGGTTTGAGAAGATTTTGCTTGATCGATCCCACTATCCTGTCGTAATGTAAAGCCACTCCCCGATCACCGGGGAGGTTATTCTGGCTGCTTTCAGCGATCCGCAGAACCTGTCCAAGCAAGATCTTGTCATCCTCGTCTACGATCTTCAGCACCAGATCCAGATCCTTCAGCAAGAGAACCAGCGTCTGCTGGAGCGCCTGAATCCTCCCAAGAAAAAGTTCTTTCACTTGCCCTTGTTGAACCGGCGTTCCAAACGCCCCGGGCAGAAGCCGGGGCATCCCGGAGTGACTCGAGCAACTCCGAAGCAGATCGATCGGGTCGTGGAGCAAACCCTGACGGACTGTCCCCAGTGCCATATGCGGTTGGGACCCTCCATCGAAGTTACGGAGCATCTCCAAGAAGACCTGATCCCTGCCCAGGTCGAGGTGACTTGCTTCAAGCGGCACCGATACTATTGCCGCCGGTGTCAAACCGTCTTGACGGCTCCCTATGCCCCCGAGGAAATCCCCAAC
>JACQCH010000063.1 GCA_016201735.1 Candidatus Omnitrophota bacterium
ATTCTCTGGGTGATCCGAGTGGCTCAGTCGGGAATCTCCACAGAGATCCTGCTGTCTACCTTGTACGGGCATCCCAAACTCCAGGTTGCAGAAAGCGGATAATCTCATGGCCATCCATCAATTTGCATGAGTCGTGTTACTGACTAAGAGGCCGCGTAGACGCAAGGCCATAGCTGAAGGCAAGACTCGGACTCAGACCTTTGATGCTGAGGATGGCTTCAACGTATTCGATTCTATAAACCTCCCGTCCGGGTGGCGCATGGTTAAACTTGGAGATCTTGCTCGGAAAGTGGTTGGTGGTGGGACACCTTCTACGAAGATTGCCGAGTACTGGGATGGTGACATTCCGTGGACGACGAGTGCTGCCATTGACGAAAAGACCCTCTACCTAACAACGCACCAACGTTGCATCACACAGAAAGGTCTTGAGGAGTCCTCTGCACAACTGATTCCCAAGGGAAGTGTGTTGATTGGAACGCGCGTTGGTGTTGGCAAGACAGCTGTAACAACCCTTGATATTGCAATCAGTCAAGACCTGACCGCACTTATCCCTAAGCCAGATGTTAGTGCCGAGTATGTGGCGCTTGTTCTTAAGAGTGGACCATTGGCGAAATGGTTTGATGAGAACAAGCGCGGCACAACCATCAAGGGTGTTTCGCGTAACGACGTGTTGCGATTAATGATCCCTTTGCCAACCTTCCGCGAACAGCAGGCCATAGCAACGATGTTGTGGACACTGCGACAGATGGAAGAGGCGGATAAAAAACACATAATTGCACTTGGCGACCTCTTTAATTCTCTCCTGCACCACTTGGTGACGGGAAAGGTTCGGGTGGAGCATCTCGATAGTGGCGAGTAGGGGCGGCTAGCTAATGGCGGTTGGGAGCGAAAAGTCCGCGGTCCAAAATCCACTCATCCGCTACGCTACGGAAGCGGGTTGGACCTATCTTTCGCCTGAGGAAATCCTCGATCGGCGCCGCGGAGTCACCAGCCCCGTCCTCGATTCGGTCTTAATCCAACAGCTTCAGCGCCTCAATCCGGGTGTGGTGGATCTCCAGCGGACTGAAGAGCTGGTTCGGCAAATCACCCGGGTACGGCCTAACATTGAAGGGAATTTTGACGCCTGGGCCTATCTGAAAGGCATTAAGACGGTCTTCGTGGCTGACGAAAAGCGGGAGCGAAACCTCACGCTCCTCGACCTCGACGATTTGTCCCGTAACGCCTTCCACGTGACCGACGAGTTCACCTTCTCCAACGGCACACCACCTGATATCCGAACGGACGTTACCTTCTTCATCAACGGCATTCCGGTGATTGTAGTCGAGACCAAGTCGGCGACGAAGCTGGAAGGGATCGCCGAGGCGTTCGACGACATCCGCTACTACCACGAGAGGGGGCCGGAGTTCATGGCCCTAGCCCAGCTTCATGCGCTGACGCATTTGGTACAGTTCTTCTACGGAGCGACCTGGGCTCTTTCGCGGAAGGAGCTCTTTAATTGGCGGGAGGAGCAAGCAGGCGACTTTGAGACGCTGGTGAAGACCTTCGTGGCGCCCCGCCGGATTCTCCGGGTGATCGCCGACTACATTCTCTTCGTGCGCCGGGACGACCAGCTGACGAAAGCAGTTCTCCGTCCGCACCAGATGCGGGCTGCCGAGCGCTGCATCGCCCGGGCGCGCGATTCGAAGAAACGCCGCGGCTTGGTCTGGCATACGCAGGGCTCGGGCAAGACCTACACGATGATCAGCGTAGCCAAGCTCCTGATGGCCGATTCAGCCCTCGACAACCCAACCGTCCTTATGTTGATCGACCGCAACGAGCTGGAGGCGCAGCTTTCAGGGGTGCTGGAATCGGTCGGCGTCAGCAACGCCGTCGTGGTGAGGAACAAGCGGCATCTTCGCCAACTGCTCGCCTCCGACCGGCGGGGATTGATCGTTTCCATGATCCACAAGTTCGATGATATCCCGGCCAACGCGAACACCCGCGCCAACGTCTTCGTGCTGGTGGATGAGGCGCACCGGACGACCGGAGGAGACCTCGGCAACTACCTGATGGGTGCATTGCCCAACGCCACCTACTTGGGTTTCACCGGCACGCCGATCGACAAGACCGCTTATGGGAAGGGTACCTTCAAGGTTTTTGGTATCGAGGATGAGAGGGGATACCTCGACAAGTATTCCATCCGTGAGTCGGTGGCGGACGGCACCACCGTTCCACTCAATTATGCCCTGGCGCCCAACGACCTCCAGGTAGACCGAGAGACTCTGGAACGGGAGTTCCTGGGGCTGGCTGAGCTGGAGGGGGTTTCGGATATAGAAGAGCTGAACAAGGTTCTAGAGAAAGCGGTGACCTTGCGCAACATGCTTAAGAATCCCGAACGGGTACAGAAAGTGGCCCACTTTGTGGCCAGGCACTTCCTCGATACCATCGAGCCGATGGGATACAAGGCCTTCCTCGTGGCCGTGGACCGGGAGGCCTGCGCCCTCTACAAAGCGGCATTGGATCGATTCCTCCCACCTGAATATTCCCAGGTGGTGATTTCAGGGGGTGGTAAGAAGGACCTGGCGTATCTGCGTCCGTTTCATCTTTCGGAGGAGCGGGAGGACACCGTCCGCAAGGCCTTCCGGAAACCGGGGCAGCAGCCGAAGATTCTGATTGTCACCGAAAAGCTGCTGACTGGTTTCGACGCGCCGATCCTCTATTGCATGTACCTGGACAAACCAATGCGGGACCACGTACTCCTGCAGGCGATCGCTCGCGTGAACCGTCCCTATGAGGATGAAGATGGACGAAGGAAGCCGGCAGGTTTCGTACTTGATTTCGTGGGGATCTTCGACAAGCTGGAAAGAGCGCTGGCATTCGATTCGGACGATGTGCGGGGTGTCGTGGAGGGGGTAGAAGTCCTCCGGAAACGATTTGAGGCCCTCATCCTTCAGGGGCGTCGAGACTACCTATCCATCGCTCCCGACCAGACCGGTGATAAACGGGCTGAGGCGATCCTGGAGCAGTTTCGGGACCAGGACCGGCGGCAGAAATTTTACGCCTTCTTCCAGGAGGTTCAGGAGGTCTATGAGATCCTCTCTCCCGACGCTTTCCTGCGCCCCTATCTCCCCGACATTGAGGAGCTGGCGCGAATGTTCTATCTTGTGAGGGCGAGCTACGAGCGGGGCATCTCCGTGGACAAGAGTTTTCTCCGGAAGACGGCGAAACTGGTCCAGGAGCAAACTTATTTCGGCGAGATCAAGCCGCCAACCCCCGTCTATGCGTTGGATGAACAGACCCTCGAGAAGATTGCGGGGGGCGACAAGCCCGATACGGTCAAGGTGTTCAATCTCCTCAAAGCCCTGTACGAGCACATCAAGCGGTTGGCCCATGAGCAGCCCTGGCTTATCTCCATCGGCGACCGTGCTGAGTTGATCGCGCAGGCATTTGAGGAACGGCAGAAGACGACCCAGGAGGCGCTGGCCGAGCTCGAAGCTCTGATCAAAGAATTGCGGGAGGCGGAACAGCAGCGGAACAGGACGGATCTCTCCCCTGAGGCGTTCGCGGTGCTTTGGTATCTCAAGAAGGAGGGGCTCTCCGATTCCGATGGGGTCGCCCGGGCTGTTGATGTGGCCTTCGTGACCTATCCCCATTGGCGATCCAGCAGTCCCCAGGAGCGGGAGCTGCGCAAAGCCCTTTACAAAGCGCTCATTGACTCCGGTGTTGACGATGTGGTGGATCTTGCCACGGGGGTGCTCCGCATGCTCCGGAGGGCCTCCGCGTGAGAGAGGCGGGGTGCGCCTGGGAGCAGCTTGAGGTCGCCGTGCCGCGGGACGTTTTCCTTTCCGAGGTGAAGTCGTGGGCGCGGCGGATTCGGGTTGAGCCGAGGGAAATCCACGTCCGATCGATGGCGCGGAAATGGGGAAGCTGTTCCACCACCGGCCGGCTGACGTTCAACGTCGAGTTGCTGACCCAGCCGGCCCCATTCCGGCGCCGGGTCATCGTGGAGGAACTTCTACACCTCAAGGTTCCCAACCACGGCAAGCTGTTCAAGGCGCTCCTCAAAGCGCATCTTGGGATTCACCGCGATTCGCGACCCATTGACTTTTGACCTGTTGCTGGTATGATCTCAATGAAGGCAGGAAAAGGAAGTTTTTTAAGGTTGGGGAAGTTGGAATCCAGGGGAAGAGGATTGTAGTTCGGCATTATAAATAATTTTCTTCTGCTGTAGTTTTATCCCTCGTAAGTCCCCGTTAGAGTCCAACCTCCATTCCGCGCCTTGTGAAAATGCCAGTGTAAGATTTTCCTGCCTTCCGACATATATCTACGGAGGGCAAAATGACGGAAAAACCGTTTTTTGACGACGCCCACCTAATCGGCCTGGTCCAAAAAGGGACCAATGCTGAGGCTAGGGCTGCTTTTGGGCAGTTGGTCGTACGTCATCATTCCCACCTCTTAGTGCATCTTCGGTGCAAGGGGTTGACATCCCACGAACTGAAAGAGGTGGCCAGTGAAACATGGTTCCGTGCTTTTAGAAAGATCTCTGGTTTTGAGTATCGGGGGATCGATCTTTTCCCATGGCTCCGCAAGATAGCAGATTGGGTAATCAAGGAACACAACCGGGCTATCTATCGGTCACAGCGTCTTGAGGAACCGCTGGAAGATGCCGATGGGGAGGAAAAGTCCTTTCAAGATCCAGGTCCCAGTTTGTATCAGCAACTCAGTCGGGAAGAAATGCGGAGGGCAATCGAGGAGATCCTACCGGATGCACCTTCGGACTATCGGGAGCTCATCACTGCGAAACTCATCATTGGTCTCGAGCAGAAAGAAATCGGGGAGCTTTATGGTTGGTCCATGGCGAAGGTCTACACGGTTACCCACAGAGCATTTGCTTGGATCAGACAGAAACTCTTGGAGCGCCATGGGCTGGACGCCATCAAGGATTGGCTTTCGTGACTCGGAAGGTATGAGAAAGGAGAGGTTATTCGTGGCTAACGAGAGGGAAGAGCTTAAGGGGAAACTCCTCTTGCTCTGGATTGAGGACTTAAGGAACGACCTGGAACCCAGGCCCTGTCCGGAGGCACAAGTCCTCACCGAGCCGGAGGCAGAGGAAGTGATGCGTCTTGCCCGATTTATTAAAGCAGTTCTATGTCCGAGCGAGGGTCCAGCTGCTGACGTCGTAGAATACGCTGAAGATTTGACAGATCGCGCATTCGGAGAACTGGGAAAAAAGACGAAGCTGGGTGGAGCGGTATTGCAACAACGTAAGAAATCTTGGCTCCCGGCCATATATAGATGAGGCACTAAAAAAGGAGGGCTTTCCAATGCAGGAGGAAGGACACAGAATCGGGACTGAAGTTCAGGGTAAGTTCTTCACTATCTTTGTGGATGGGAAGGAGTTCCATGTGGAGGAATCTTCCCTGACGGGAGGACAGATTATGGACTTGGCCGGCATCTCCAGGGAGGCAGGTTTGATCTTAGTCCTTGAGGATGGTACCCAAGTTCAAGTCAAAGCAGACGAGGTTATTGAGTTGAAACCAGGGCGTCGGTTCAAGAAAGCACCGCGCTTCATCCGAGGTTAGCAATGAGTCTTGAGCGGCGGCTCCAGGAAGTAGAACTTCTTAGGCGCAGGTATCAGCAGGTTGAGCATGGAGCAAACCTGGACTGGCTGTTGTTCAAGCAGTTTCCCCTCCCACCAGGCTGGAACATCCAGGCCACAGAACTGCTTGTGCTCGTTCCGCCCGGCTATCCGGCAACTCCGCCGGACAATTTTTACGTGAAGAACGGGTTGAGACTTGTAGACGGGAAGGCGCCGAGCAGCTACACAGAAAACCAGAGTGCCCTGGGGGGATCATGGGCGCAGTTTTCCTTTCATGCCCAGGGGTGGGACCCTTCCTCTGACTTTAAGAATGGCGACAACCTCCTTACCTTCATGCTTGCCGTGGAGCGGAGACTTCAGGAGCTGAGTTAGATGGGGGTGAATCGTCTCGTTGTTCGTCGAGAGACCTGGAATCGGGTCAGGGATTACCTATTGGCCGATGGGAGAGAACACCTCTGCTTCATCTTGGCGGAGCACGTCTCTCTTGGAAATGCGAATCTACTCCTAGAGAAGGATCTGCACCTTATAGAGGACAACGAGTTGGATGATGGGAGGGCATGGGAGGGCTTATCTTTGAAACTTGATGTCCTGCTTCAGGTGATGAACCATGCCAACAAGCAGCAGTGCGTCCTAATAGAAGTTCACAGTCATCCATTCGCTGATGGGGCGGTATATTTCTCCTCTATCGATTTGCAAGGTCAGAAAGAAATGGTTTCCTACCTCTCGGATGCAGCTCCTGGAAAAGTCTACGGAGCCCTGGTGGTAGGGAAGAATTCGGTCAAGGGCCAATTCTGGTTGCCGGGCAATAGGAACCCCCTTCCGCTGGATGGGATTCGAATAGTCGGTCCTGTGCTGGAAGACATCAGAGGAGATGGGAAACCTGCAGCGACGCAAGGGGGTGCTAAAACGAACGGCACTGAGGGCGTTTACCACCGGCAGATCCTGGCGCTTGGCGGTCAGGGTCAGGGGAAGATCGAGCAGGTTTCTGTGGCTATTGTGGGGCTTGGCGGTATGGGTTCCATCGTAGCCCAAGAGCTTGCTTACCTTGGTGTAGGGGAATTCCTTCTCATTGACGACGACGCGGTAGAGATGACGAATCTCCATCGGGTGGTTGGGGCAACCAAGAAGGATGTCGGGAAGATGAAGGTAAAAATAGCTCTCGAGCACATCAAGAGAATCAATCCGAAAGCTCAGGTCAAAGCGCTCTGCGTCAATGTGCGTTCCTTAGATGCCCTTCGGTTTCTGAAAGGATCCAACCTTATTTTCGGCTGCGTTGACACTGACAGCGCGAGGCTTATTTTGAGTGAGCTCGCTAGTTCCTATCTCATTCCCTACCTCGATTGTGGAGTCGGGATCACGGTTAAGGATGGAGAGATTGTCGAGGCTGGGGGCCGGGTGGTTGTATGGACTTCTGGGCGTCCCTGCCTGCTTTGCGCCAGAGAGGTCAACACTCGGATTGCCGCTGAAGAGCTTGAGACTCCGAACGAGCGCGAATTTCGTAGACGGCATGGTTATGTTGCGGGTTCGGATGTGCCGGAACCAGCGGTAATCTCGTTGAATGGAACCGTAGCCTCCCTCGCCGTTACGGAGTTTCTTGCGCTGGTGGCTGGTTTTAGAGATTCGCACCATTACACCTATTACGATATGATTGAACAACGTGTAGGCCCGCGAATTGTTACGAAAGAAGAAAAGTGTGTGGTGTGTGCTCTTGAAGGGTGTGGTGATAAGTCCAAGCTCGAACGCTACAGCAACCGCAATCTTCCAAGCGACCTGCCAATATAAATCCCAAGGAAATTCTTAAGAAAGGAGGTGAGGCCATTGGGAAAAAACCAGCACGTTGTCCGCCACGACGGTAAGTGGGCTGTGAGAGGGGAGGGGAATACCCGGATTTCCTCCGACCACAGGACACAGGCCGCCGCCATCAACGCTGCCGTGAGGGCCGCCAAGTCTAAGAAGTCTGAAGTGGTCATTCATGGCAGAGATGGCAAGATCCGCGACAAGGACAGCTACGGGCCGGATCCCTATCCGCCCGAAGATACGAAGCATTGATGTGCCGATGGGGACTTGTGTGGAGGCGTTGAGAAGTTGCGCGCTCAACGCTTCCACCTCTTCTGGCATTGCACTTTGAGCGGCTTCGGCGCGCCCCAAGCAGCCAGCCTCACCCGACCAGCTCCAAAATTTCTACTTGAAAACTACAACAGTTGTGATATACAATTAAGCCATGATGATACACTACGCGTCGGTTGAAGAGATGAAACCCCCGGCTTACCAGCTGGCGGAGCTTGAGCAGCGGTCCTCCCATGCAGTCGTAACAGAGGACGGCGTCCGCATCTCCTTCGATCTCTACCATCGGGTAGGCCGCCAAGCCGTCGTCATCATCTGCCCGGGGTTCTTCCAGACCAAGGAGGCGGCGATCTTTCAGCGGCTGGCGCACGATTTGGCTAAAGACCAGGATGTCCTCTGCATGGACTTCCGCGGCCACGGACGCTCCGGTGGGTTCTATACTTTCTCAGCCAGGGAAGGGGCTGACCTGGAGGCGGTCCTGGAATGGGCGCGGGGACGCTACTCCGAGATTTCTATACTAGGTTTCTCTCTGGGCGGGGCGATTGCCATCAATACGGCGGCCCGCTTCCCGGATTCTATCCATTCCCTCATCGCAGTTAGC
>JACQCH010000065.1 GCA_016201735.1 Candidatus Omnitrophota bacterium
CCTTCTCCATGCGATTGCCGGTCAAGGGCCCGCATCTGGCGCCGCCATCGTCCCCATTACTTAAGGGAGCATCCGAAGGTCATGACAAGCAAGGTAAGAACGTCCCCAGCCCCGAAGTCCCGAGCTACAGCGCAGCTGCTCCTCATTGACGACGAACCGGACGCGGGTCCGCTTTTGTCAAGGATCCTGGGAGAGCAGGGGTTTACTGTCCATGTGGCTGCCTCAGGTGAAGTGGGTTTGAGAATCCTCGAGAAAAAGGCGGTGGATTTGGTCCTGCTTGACGTTCTCCTGCCAGGGATGGATGGACTTCAGACCCTTCGGCGAATCAAGGCCCTTCGTCCAGGTACGCCGGTCATCATGATGACGGGTCACGAGACGGTGAAGACGGCCGTGGAGGCCATGAAGCTAGGCGCTTACGACTATCTTCCCAAGCCGCTCACCCCGGATCGGCTGGGGCGGAGCATCCAGCAAGCGCTCCAGGTGAAAGCCTTGGAGGTGTCCTCCCTTCCGCAAGTCCCAAGGCGCCCCACGCCGGTCACCCCGGAGGAGATGGTCGGTGAGCACCTCAGCATGGTGGCGATCTTCGACCTGGTACGTCGGATTGCCCCCCAGGAGATCACCGTGCTGATTCGAGGGGAAAGCGGCACCGGCAAAGAGCTGATCGCCCGGGCGATCCATCTCTTATCCCTTAGGAAGGATGGGCCTTTTGTGCCAGTGGACTGCGCCAGCCTCCCCGAGTCCCTCTTTGAAAGCGAGCTCTTCGGATATGAGCGGGGAGCCTTCACAGGAGCAGATGCGCCCAAAGAAGGAAGATTCGAGCAGGCCGAGGGCGGAACGCTCTTTTTGGATGAGGTCGGCAATTTGACCCTTTCCGCACAGGCGAAGCTCCTGCGTGTCCTTCAGGAACGAGAGATCACCCGGCTGGGAGGCAAGCGCCCTATTCAGATCGATGTGCGTATTTTGGCGGCGACCAACCAGGATCTGGACGATCTGATGGAAAGGCAGCTCTTCCGGGAAGATCTCTTTCATCGGCTGAATGTCTTTTCGATCGCTCTTCCCCCGCTGCGCCACCGGGGTGAGGACGTGAAACTTTTGTGCCGATTCTTTCTTGACCGGTTTAATCAAGATCTAGGCAAGCGGGTTCGTGGCATTTCGGATGATGCGATGAAACTTCTGTCGGGCTACTCCTGGCCCGGCAATGTCCGGGAGTTGGAAAATACCTTAAAGAGCGGGCTCCTCTTGGCTGAGGAAGAGATTTTTCCGGAGCATCTGCCAGAGAAGGTTCGCAGCATGGGGGCGGGAGGTGGAATGGATGAAACCAGTCGGGGGAGCAACCGACAGGATGGACGAAGTTCTGCGCCCGCCCCTTTCCCTCATGTTTCAGAGGAGTTGTCAGGTCGTGGGGATCCTCTTTCTTCAGGTTCTCTTCTGGAGATCAGCCGCCACGCGGCGGAAGGGACGGAGAAGCAGCTGATCCTGCGCACCTTAAGGGAAACCCGGGGGAACAAAAAGGCCGCCGCTCAAAGGCTTGGGATTGACTACAAGACCCTCTTTAACAAGCTGAAGGCCTTCGGGGTCACAAAGGATCAGGTGGAGGCGATGAGGCAATCCCATGGCTAAACTGCTCATCATCGACGACGAGCCGGATCTCTGCGCGATCTTTCAGCGGATTTTTCAGGATGAGGGACACTCTGTGGCCACGGCGGCCACGGGCCAAGAGGGGATCGCCAAGTCCAGGGCCGACCAGCCGGACCTGATTTTCCTTGATCTTAAGATGCCTTCGATGGACGGGATTACCTGCTTAAAGAGGCTCCGCCTGGTTTCCAAAGTTTCCAAGATCGTGGTCTTGACCGGCTATGGGACCTTAAAGACAGCCAAGGAGGCGATGCGCTTAGGCGCCTATGATTACACCGCCAAGCCGTTCGATCTGGACCTTATCCGGGAGCTCATCCAAGAAGTGGCTTTAGGAGCCGAAAGGTAAAGGTTGCGTGCGCCAGCTTATCTATATCCCCGTCATCCACACCGAGGTCGACATGGGTTCCATGGCCGGGTCCTTGAAAGAGGCCTACCTTTCACGCTACGGCGAAGAGAGGTGGGCCAGCCATGTCAAGGCGATCGAGCAGATGTGGGATGGAATCAAGCACAAGCTGGATGCCCTGGCTCTTGACTATCCCAGAACGAAACTCTACCAGGATGGTCTGCCCCTCTGCGGGAAAGAGCCGCAGATTGTGACCGAGGTGGCCGCCAGGGGCAGCCGCAACCACCGGATCCTTCTCGACCTCATCCAAAAAGGTTGCACGCTCATAGGGACAGAGTCCCCCCAACTGCTGTTGAAGGAGTATCGCCAGATCAAGGAGGCAGTTGAGGAGGGCAACCATCCCAGGCCTTTCTGGGAACGGCTGCGGTCACGATGGCAAGCCCAGCGGTTGCTTCTAAGACGTGATCGCTTCATCGCCCGGCGGATTGCCGAAACCCTTCATGATGGCGAAACGGGTCTGCTGTTCATGGGGATTCAGCACGAGGTGGATCGGTTCCTCTCCGGCATCTCGGTGAAATACCTCTTCCACCGGTTGCCCTTCCAGTACACGAGCCGATTTGCTTCCTCCTCTTAGGTATGGAATCGATTCCACAAAGGTATGGCGCCCGTTCCATAGTTCGGTTGAATCAGCTCCATCCGCCGTATCCCAAGGATTTTAAAGATGATCTACGAGCAGGTTGCAACTTGTTTTTTATCAAACGGTTGTGTGATCTCTCTGGATTTTTAAGGAATCTGTGTGGGTTTGGCATGGCTATTGCTAGATAAATATGCAGGTGAAGAGGGAAATGTGTCCAAGGAGCAATTACTTGCCAAGGCGATCCTGCTGGTGGATGACGAGAAGGATATGGATTGGGTGATGAGACAGATCTTGACGGACGCGGGGTATCACGTGGTGACGGCGAAAACAGGAGCCGAGGGCCTCGCGAAATTCCGGCAAACCACCCCATCGATCCGACTGGTCCTTCTCGACCTGCGCCTCCCGGATATGAGCGGCATTGAACTCCTGAAACAGATCAAATCGATCTCCTCGCGCACGAAGGTCCTCATGATCACCGCTTTTGGGACTGCAGAATCAAGGAAAGAAGCGAAGTCGGCAGGCGCCGTGGAGGTGCTGGACAAGCCATTCCGTGTGGAGAAGGTCTTGAAGGCGGCCCGTTTGGCCTTCGAGGAATTAGGGGGGGGGGGGCGTAAGTGACTCTCCTCAAAGTGGTTATGTTAGTTGTTAAAGAAGCATTCAACAACGGGAAGGGGGTGAGTTCAAATGGCTGTTGAGAAGACCATCGCAGGGGCATCCCTGGCTGAGGTGTTGGACCGGATCCTGGACAAGGGTCTCGTCATCGATGCCTGGGTGAGAGTGTCGTTGGTTGGCATCGAGCTGCTGGGCATCGAGGCTCGGGTCGTTGTGGCGTCCGTTGAGACGTTCCTCAAGTATGCCGAAGCAGTCGGGTTGACGGCTGGGGCAACGGCGTAATTCGCCCAAGCCTAAATAGATTCCTGGCATTCTTTGGGGGTCCGTTGGCTTTAGACAGCCAGCGGATCCCCGGAAGCCGGGTATGAAACCAGGGACGGTTCTTACCCTGATATAGCAAGAACCGTCCCCAAAAAGGAGGCGAGCTAAAATGGGCTTCTCGGATGAGATGAAGACGATGTGCGAGAACCTTACTGAGAGCCGCTCCGATCGGCAGAAGGCGATGGGGGAGCTCTTCAGCGATTTCAGGAAAGACAAGACGGAGCGGAAGGCCGGCTTAAAGCGTCTCTTCGGCGATGTGCATGTGATGATCCAGCATTTCCACACCGACCGCGGAAAGATGTCCAAAGAGCTGCGGCAGATGCTGGAAGGGTATTTCGAGGGAATCCAGAAAAACGTCCGCGGATTCTTAAGAGAGTTCAGGACCCAGCACAAGGCGATGAGCGGCAAGCAGCGGGTCGAGCTCAAGGCCTTCCGCACGAGTTTGGGGAAGGACGTCAAGGCCCTGATGGGTGAGCTCCGGGAGAGGATCGAGGAGATTGCTGGGCAGAGCCAGGCGGTGAGGAAAGAGGCCAGGGGTATGATCCGCGAGTATCGGGCCGATTCCAAGAAGGCGCATGGTTACTGGACGGAGTTTGCCGGAAGGATGCAGAAAACTCGGGCTTCAGCCAGGCCGATGAAGGCCGGGGCTCCTACCCAGCAGGGTCGGATCATGGCAGCCCTGAAGGGTTCTCCGGAAGGGATGACCTCGAAGGAGTTGAGCTACGCGATGGGGATGCCGGAGAAGGGCCTCAAGCGCGCTTTAACTCAGATGCGCAAAGAGAAGCATCTCCGCAAGCGCAAGAATACCTTTTTTGCGCGATAAGCCAGGAGCGTGCTGACCGGGATGAAGCCCCGCTGACGCGGGACTCTCCTTGGAGTGTCCGCCTAAGGGGGACGAGAAACTTAAGATGAAGAGAAAACGGGGTGCCACCACACGAAAAACAAGGGATTTTACCTGCGCCTATTGCAAGGGGAAGGGGCGGGATCCGTTTGGGCTCCTTTCCCGTTTGTCGGCCTGCCAGGTTTGTGGGGGCAAGGGGCGTGTGGTAATTGC
>JACQCH010000001.1 GCA_016201735.1 Candidatus Omnitrophota bacterium
GTCGTGCGGCATCGCACCGGACCGCGACGTCGGCGGAGATTTTGCGTATCCCGCACACGCTGGAAGTCGTTCATGCATGTCAAGGGCGGTCCAACGTTCTTGCGACAATCTGTGCTCGACGGTTAAGTTGATCGCCATGCCCCATAGGGTTGCAATTGATCAGCCGAGGCAGGAAAATCCGCCGCCGCCGCGGTGTCGAGTGTTTCCCTGTCCCAAGCAATCGCGAGAATAGTCGCTATCTCGTCAAGCAAGATCCTCGTTTCCTCCAGGAATTGGATTTCTTCCGGAAGCTTACGGTCAGGCATGAAGTGAAACGTCCGGGCCGCAGGATCCTTCACAAATACAAGAGAGGATGGCTGGTCGGACTGCCCCGCGAGCACCTCCAGAAGTTTACGTTCCCAAGGGAGGGATCCATCCACTCCTCTCTCATCGCGAATTGCATCGAGCGACGCCGATTCCTCGTTGATCAGCCGGCTTGATTTGTCATACGAATGGAATATGATGTACGCAAATTCTTCTCCAACGGCGCCATCCTGAATGACTTGGAGTGCCTCTTCCACATTCATCCGCTCCTCCAGGCCCGCCCCGAGCGGAATCGGAGGGAACAGATTGGCATATTGGCCTTTAGCCATGAAGTTTTTGAGGTTGAGGATCGATTTTCTTAGCCAGGTGATTGCCTTCGCGCGAGACGCCGGCTCGGCGGCTGCCTTTTTCATACCCCGATTAAAAATCCGAAACAGAAGAATGCCGGACTTCAGTCGGTCAATGACCAACCCCCTCTCTCCTCCCTTGAGCCGGTCTCGCAGCCGGGCGAGGGTAAGATCCTCGTCCTCTTTTCGCATCTTGCCGGGTCCTTCCATGATCTTATCGAACACATGCAGAGGCGTGCCGGAACCAATGGGTTGCTGTTCCCCTCGAGGCGCAGCTCGAATGACCCTATCCACTACCTCCAGTGAAAGCCGGCGCCAATCACTGCGTAGTTGGTCCAACTCCTTTTGTCGTTCCGCCGGTTCGAGTTTTGACCGCTTCTCTTGCCTCTGCTGGACCTTCAACTCCTTCTGCAGAGTCGCATAAGCCGGCAGATTCTTCATCGTCTCCTCAATTTCATTGAAAGCACCGGCGAAACCCGGTCCCGAGACATCCGCGGTTCTCGGCAGAAGCCGTCGACTTATTCCCTTGAGAACGCCCTCTTCAAGGGTATCCTTCTTGGAAATTTGTTCCCCCTCTGCATCCCAATATTTCCTGGCAAAATCCAACAGCTTCTGCTCTTTAACCAGCTGCGCAGTAATACCCCTCGTCCCTTCAAGGCCGTACCAGAGAATGAACCGGGGCAATATCCTTAGCGTCGCTACGGTCCTCTCACCTCGCCGATAACGCTCCGCCAACGACTGGGCCGTTTGGACAATCTTGCTAATCCTTTGATATATCGACTGGGGCAGACGGAGAGCCAGTACTTCCTTTCTCATCTTCTTCCGATCACCAGCTCTCTTGATGATCCCGGCATAGCCGTCCCGAAACGTGTGAAGGGCCTTCCGATCATTCCTCTCTAGAAATTCACCGGCCAGTTCTTTCTCATGCAGAATCCCTTCCACCGAGTCGTAGAGGTGGCGGGAGCTCTTGGCATCCACCCGCTGCTCCTCCAGCCCCGCGGCGGGGACATAGAGCCGGAGCGGCTCAAAGTCCTTCACCAATCCGTCCAGATCCTTAATACGCTCCTCCAGAAGCCGGATGATCTGATCCCTGCGCGCTCTCTTCTGTGGATCCGCCCCTCTGCCCAGCGGCACCAGTTTGACTTCTTCTTCGAGGAATTGGCTCAAATCTCCTTTCGCCAGATCAAGAAAATCGTGCGCTTGGATTATCTTATCCTTCCTCTGAGTCCGCAGAGCCCCTCCGGCACTGTCGAGATTATGAAGAGCAGCTTCGAGAGTCGGCGGAAGGGCTTCCCAACGAGACAGATCGTAGAACTCTCCCAGTTCCTGTCTAAGTCGGAAGGTGAGCTTTTCCACCCTTTCTGGGTCACGGACCGACGTCTCCTCCAGCCCGGCGGCGGTGGGGAACAGATGAGCGTATTGGCCCCTCTCCAGGAAACGCTCCACGGTCCGGATGGATCTCTCCAGCCAGGGGATCGCCTGGCTAATCGCTCTTGGAGACTCGGGCCGTAGATTCATTCCCTTATTTAAAATCTGAAACAGTGGGTCGCCGGACTCCGTCCGCTCCACAACGATACCCATCGACGAACTGGAAAGCCAGTCGCCCAAACGGCCTAAGGTTACATCCTCATCCTCTTTGTGGATCCTCTCCCGTTTTTTTCCCACTCGATCGGAGATACGAAGGGGAGTCTCCGGACCAATCGGTTGGCCTTTTCCCATCGGCGCCGCCTGGATCAGCTTCTCCACCGTTTCGAGTGAGAGACGGCGCCATTGCGCCTGCAGCTGCTGGAGCAGCTCCCATTGTTCCGATTCCAAAACGGCCGGATTTTTCCGGTTTCGCTGCTTTTTCAACAACTTGTCTCGCAGCGTTTTGTAATGAGGGTGTTTCAGAACTGCTTCAATGTCATCGAAGGATCTTGCGAAATCCTTCTCCATTTCATCCGCCGAAGGAAGATGATCCTGCAAGGTGATGACGTTAGAGTATCCTCTCCACCTACCGAGAGATTTCCGAACTGTTTCCCGATCTTTCGCCGGGACACTTCCTAGCGCAGGATCCCAGTACTTTTCAGAAAAAAGCTCAAGCTCTTTCTCTTCAACTGCGGGATGCCGAGCAGTGGGAGTGCCCCTGCTTTGTTTAATCCCATAGCGCAGGATCACCCGAGCCAGCCGCGGAAGGGTCTCCAATGTCCTCTCTCCATCGTGATAAAGCCGTGCCCGTCCCTCCGCTCGCTCAATGGCCTCCATCAACGCAGCGAAACGATCTTCAGACACCCTCGTGGTCTGCTTCAGGAGGATGTAGAAAATTTGACCTCTATGAAAACGCCAGAGGAGATTGTATTCAGCCGGCCAGAGAAAATCGGATGCGGTGTCCCTGCCGTTGAGTATCCGCGCAACCTGGCCAAAAATCTTCTGGGCCTCTTTGGCCTCCAACAATTTCTGGGGATCACGGGGTTTCTCCTCCATCCCGGCGGCGGTGGGTCTAATTCCTTCTTTAATGGCGGCCTCCAGGCCGGCTTGCTGTTTTCGGGTTTCGGGCTGGGGCTGGCGCAGAGCGAAGGATGGGCTGGGCAGACCTAATCCCAGGGTTAAAAGAAGGGCTAAGATTCGGCGGACAAAAAAGGAGGGCCGCATCAGGAATAAATCCGCTGGATACTTGGGGAGAGGCCGGCCAAGATTTCGTAGGGGATCGTCCGGGCGTGGCGAGCCAGTTCCTCGGCGGTAATTTGCTCTCGGCCCTGTCGGCCGATCAGCACCACCTCATCACCGACCCGAACGCCGGGAACGTCGGTCACGTCGGCCATCAGATCTTCCATCGTGATCCGGCCGATCACAGAGGCCCGGATTCCCCGAACAAGAAGTTGAGCCCGGTTGGAGAGGGCCCGGGTGTAGCCGTGCGCGTAGCCGACCGGAATCGTGGCCACCTTGGTGGGACGGCTGGCCTTGAAGGTGGCCCCGTAACTGACCGTCTGCCCCGTTGGAACTGTTTTCAAGAATTGGATCCGGCTTTTTAAGCTCAGGACCGGTTTGAGCCGGACCGGCAGATGACCTTCCCTGATCGGAGAAGCCCCGTAGAGCAGGAGGCCTGTTCGCACCAGATCCTGGCGGGCGGCCGGGAATTTTAAGAGACTCACGCTGTTGGCCACATGTTTTAAACCGGCCGGCAGTTTCCCACGGTGAAGACGCTGGATGACCTGGAAAAAACGGCGCATCTGTTCTTCGGCCGCTTCGGCGTCCTGTCCGGCCGTCGCCAGGTGAGTGAAAACTCCTTCGACCCGAAGCGCGGGAAGCTGGGCGATCCGCCGGCTAAGCTCAATCGCCTCTTCATGCCAGACGCCGTACCGCCCCATGCCGGTGTCTATCTTTAAATGGACGGACGCCTCTTTTTCCTGCTGGGCGGCGGCCCGGCTCAAGGCCTGGGCGACATGGATGTCCCCGATGGCCTGGGTCAATCCATGCCCAACCACCAACGGGGCCTCTTCCGGCAGGATCTGCCCGAGAACAAGAATCTTCGAGCGGATCCCATGCTCCCGCAGAGCCACACCCTCCCGGACGCTGGCCACTCCCAACCCATCGGCTTTGGAATCGACCAGCGCCTCCGCGACCGGCGCTAAACCGTGGCCGTAGGCGTTGGCCTTGACGACGGCGAGGATCTGGACGCGGGGACCGATGAGCTGCCGAATCTGCCGGAGGTTGTGCCGGACCGCCGCCAGATCGACCTCAATCCAGACCGGCGGGGAGGGAAAATCCGTTCGTGCTGAGCTCGTCGAAGCACGAACGGCGGCGACGGTTTCTTTCACTCTTCCATCTACAGTCTTCATCATCCGACGATGTCGCTCTCCTTGGAGTAGAGATATTCTGGCACAAGTCGGTGGGGGTCGTCCAGAACACCGTTGGGCCAGCGGTGGGCGGCGATCCGGCACAGGGCGTCGGCTGATGGAATCCAGTCGGACTCCGGAGCTAAACTCCATTCCTTGCCGTCCAGCGAATTCACAAGATCCCGATACCGGATCAAGCCGTCGCCGACAAAAACCGTGCCTTCGGGAAATTGCTTGAGGGCCTCTTCCGGCGGAAGAAGCCGGTCCGGGCTTAAACGCTTGAGCCGTTCTTCTGCGTCCGGCGAGAACAAAGCCGCGTACACTTTTCCCTTCCGTGCATCCAGGAAAACGCCGATCGGCTCGACTCCGGAATCGAGATTGTGAGCAATCACTTCCAACGTGGAGACCGGCAGGACTTTCTTTTTAAGAGCCCATGCCAATGTCTTGACCGTGGTGACCCCGACCCGCAGGCCGGTGAAGGAGCCGGGCCCGATCGAGACGGCCAGGCCGTCCAGCGCCGCCAGCGTCAGACCGGCGCCGCGGAGCGCCTCTTCGATAAGTCCCGTCAGCAGATCCGACCGGCGAGCGGGATCATCGGATTTGAAGGAGCTTAAGATCCGATCCCCGTCGCAGACCGCGACAGAAAAAACAAGAGAAGAAGTCTCAACCACCAAAAGTCTCATTTCGAGTCCTTCGACTGAGGTCCCATTCCCGCTTTTCAAATCTTGGTCCGTGAGGAACCAGCTTGATCTTCCGAGTGTTGGGATCGATTACCTCGAACCGGACCTCCAGAAATTCCTCCGGCAGGATCTCCGGGATCCGGCTCGCCCATTCAATGACCGTGACCCCGGCTCCTTCGTAATATTCTTCTAAGCCGACAGCTGCTGCCTCCGGCAGTTTCTCGAGCCGGAAAAGGTCGGCATGCGCCAAAGGGAGCCGGCCCTGATATTCTCTCACGAGAACAAAGGAGGGGCTGGTGACCGCGCCGTCGGGAACTCCTAATCCTCGCGCCAACCCCTGAACAAAGGTGGTCTTGCCCGCGCCGATCTCGCCGGTCAAGGCCAGAACATCCTGGGGTTCAAGGGCCCGGGCCAACCTTGCTCCCAACCGTTTTGTTTCGTCGGCGGAACGGGAAATCCATTCCATAGAATCAGAAATGCTTGAACCCGGTGAGGGAGACCGGGATCGGCCGGCCTTCCGGATCAACCACCTGCACAACCGGGCCTTGTCCCCGACGGACAATCCGGCCGATGCGGCGCAGGCCGCACCGGAGGTTCCTCCGGCTCCAAGCCAGCAGGCGGTCAGCCTCAGGCCGTCCGACGGCCATCAATAATTCAAAATCCTCCCCTTCTGTCAGGGCTTGGCTGAGGGAACATCCCTTCCGACGAGGAATTTCGTGCGCGTCGATCCGGGCCGCCGCCCCGCTTGCCCGGCAAAGTCGTGTGAGGTCCGGGCCCAGCCCATCGGAAAGGTCGATCATCGCATGAAGTTTCACCCTCGAAGCGATGGCCCGCGCTTCCTCAAAGCGGGGGGTAAACTTGAGGTGCCGGCCGGATCGGACGGACCCACCCAACTGTCCGGTGACCAGCAGTGAATCCCCCACCCTGGCGCCGGACCGGAGGACCTGCCGGCCCTGCTCCACCTCTCCTAAAATCGCCACATCCACGACAATTTGATCCGCCCGGTCGGTGTCGCCGCCGACCAAATTTACCCTGAAACGCCTGGCGCATCGGGTCAATCCCCGGTACAGCCCGTCGACAAAACGGATCGGGATATTCCTGGGCAGTCCAAGAGAGATCACCGCATGCCGGGGAATTCCCCCCATCGCGGCGATGTCGCTGACGTTGACCGCCAACGCTTTCCAACCCACGGCCGCCGGATCGGCGCTTTTACGGAAATGGACCCCCTCCACCAGCATGTCGGAAGCAAAGAGCAGATGTTTGCCCGGCGGACCTTTTAAGACGGCGCAGTCGTCTCCGATCCCCCGGATCACCGTGGAACCGGTCCGGATCTTCCGGGCAATTCGCCGGATCAGCCCCTCTTCCCCCAACGTTGAGATCCGGGTCACGGGGGAACCAGCAATGACTTGGCAAGGAAGGCCAGAATCATCATTCCACCATTGTGGAACAGATGAACCGCGATCGGCACGGCCAGGGAGCCGGTCCGCTCGTAAACCCAACCCAGCAGAAGCCCCAACCCGATGATCGGAAGAAACGCCAGGAGATTCGCATGCAGGCCCGCAAAAAGGAGAGCGCTTAAGATCAACGCCCGACCCACTCCGATCCGAACCCTCAGCCATCCGTAAAGGAGCCCTCGAAAGAACATCTCCTCCGCCACCGGCCCGACCACCACGACCAAAAACAGCAGCCATCCCAAGATCGGGGTCCGAGATTCGTTTAAGACCATGGTGAGGATCGGCTGGGGCTTGGGCTCGTATTGAAATTGGCTCAGCAGGAAACCCCACAACAGGATCAATCCCAGCAGGAAGGGCAAGCTCGTCAAATAACTCATGATCCCAAACCGGAAGGAGGCCCATGCCTTGGACCCATCAAAAACTCTCTTCCCGGCGCTCCTCACCCGACGGAGGAACAGCAAACCCGCAGCTCCGATGATGACCCCATCAACCAAAAGGGTGCTGAGAAGGATCCCCCACTTGATCAACAGAGCCCATTGAGAAACCAGCACCACCCCCAACACCAACCGGAGGATCTCCCGAAGCCTCCAGCCGGGAGCCGCCGGCTCTCCAAGGGAAACCGCAACCGGATCTCCCCGGAAGATCTTTAATCCGGTCTGAAATATTCCCCAGATCGAACCGGCCCACAACAGCAGGATCCCGCAGGAGGCGACCTGGAGCCGGAGTCGGAGAGAAGGATTTTCCCGGATCCGGGCTTCCAGGGACTTCCGGTCCATTGGAAGAGTCTTCTGAACCTGCTCCTTTGCCGGCTTCTCCGGCACCCTTGAACCCACCGCCACGAGGGCGACGGAACTTAAGAATAAGGAGAGGATCAAAACGACATCAAGACGAGCCAAGTGGAATCGCACGGTCAGCCTAAATCGTTGTGGGTGCGGATTCGATACTCTACCTTCAGCTCTTCCGCGGCGACCCGGCGGACCGCCTCCACATCGACACCGGGCATCGCCACCGCCGTGGCGACGACCTTAAGCCCCGCGTCGCGGCACTCCCGGATGAAGACCTTGATCGAGTCGTAGGTTTTCAGCCCGAAGACCGGCCTGCAGATCTCCAGGTACTGCTGGGCGTCCGGGGTGTTGAGACTCACCGACACCTGATCCACCACCGGCTTTAATTCCTGCGCGACGGACCGGCGGTGGATTAGGTTGCCGTGGCCGTTGGTGTTCAAGCGGACCCATTTCGCCCCTTTGGCCTTGAGCCGACGCGCCACCTCCAGGAGGACTTTAAGCCGGATGATCGGCTCTCCATAACCGCAGAACACCACCTCTTCGTACCCGCCCGGATCTCCCGCCGCCGCGAGGATTTCCTCAACGGTCGGGTCCCGCGGAATTCTCAGGTGGTGTCCCTTGACGATGGGTGCCGTCCCCTTGCCGGCCCAGAAATCCTTCGTCGAAAGGGCGCAAAAAACGCAGCGGTCCGTGCAGGCGTTGGTTAAATTCAGGTATAAGGAACGGCGGATCGGATAGGCAATCTGTCCCGGCGCGGGAGCGGGGCCGATTCCAAAGAGTGTATAGGCGTTGACCGTCGTCACCCGGGCCACATCCTCCGGGGTCAAATCCTGGATCTGGGCCCAACGGTTCACTAATTCCGTCAAGTAGGCCGGCTCGTTCCGCTTGCCCCGATAAGCCTGCGGAGCCAGGAACGGGGCGTCGGTTTCCAACAGGACCCGGTCGAAAGGAATTTCTTTCGCCACGGCCCGCAATCCGTCGGCCTTCGTGAAGGTCAGATTCCCGGCGAACGAAAGATAAAGCCCCAGCTCCGCCGCTTGAGCCGCTACCTGGGCATCCCCTGCGAAACAGTGGAGCAGTCCCTTGATCGGCGGGGTCAGGCACTCCCGAAGGACCGCGAACAGATCCCGATAGGCGTCACTTCCCGAGGAGGTTTGGGTTTCCCCCTCGCGGCAGTGGAGGATCACAGGAAGATTTAACGCATGAGCCAACCGGAGCAGTTTCCGCAGGGCCTCTTTCTGAACCTCGCGCGGGGTCAATTCCCGGTAATAATCCAGGCCGATCTCCCCGATAGCGACCACCTTCGGCCGGGCGGCCAGGGCGGTCAATTCTTCCAGAGCGGCGGAGGTCAGCTCCTGCGCGTCGTGGGGGTGGAGCCCCACGGCGGCGTAAACCTCCGGAGTCCGTGAAGCCAAGTCGACCACGATCCGGTTGGAGGCCAAATCCGTGGCCGGATCTAACAACAGACCGACCCCCGCCTCCTTGGCGCGGGCGATGACCGCTTCCCGGTCTAGATCAAATTCCTGACGATGGAGATGACAATGAGTGTCAACGAGCATTTTCCCGAAGAACTCCGTTCTTTCGAACCTGCTCCACGATGGGCGCGAGACGGCCCAGACATTCCACGATCTCCCGCTCGGTCGTTCCCCACCCGAGCGAAAACCGGATTGATCCCCGAACCCGATCGCCGGCCAACCCCATCGCCGTCAAAACATGCGACGGCTCCGTCGAACCGGAGGAACAGGCCGAACCGGAAGAAACGCAGATCCCCGCTAGATCCAAAGCGATCAGCAACGATTCCGCCCGGCAGTCGAAGAAGCTGGCATTCAGCGTTCCCGGCAGCCGCTCGGCCGGATGTCCCAGAATCTCAACGCCGGGGATCCTTCTCAAACCGGCCTCCAGTTGATCCCGCAATCCCCTGACCCGGGACAGGGTCCCGTCCCCCTGCTGTTTCAAGCTTACCCGCAGGGCCGCCCCCATTCCAACAATCGCAGGAACCGCTTCGGTCCCGCCCCGGAGATTCCGCTCATGGGGCCCTCCGTGCAGGAGAGGCCTTAATTTGATCCCTTGGCGGTGGTACAGGGCCCCCGCCCCCTTCATCCCCCCCAGCTTGTGGGCGGAAACGGAGGCTAAATCCACCCCTTCCCGAAGCACGTTCAGCGGCAGTCTCCCGAAGGACTGCACCGCGTCGGTATGAAACAGGACCCCGTGTCTTTTGGCAATCTGCCCGATTTCCAAAATGGGCTGAATGGTTCCCACCTCGTTGTTGGCGTGCATCACGGAGATCAGTACCGTCTTAGGACCGATCGCCTCCTCCAGGGCGTTGAGGTTCACCCTTGCTTGGCCGTCCACCGGAACCCGGGTCACCCGGATCCCCTCTTCTTCCAGCGCTTCAGCGGCGTGGAGGACCGCGTGATGCTCGATGGTGGAAACCACCAGATGATTCCCCCGATCCCTTAAGGCCCAGGCAATCCCTTTCAAGGCCAGGTTGTCCGCTTCCGTCCCCCCGGAGGTGAAGATCAACTGCCCGGAAGGGTCCCCCAGGGCTTCAAGAAGTTCCGCCCGGACGGACTCCACCGCGGCCCGCGCCTGACGCCCTTTTGAGTGAACCGAGGAGGCATTCCCAAAACCTTCCTCCAAGAAGGGAGCGATTTCTCGACGGACTTCGGGATGAAGGGGGCTGGTAGCGTTGTAGTCTAAATAAATCATCGGTCCTTCCCCACGACCAAGAACAAAATATAGTATACTATGATCGGAATCGGAGAGACAGACCTATGACAGCTCAGGTTGCATGGATGTGCTTCGGTCTCTCCCTGGCCGCGCTGGGTGCAGCCGGGGTGTTTTTATTTTCTCTTTCCAGACGGTTAAAAAACCGCTCCCAGGAACTGGAAGAGTTGAAGATCCAGTTCCTGGAGTGGAGCCGAAGGCTCGAAGAGAAGGTCACTGATCGGACCCTCACTCTGGAAACCATCCACAGCCGGCTTGAAGAAACCTACTTAGAAACCGTCACGGCGCTCGTCGAAACGGTAGCCGCCAGGGACTCTTACCTCTCCGAACATTCCCATAACGTCGCCTCCTACGCGAGAGTCATCGCCCAAGAACTGGGCTTCTCCGAGGAGCGGATTCACCACCTCATCCATGGATGCCGGCTGCACGATCTGGGCAAGATCGCGATTCCCGATGCGATCCTGCTCAAGCCCGGGCCCCTGACCCCGGAAGAATTCGAGATCATCAAACAACATCCCACCTGGGGGGCAAAGATCCTGGAGCCGCTGACCTTCATGAGGGATGTCACCGAGATGGTCCATCAGGAGCATGAGCGGTGGGATGGCGCCGGATACCCCCGGGGCCTTCGAGGGGAACAGATCCGGTTGGAGGCCCGAATCATCGCGGTCGCCGATACCATCGACGCGATGACCTCTGATCGGCCTTATCGCAAGCGGGTCTCTCTGGAAACCGCCTGCGCGGAACTGGAACGATGCTCCGGAACCCAGTTCGACCCGATGGTGGTCGACGCGTGCCTGAAGGCGGTGAGTGAAGAAAAGCTATCGACCGAACCCGAGGCGCATCACGACCAGATCCTCGAAAAGGCCTACCGAAGAGTCTCCCGCTTCAAACTTTAGGAAAAAGAGGGCCTTCTTTCCGGATCGCTTGGCCCGCAGGAATCGATTTCTTAGCCAGTGATTCTAACGTGAGAGGCAGTCTTTCATCTGACAAAGGAGCCGTGAATCCCAACTGCCTCCAGATCGCCTCGGTTGTCGCCGGCAGAAACGGCCAGAGAAACAGTGCGATCACCCGCAAGGTTTCCGCCAACGCGTAAAGAAACTGCTCCAGCTCTTCTCTTCGGCCCTCCCGGGCCAATGTCCAAGGGGCTTTTTCTTCGACCAAGCGATTGGCCTGATTGATCAGATCCCAGATCCCTTTTAACGCTTCGGCGGGAGCTATTAGGGAAAAGGCGAGTGCGACACTTTGCTGAACCCGCAGAAACTCGCTTTGCAACTGGGAAGATGCCGTTCCAGAAGGAACCCGCCCCCCGGCATGCTTCTCTAGCATGGTGAGGGTCCGGTAGACTAAGTTTCCAAGATCGTTGGCCAGATCGGCGTTCATCCGCTTCACGAGCGCCTCTTCAGAGAAGGTGCCGTCCTCGCCGAAAGGGGCGTCCCGCAGGAGGAAATACCGGAAGGGATCCAGCCCATAAGCGGCCGCGACCGACTCTGGATCCACGATGTTCCCCTTGGACTTGGACATCTTCTCTCCCTTGACCAGCCACCAGCCGTGGGCGAAGATCGTCTTCGGCGGGGGGACCCCCAGCGCGTGGAGGATGATCGGCCAGTAAAGGGCATGGTGCCGGATGATGTCCTTGCCGATCAGATGGATCGCCCCCGCCCCTTCCCAGTACCGTTTGAATTTTTCCCCGTCCGGCCAGCCCAAGGCGCTGATGTAATTTAAGAGGGCGTCGAACCAGACGTAGGTGACATGATTCGGGCTGAAAGGAACCCCGATCCCCCAGGAGACCCTCTCCTTCGGACGGGTGATGCACAAGGCGGGAAGCTCCTTCTCCAGCATCGCCAGCACTTCATTGCGCCGGCTCACCGGCAGGATAAACTCCCCATGATCCTCGATGTATTTTTTAAGCCAGCTCCGGTGCTTCTCCAGCGGAAGAAAATAATCTTCCTCCTCCACCTGCTTGACCGGGCGCTGACACTGCGGGCACAGGGCCTTGGCCGCATCGACCTCGCTCAAACCAAAGCTGGTCTCGCAGGGAAGGCAGTACCAGAACCGGTAGATCCCCAGTTCCAACTGAGGGCGTAGGCGCTCCAGCGCCTCCTGGACGGTTTTTTCGTGGCCGGGATCCGTCGTCCGGATAAAGTGATCGTAGGAGATACGCAAGGTTTTCCAGAGAGAGTGGAACGTCTCAGAGGTCTGATCGGCAAAGACCTTTGGCGAGAGGTTCCGGGCTTGGGCGGCCTGCGCCACTTTCTCTCCGTGCTCGTCCGTCCCGGTCAGCAGGAAAACATCCTCTCCCTGCTGCCGATGCCAGCGGGCCAGGCAGTCGGCGACGATTGTCGTGTAGGCATGCCCGATGTGCGGCCTGGCATTCACGTAATAGAGGGGTGTCGTCAGGTAGAAAGGTTTTCCCATTCTAGGCCCGACAAAAAAGGGTGGCCAGGGCGATCCGGGGGGAGGCGTTTCGCTGAATCGCTTCCTGGGCCCGGTAAGTCCACTCGATCCGCTGAAGAAACTCCTCAACCGACCCGGAATCGCCCGTCTTCTGAAGTTCCTGAAGGCGGTCCTGGTGAATCACCCAGGCCGGGTCCGCTTTGAGAGCAAGCAGCAGCAGATCCCGCCACCAAGCGGCCAACCATTCCAGCGCCTCCTCGACTTCCTGCCGAGGAGCCGTCCCCAACGGAATCTCCGGCGTCCGTTGGCGGCAGGCGGCCAGCAGTTGATTCAAAACCCCGTTCTTGACCGCCAACCGTTCTCCCCGATGAAATTCCAGCGCAAGCCCCAGCCGTCCGCCGGACCAAGTCGCCAGCATCTGAGCCAGGGTGGCTGCGGCTAGAGGAGGCCGCACCACTTGTAATCTCTGAGTCGTTGACTCGATCCGGCTCGCCGGTTCCAGCCGGCCCGCCGGCTCCGGCCGCTCTTCTTCTTTAAGAAAACCAGTCACCCGTTCGATCCCCTGGGGGACGCACCGGACCAGATGGCAGCGGGAAATCAGCGTCGCGGGCAGCCGCTGGAGGGCCGCCGCCGTCAGAAGAAGGACCGATTTCCCCGGCGGCTCCTCGAGAAGTTTCAGAGCGGCGTGGGCCCCTTCCTCGGTCAACCGGTCCGCCCCATCGATCAAACCGACCTTCCATCGGGCCTGATAAGGAGTGAGGGAGAGCCAGCCGGCCAAGCTCCGGACCTGGTCGATTCCCAGCTGGCCGGTTTCAGACTCCGAGGAAACTATCCTCAGATCCGGGTATCTGCCCTGCCCGATCTGTCGGCATGTCTCACAAACATCGTGGCTGCGGCTAGAGGAGGCCGCACCACTTGTAATCTCTGAGTCGCACGCGTCACCTTTCCCGGACTCGCATTGCAGGGCTTTGGCGAACTCGAGGGCGAGAGTCCGCTTGCCGATTCCCCTCTGGCCCACAAATAAATAAGTGTGGGCGACCCTGCCGCTGTTTAGCTGCCCTTTGAGCAGGCGGACAGCCGGCTCATTTCCGACGATATTTTTCCAAGACATCCTGAATCGCCTTTCGAATTTCCTGTTGGACCTTGGCCGGGGGCTGGTCCGCCCGGACCACCCGGATCCGTTGGGGCTGACGGCGGGCCAGGGTGAGATACCCCTGCCGCACCTTCTCGTGAAACGCCAACGGTTTTGCCTCCATCCGGTTCGGGTGCCGAACCCGGGCCAATCCCTTCTTGACCGGCAGATCCAGAACAATCGTCCGGTCCGGCGCGAGATCCCCCATGACCGCCCGGCCCAATTCCTCCACCAGTTTCAGGCCGCACCCGCCGGCCCATCCCTGATAGACCCAGGTGGAATCCTGGAACCGGTCCAGGATCACGATCCTGCCCGACCGGAGAGCGGGGCGGATCACCTGGTCCATTAAAATCTTCCGGCTGGCCTCATAGAGACAGAGCTCCACCAATGGATCCAGTTTGCCGGAACGGTGATCCAGCAGGATCCGACGCAATTTCTGTCCGACCCTGGTTCCGCCCGGCTCCCGGGTAAACAGGACCCGCATTCCCCGGCGCCGGAGCCAGCCGGTTAAGCGCCTTCCTTGCGTGGACTTGCCCGCCCCCTCCGGTCCCTCGAGCGTGATGAAGATCCCCTGCTTCCTCACACTCGTTTCCTCACGACCGTCTTGCCCGATGTGTCCTCGACGACGTAGCCCTGTTCGATCAGCCGGAGCCGAATCTGGTCGGCTTTTTTGAAATCCTTCTTTCGGCGGGCCTCATCCCGTTCCCTAACGAGCTGTTCCGCCTCCGCGCCAACGTGATCCGGAACCTGGAAAAATCCCAGCAGGCCTCCTAATTCCCGGATCTTCTCTTTGGCGACCCGCACCGTCGAGCGCATCAGGGCGTTGTCGAGCCACCGGGTATCATTGGCATGACCCACCAGTTCAAAGAGGGCGGCCAACGCGCGAGGGGTGTTTAAATCATCCTCCATCGCTTCATGGAAAACCCGATCCGCCTCTTTAACCTTGTCGGAAAGGACGGCGCCGCCGTCCCCTGCGTCCAAGGCGTCCGCCCGGGCCAAGAAGGTCGCCAGCCGGTCGTAGGCATGGGCGATTTCACCGAGATGCTCCCAGGTAAAATCGATCGGCGAGCGGTAATGGGCGCTTAAGTAGAAGAGACGCAGGACATCCGGGGGATGCCGCTCCAGCGCATCCTGAATCCGGATGATGTTGCCCACCGACTTGGACATCTTTTGATTGTTCACCGTGAGAAGCCCATTGTGCAACCAAACCTTCGCGAACTTCTTACCGGCTCCTTCCGCCTGGACCAGTTCATTCTCGTGATGGGGGAAAATCAGGTCCTGTCCGCCCCCGTGAATATCAAACGCATCTCCCAAGAGGGTGGTGGACATCGTCGAGCATTCGATGTGCCAGCCGGGCCGGCCAGGCCCCCAAGGGCTGTCCCAACTGGGTTCGCCGGTCTTGGCCTTTTTCCAGAGCGCGAAATCGAGCGGGTCTTTCTTTCCCTCCCCCGGCTTGACAAGGACTCCCTCCCTCATCTCATCCAGCTTCTGATGGGAGAGCTGGCCGTACGGGTGTTTCTCGGAGAATCTCCGGATAGAAAAGTAAACCGCGTCAGGGGCTTCATACGCCGCCTCTTTCTTTAACAGATCGGCGATGAAGCCGATCATCTTCGGGATGAACTCCGTCGCCCGCGGCTCGTGCGTCGGAGGAACGAGCCCCAGCCGCCCGAAATCTTCCCGGAAAGAGACCTCGTACTTCTTCGCCACTTCCCGGCAGGCCGTTTTTAATTCTGTTCCCGTCCGGCCTGCTTCCGCCCGGGCCCGCTCGATGATCTTGTCGTCCACGTCGGTGATGTTCCGGACGTAAGTCACCTTGAATGGCTGCCGGCCCGATTCCAGATACCGGCGAAGGACGTCGAAGACCACCGCCCCCCGGGCGTGGCCGATGTGGCAGTGGTCGTACACGGTCACGCCGCAGACGTAGAGGGTCACTGTGGGAGGATGCAGCGGCTGGAATTCTTCTTTGTGACCCGTCAGCGTGTTGGTCAGGCGAAGAGGCATTACGGCTTGTTTTTGCCGCCGTGTTCTTTCATTTGATGCTCGATCGCATCAATCTCATGCTGGAGCTTCTCCAGCGCCTGGGTCAGCGGATCGGGAAGATGGGTATGATCTAAGTTGATCCCCGGGAACCGGCGGCCTTCCTGACGGACAATTCGGCCGGGGACTCCCACCACGACGGAGTTGGCGGGAACCTCCCGGACCACGACGGCGTTGGCCCCGATCTGAACGTTGTCCCCGATGCGAAAGCTTCCCAAAACTTTGGCGCCGGCTCCGATGACCACGTTGTTGCCGATCGTCGGGTGGCGCTTCCCTTTCTCCTTGCCCGTCCCTCCCAGCGTGACTCCCTGAAACAGGGTCACGTTATCTCCAAGAATCGCGGTCTCGCCGATCACCACTCCCATCCCATGGTCGATGAACAGCCCCTTGCCGATCACCGCACCCGGATGGATCTCGATCCCGGTGAAGCCCCGGGCCGTCTGAGAGATCAGCCGCGCCAGGAACCGGAATCCGGCCCGGTGGAGGAAATGGGCCGCTCGATAAGAGGCGATCGCCTGCACGCTCGGATAAAGAAGCAGAACCTCCCAGCCGGAGCGGGCGGCCGGGTCCCTCTCCAGCGCGGCACGGATCTCCTCCCGCAAAAGGATCCGGAGTCCCACGAGCAACGCCGCAATAACAAGAAGCGCATCGATCAAGACCATCCAACACCTTCCTTCTGATACTGAGAAAGCCACGGCAGGACCCATGGCTTTCTCATTCCAGAAGCACCACCGCCATCGCCGCCATTGCCTCCTCAGCGCCGATCGGACCCAGCCCTTCCATGGTCTTAGCTTTCAGATTCACCCGGTCCGCTTTGACTCCGAGAACCTGAGCCACAGATTCCTGAATTCCTCTCCGATGCGGAGAAAGTTTGGGGGTCTCAATCATCACCACCAAATCGACATTCGAGATCCTCAACCCTTTCCTCGCCGCCAGATCCACCGCCTTCTCGACGAAGAACCGGCTCGAGGCATTTTTCCATTGGGGGTCCGTGTCCGGAAAGTAAGTCCCGATGTCGCCCGCCCCGACGGCTCCCAGAAGCGCGTCGGTCAGCGCGTGCAGCAGGACATCCGCGTCCGAATGGCCCAAGAGTCCCTTGGGATGTGGAATAGTCACCCCGCCCAAGATGAGCGACCGCCCGGCCCCCAGCCGATGAATATCAAATCCCATTCCGATCCTCACGTCTAGAACCTTTTTGTCAACAGGGCTTGAGCCATCACCAAATCCTCCGGCGTCGTGACCTTCAAGTTCCGGTGGTCGCCGGGGACAATCCTCACCCGGCGCCCCATCGCCTCGACGAGGGCTGCGTCGTCGGTAGCGGCCGCAGCCCCGTTCCTGGCTTTCGCATGCGCCCGCTCCAAAAGTTTCCTCTCGAACACTTGCGGAGTCTGGACCGCCCAGAGCCGTTTTCGATCCAGAGTTTTCTCCACCCATCCCCCCCTGGCTTGTTTGACCGTCGGAACCACCGGAACCGCGGCGATCGCCGCCTTCGCGCGCCGGGCAGCCTTCAAGGTCGCCTCAATCAGTTCCGGCCGGACCAGGGGGCGGGCCCCGTCGTGGACCGCCACCCATTTCACATCGGGAGGGAGCGCCTTTAATCCGCGGGAGACCGAGGCCATTCTCGAGGATCCTCCCCGAACCACCCGGAGGACTTTCCGGCAGCCAACGGATCGGATCATCCGCCGGGCCATTTCAATGTCGTTGGGATGGACGACCAACACGATCCCGCCCACACTTCGGGCCTTCTCAAACGCCTCCAGGGTCCAGGCGAGCATCGGCTTGCCCCTTAACCGGACAAACGGCTTATGAACTTTCAACCGAAGCCGGCGACCAACCCCGCCAGCAACTACGATCGCAACAACATCCTTTTTCTTCACGAATCATCTACTCGTGCTTCGATCCTTCGACCTTGCTCAGGATCAGCACGAACGAAACGGAACACCTCACCTCGCCGTCTTCCAAGCAGGCCGGGAGCTTCCGTTCTCCGGCTTGGCGAAGATCATCCGCCCGGCCGCGGTCTGCAGGACGCTCGTCACCAAAACCCGGACCGTCTGCCCGATCAGGGAGCGGCCCTGCTCGACCACCACCATCGTCCCGTCATCCAGGTAGGCGACCCCCTGGTTGTACTCCTTCCCCTCCTTGACCACCCGGGTCTCCAACAGCTCGCCCGGCAGTACCACCGGTTTCAGGGCGTTGGCCAATTCGTTCAGGTTCAGGACCTTCACCCCCTGGAGCTCCGCGACCTTATTCAGGTTGAAATCATTGGTCAGGATCTTGGCCTCGAGGAGCTTCGCCATCTGGACCAGCTTGGCATCCACCTCTTTTGTCTCCGGAAAATCCTCCTCATTGATCTTGACATCCACTTGAGGAATCTTCTGCATCCTTCCCAGCACATCGAGACCCCGGCGGCCCCGGTTGCGCTTGATCGGGTCCTGGCTGTCGGCGATCTGCTGGAGCTCCTTCAAAACGAACCGGGGAATGACAAAGCGCCCCTCGATGAATTTCGTCAGGCAGATGTCGGCGATCCGGCCGTCGATGATGACGCTGGTGTCCAGAAGGATGATCTCTTCCCGCTGATCCTGGCGGGCAAACCGGACGTAGGGGATGATGACGTTAAATTCATCCCGGCCCCGCAGGGCGATCACCATCCCGAGGTAGCAAAAGATCACCACGATGGCGGATTTCAGGGAATGGCTCAGCTCCGCCGGGATCGGGACGATCTCGAAGGTTGAGATAATCACCCGAGCCATGATGAGTCCCAAGAGCAGGCCAAAGACCGCGGCCGAAAGACCGCGGGAGGAGATCTTCCTCAAACCCAGTTCCAACACAATCAGGGACACCGCAAGAGCGGCCCCCCAGAGGGCCCCCAATGTCCCTCCTCCAAGCGACGCGATAACGCCGATCTGATACCCCACCAACGAGCTTAAAGCGACGAAGAAAAATCGAATGAGCCATAACGTCATCGGAAACACCTCCTATAATTAATCTATAATCGAGATCCCTCGCTTCGCTTGGGATGAAATTCAGCCTCAGACTTACGTCATTCCATTCCGTAAGTCTGTGCTTCATTTCACTTGCTCCCCTTGGGCCGGTACAACAGCTTCCAAGGGTGAGCCTTGATGTCGGCCGTGATCGCCTGCAAATCCCGATATAAATCATCTTGGGTAAATAATCGGCCGATGGTCCCTTCCCCTTGCCGGATCTTCCCCATCACCTCATTGGCCTGTTCCAGAAGCTGATGGAGCCTCTCCGACGATCCTTTCAGCGCGGTCTGGGTGGCCGGATCCCCGACCACCGCATCAACCGCCGTGATGGTCTCCTCCAGCTTCTTCATGATTCGATAGGTCGTATCGACCATCTGTTCGGTCGGGATCGAATCCTTGCCGGTAAGGATCTCTCCTTCCTTCATCACTCGAGTCCCGGGGCTCCCGGGAATGACCTCCAAATATTTCTCTCCAATCAACCCGAGGGTATTGATGTAGGCGACGGAATCCTCTTCAATTAAGGCCCCGGTGGAAAGCCGGATCCCCAACTCGGCGCAACTGCGCTGAGTCGTCTCATCCCGGTAGACACGGACGGACCGGACCTCTCCGACGTTCACCCCCACCAAACGGACCGGAGCCCCCATCTGAATCCCATTGGCGAAATTAAAACGAACCCTCAGGGCGTAATGCGGCTGCGCGGTATAGAAATCGGAAATCGAAAAAACCACCACCGCCAACAGGATGAAGGCAATGAACACGAAGAGCCCCACCTTAATCTCCCGGGTTCCTCCAGCCACTCTACCTCCTCCGCGTCAATTCTGCTCGCTGATGTTCGAAATCCCGAGAATGAACTGTTTCACCAACGAATTCGAGGTATAACGTATTTCCTCGGGTGTTCCCACCTGGATAATCTTCCCTTCATGGAGCATGGCGATCCGGTCCGCGATCTTGTAGGCGCTGACCATATCGTGAGTCACCGCGATCCCGGTCACCCTCAACTGGTCATGGAGCTGTTTGATCAGCAGGTTGATCGCGTCTGCCCCGATCGGATCCACGCCGGTCGTCGGCTCGTCGTAAAGGACGACCCTGGGCTGCATCGCCAGGGCCCGGGCGAGCCCCACACGCTTTCGCATGCCGCCGGAAAGCTCCGCCGGCTTCAAATGTTCAATCCCTTTCAAACCCACCCGCCCCAAACAGTCGCTCACCCTGGCCCAAATCTGGTTTTCCTTCATATCGGTGTGTTCCCGGAGGGAAAAGGCCACGTTCTCGCCGACCGTCAGGGAGTCGAAAAGGGCCGCTCCCTGAAACAACATCCCGAATTTCAGCCGGATCCTGGCCAGCTCGCCCGGCTCCATCCGGGAGATCTCCTGGCCGTCGACGATCACCTGCCCCTCATCCGGCTGGAGCAGTCCGATGATGTGCCTCAGCAAGACGGTCTTCCCCCCACCGGAGCGCCCAATGATCACCATCGTCTCTCCGTCCCGGATTGTCAGGCTCACCCCGTCGAGCACCTTGTGTCCGTTGAACCCCTTCGAAAGGTTGATGATGTCAATCACCCCGCCCCTCCGGAGTACCCCTGTCCTCTGGGTCTGCTATTCTGTGATATCACCCGAATACCTCCAGCAGTCTGGTTGCATCCCGGCTGAGAGGACAGGGGCACTGTGCCCAAGGCACAGATGCCCTCGGCCCATCCTTCCACCCAGTCATCATGCATGTCGTGGAGCGACCCACCCCCTCGGCCCCACCGGCGGTCTCGAAGCCCTCATAACAGGCGATGGTGGAGATGATCGCGGCGAACACCCCCGCTTTAAAGAGCCCGGTGAAGACATCCTTGAATCTCAAGGCATCCCACGTCATGTTCATGTAAAGGGTCGATCCCATCCCCAGCTTGTAGACTCCGACGAGATATCCTCCCAGGATCCCGACCAAATCGGCGTAGAGGGTTAATAGGGGCAGCATGACGATGAGCGCCAGCATCCTGGGAACCGCCAGATAACGGACCGGATCGGTGGAAAGGGTCTGCAGGGCGTCGATCTGCTCCGTCACCCGCATCGTCCCTAACTCCGCGGTGATGGCCGCTCCCACGCGTCCGGCGATGACCAGCGCCGTCAAGACCGGCCCCAACTCCCGGGTCATGGAAAGAGCCACCAGAGAACCGATGTACAGCCCGGCCGATATCTTTTGCAGCTGGTAAGCCGTCTGCAGAGCCAGAACCATCCCGGTAAACAGGGAGGTTAAGAAAACCAGCGGCAGACTGGAGACTCCGATCTTCTCCATCTGCTCCAGCACCCCGTCCCACTTCCGGTCCCGGGCCACGTGGCCGAGAACCCACCGCCTCCAGGGAAGCGTGAAAAATCCGGAAAAGGTCTGCCACAGGAGAACCGAACATCCTCCGAGGTAGCTGAAGAAGGTCAGCGACCACTCTCCGACGGAACCCACCAGATTCTGGCCGACCATCTTAGGGGGAGGCATCAAAATTGCCTCCGGTGCTCCAGACCCACAAACTCCTTGTCCCGATCCAGCCGGAGATTCAATCGCTCATCCGAAGAGAGGGAATAGTTCATCTCCACCCCTTCTTTCTGAACCGAGTCGGTCGGAGCCTGGGAATCGATCTGATAATCCAGGCCAACCTCGACCCGGTCCTGGGCGGTCTTTCGCTGCATTTGAAGACCGGAAGCCCCCGGCTTGCCGTTGGCCAGGGAACGCACCTGCCAGCCGTCCCAATGAACGGCCTTCTCAATCGGCGAAAGACGAATCTGGCTGAAGAAGTTCTGCTGGCCGAGCCGGCGCAGGTCAACGGTTCCTTCCATGAGCAGGATTCCCTCCGGCTTCGAGAGCTGGGAGTTCTGAACCTGAAGGATCGGCCCTACTCCCTGGAATCGCAAAGAGACTCCGTTGAAGATCTCCCGGTTAAACCTTCCCCGGCCGCTTAAGATCTCTCCGCGGCTTAAGGCCTGCTTCACGTTTCCGGTCAGGTTCACCCGGCCCTGAATCCGGCCCGCCAGATGGGGAACCTTTCCCGCCGGAAGAATCCAGGGGGCCAACTCCGCGATCTGGGCCTGTTTTAAATCCAGGACCAGATCGACCGGATAAGGAGGCTTTAACCCAACTCGCCCCCTTAAAGAAATTTGATCGTCCAGGAAGGTTGCCTCGAGATCCATTTCCGAGGGGGAGACCCGGTTCCATTCCAGGACCATCTCCTGAGGGATCTGATCCTCAGGATGCACCCAGAGGACCGCCCGGTTCCTTCCCAGGGTTCCGCTCAAAGACCAGCCGTCCGGAAGATCCATCCGGACCAGACGGACCCCGTTGCCCGCCACTTCAAGCTGGGCCACGAAATAGATCCGTCCGGAGCGGACCCCTTCCACCCATCCCAAGAGGATCGGGTCCGTGACCGGCCCGGAGATCTCCACCAATCCTTTCAAGAGGGGGTGCTGCAGCGAGAGCCACCCGTCACACTGAGTGACGGAACCTGCCCCTCCCCTTAAGAAAAGACGCCCCTGCGCCTGAAGAGGAATCCCGGCGACCGAGAGAGTGACCCCCGTGAGGGTGATTGACTCGACCCTTTTGACGTCCCCTCTCCCCAACAGGGGCAGCAGCGGCCCCTGAATCTGAAGACGTTCAACCAACGGGAAACTGGAACCGCCCACTGAAATCTCATGCAGGGTCAGGCGGCGGGGAGAGAGGGTGACTCGCTGGACGCGAACGGGGACTTGAAGGAGCCGGCCGAAGCTTCTTTCCAATTCCAGCCGGCCCCATTCAGCGGCGAACAGAATTCCCCCCGCAAGAAACAGGAGAAGAACCCCCAGCCGGGGGAGG
The DNA here is from genome assembly GCA_016201735.1 of Candidatus Omnitrophota bacterium. Classification (GTDB taxonomy): domain Bacteria; phylum Omnitrophota; class Gorgyraeia; order 1-14-0-20-64-10; family 1-14-0-20-64-10; genus JACQCH01. The sequence continues at coordinate 22,478 of JACQCH010000001.1, forward strand.
ATCGACCTTGGCCTCACCCCGCCCCTCCATGGGTCGGGACGCCTAAACTTAGTTGAGGAGCATCGGGGGCGTCCCGAAAAGCTCCATGAGCTTTTATTCTCTGGGGCAAGTCGGAAATGAACCCACGGGATAATATCCTACCTGGCATTCTGAAGCCTACGTATTCCATCCCACCTTGCCCCAGAGAAACCCATGGAGGGGCGGGGCTAAACTCCGGTAGAGGAAGGAGACTGACCGCGAGGGCCCGTCGGAGCATGAGAAGGAGTCAAGCGGAAGACGAGCCGATCTTGCTCCGCATCCACAAAAATGGCGGCCCCATCTTTAAAGTGGCCCGCGATGATCTCCTGCGCCAAAGGATCCTCCAGGTACCGGGCGATGGTCCTCTTCAAGGGCCGGGCCCCGTACATGGAATCGAATCCTTTCTCAATCAGGAATTCCTTGGCGGCCGGGGAAAGTTCAATCTGGATCCCCTGTTCCCGGACTCGGGAACTGACATCTTCCATCTCGATGTCGACGATCCGCTGGAGATCCTCCCGGGTGAGGGGCTTAAAGACGATGGTGTCATCCACCCGGTTCAAGAATTCCGGCTTAAAAACCTTCTTGACCTCATCCAGCAGCTGCGTCTTCATGTCCTGATAGGTCACATCCTCCTTCGGCGTGCGGAAACCCAAGGAGCCCTGCTTCCGGAGCAGCTCCGCCCCGATGTTGGAGGTCATGATCATCACGGTGTTCCGGAAATCCACCTTCCGCCCAAAGCTGTCGGTCAAGCGGCCTTCCTCCAGCACCTGAAGCAGCAGATTGAAAACATCCGGATGCGCCTTCTCCAGCTCGTCCAGGAGCACCACCGAGTAGGGCCGCCGCCGAACCTTCTCCGTCAGCTGTCCCCCCTCCTCGTAGCCGACGTAGCCGGGCGGGGCTCCGACCAACCGGGAGACATTAAACTTTTCCATGTACTCCGACATGTCGACTTGGATGATCGAATCCTCGTTGCCAAATAAGAACTCCGCCAAGGCCCGAGCCAGCAGAGTTTTCCCAACCCCGGTAGGTCCGAGGAAGATGAAGGAGCCGATCGGCCGTCGTGGATCCTTCAAGCCGGCGCGGGAGCGGCGGATCGCGTTGGCGATCGCCTCGATCGCCTCCTGCTGTCCGACCACCCGCTTGTGGAGATCCTCCTCCATTCGAAGAAGCTTCTGGGTCTCCTTCTCCTCCAGGCGGGAGACGGGAATCCCGGTCCACTTGGAGACGATCTGGGCGATATCCTCCTCGGTGATCACCGGCTGGGCTTCCGACTTGGAACGGGCCCACTCCCTCTTCATCCGCTCCAGCTCCGACCGGGCCTCCCGCTCGGAATCCCGCAGGGCCGCGGCCTTCTCAAAATCCTGCCCCTTGACCGCCGCCTCTTTCTCCCGCCGCAGCGTTTCGATCCGATCCTCGATGTCTTTCAGGTTGGGCGGAGCGGTCAAGACCATCAGGCGGGCCCGTGACCCAGCTTCATCGATGAGGTCGACGGCCTTGTCCGGCAGGTACCGCCCTGAGATGTACCGGTCGGACAGTTTGGAGGCGGCGTCCAGCGCGGCATCGGAATATTTCACCTTGTGATGGGCCTCGTACTTCTCCCGCAGGCCCTTTAAGATTTCAACGGTCTCTTCCGGGCTCGGAGGATCCACGATGATCGTCTGGAACCGGCGCTCGAGGGCTGCATCCTTCTCAATGTATTTCCGGTACTCATCCAGGGTGGTCGCCCCGATGCACTGGATCTCCCCCCGGGCCAGCGCCGGCTTCAGGATATTGGAGGCGTCGATCGCCCCCTCCGCCCCGCCGGCTCCCACTAGGGTGTGCAGCTCGTCGATAAAGATGATGACGTTCTCCGATCGCTTGATCTCGTCCATCACGGCCTTGATCCGTTCCTCAAACTGCCCCCGGTATTTGGTGCCGGCCACCATCAGGGCCAGGTCCAGGATGATCACCCGCTTGTCCTTCAAGACCTCCGGGATATCTCCCCGGATCACCTTCTGGGCCAGACCCTCGATAATCGCAGTTTTTCCGACGCCGGCCTCTCCCAGAAGGACCGGGTTGTTCTTGGTCCGCCGGGAAAGAATCTGGATCACCCGCTCGATCTCGTTCTTCCGGCCGATCACCGGGTCCAGTTTATTCTCGCGGGCGAGCTGAGTCAGGTCCCGGCCGAAGGCATCCAGCGCCGGGGTCTTCGTCTTGGCCGGAGCGGGCCCGACGGAGTAGCCGGGGGCGGTGGAACCTAACAGCTCCATCACCTCCTGCCGCACCTTGCCCAGATCCAGTCCTAAGTTCACCAACACCTGGGCGGCGATCCCCTCCCCTTCCCGGATCAGTCCCAGCAGGAGATGCTCCGTCCCGATGTAGTTGTGTCCCAGGTTCCGGGCCTCATCCATCGCCAGCTCGATGACCTTCTTCGCCTTCGGGGTGAATGGAATATCTCCCGAAACAATGGTGGAAGGTCCGAGCTGAACCAGCTTCTCCACCTCCAGCCGGATCTGATCGGAGCTCAAGCCTAGATTCTGCAGGACGGCGGCGGCGACCCCTTCTCCCTCCCGGATCAACCCCAGGAGGATATGCTCCGTCCCGATATAATCGTGATTAAAGCGTTTCGCCTCTTCTTTCGCCAAAAGGATGACCTTGCGGGCTCTCTCGGTAAACCGGTTGAACATATTCATGGAACCTTACACCTCCTCTCTTCAAGGTTTCCCCATCGATGAAAAAGCCAAAAATAGCCCCTCTTTCTATGATACCACCAAAACCAGCCCTCCTACACCCACTTTCCTGATAATGGTGCATCCCAAGTTTGTCCGTCATCCTCGCGAAAGCGAGGATCTGATCCTCATTTTCATGAGGATGACAGCCGTAGGCACGGACGAATCTGGGATGCACCCCCTGATAAGGACTCCCTTTCAATATGTCTCTACCCATTTCAGGATCGGCGTCTCCAGGAATTGCTGAAGCCCCAAATCAGGACCGCCTACGACACAGGTTCTTGCGGAGGGGTATCTCTTCAAAAACTCGGAGAGGCCGGGAAGCGATGACCATTTTGACCCGCTCTTGACCTCGATGGCAGTTACTCGGTTTCCCTTGCGAAGGACAAAATCAACCTCGTCGTTTCCCTCTCGCCAATAATACACGTTGATTCCATGCGACATCGCTTGATTGACCAAATGGGCCCCTATCGCCACCTCGGTCAAACGGCCCCATGCTTGAGGATCTTGCCGGAATTCTTTAAAGGTCCGATTGGCCAGAGCGGTCAGAAGAGCCGTATTCAAGGGAAGCCACTTGGGGCTCGAGCTGCGCCGGCGAATCACCTTGCCCGACCATTTTGGAAGGCCCCGAATCAAGAAAGCGGATTCGAGCAGCGTTTGGTAGTGAGCCAAAGTCGTGGTGTTCCCTGCATCGGCAAGCTGACCCTGGATTTTTTGGTAAGACAATATCTGCCCGCCGTACTCACAAGCCAAAACAAACAACTGCCTCAACAGGGCCGGCTTCTCCACGCGGTTCAACAAAAGAATATCTTTGGAGATGGCTGTTTCTATCAGCGAGTCGGAAATATACCGGCGCCAGCGTTCTTCCTGGTGAATAAAATCCGCCGATCCTGGATATCCTCCAAAGTAAAGATATTGATCGAATGACCAGCGAAAACCATCGCGGCATTCAGTCCAAGACCAGTGGGGAAACCGAATCAACTCAAATCTTCCCGCCAGGCTCTCAGTCAATCCCTTTTGAATCAACAGCGATGAAGAACCTAAAAGGGCCACTCGGAGTTCCCGGCCGGCGCGGGCATCTTCATCCCACAGCCGCTTCACCTCCGTTGACCAATGAGAGATCTTCTGAACTTCATCCAAGACCAGAATGGCGGGGTGGCGGCCGCTTACCTTCGCACGGGCCAGATCCCACTGCCTGGAAATCCACTCTGTCGGAGGCGGAGCCGGAAGGTCTGCGGCCGCGTAGTGATGGGGAGTGTCCAGCTTCGAGAGAACCTGTTGGATGGCGGTGGTTTTCCCCACCTGCCTTGGGCCCAGGATCACCTGCATGAAGCGCCTTTTCTCTCTCAAGCGCTCCCGGATGGTATGCGTTATTTCTCTTTGATACACAGGGCCTCCGGAATTATCTCAATCCAATGAGTAATTTTACTCAATATCTTGAGTAAAGTCAAGAGGTGACGCTCCAGGCTTTTTTGAAAAATCGGGGAGGGAACTCCGAGGCAGAATTCTAGGACCTGTCAACAATTAACTCAATCGATTGAGTTAATTGTTAAATGCTCGGCAGACTCGCGGGGATTTACTTTAACTGATCTTTGGGTTGAAAAGACCCCATAAATGGACAGCTATCAGGTGGGTGAACTTATGTGGAGCGGCGCTTATCGCTAAATCCGTTCCGCCTGTTTAATTTACCGCCGTGTCAGGGAACATACACACCGGCATCGCTGAACTGGAGATTGGTTGCACCGGATTTGAAATTTCGGAATTTATGGACGATAAATTGATCGGCTCCCATCCGGAAAATTAATGATCATATAGCTCAGACGCCCCCTCTCGTATGAAGCATATACGATTGATCCATTCGCCGTCCGGAACCAAAGCGATGATCTGCCCTCGTCACCAAGAGAAATCAAAGCACCATTCGGATAACGGTATTCCGTCCAAGTAGCACCAGGCGGTCTTATCTCCTGAGGCGGGCCAACTCCCACAGCTCCGGCTGCCGCTGCCGCCGGCAAGGCACCCCAAGCGTCCGGAGCGTTGATAATGGCTAACCCGGGACGTGCTGGTTGACCGACAGGCGCGGGCTCAAGCCTCAACGGCTCGCGAGGTTCCGGCAGAGGTGGAATGTTTGCGGCGGTAGCCATGAGGACAGGCGCGGTTGGGGTTTGCGCGGCTATGGCATTTTGCACCAGGCCATCCTGGGTCACAGTTTGCTCTGCTGCGGTGGGTTGCTGCGCTTGCTGGAGGGAGGTCGTTGCGGTTTCTACTTTAGGAGTTGCGGTCGCCGTTGGCGCAACAGCCGCCTCGGTCAGCCCCCCCCCCCAAACTAAGTCCCACCATGTTGCCGATCATCATCCATCCCATGACTTTCTTCATCTTCATTTACACGACTCATGCAAATTGACCGATTTCCCCCTATGATCTATACTGGGCCTACTCCCCGATGGTTCAACGATTCCATTGGGGAGGAGACCGCATGGTGCCAATCGTGGACTATCCGCCGGTGGTTCAACGCTACTTGCCCC
>JACQCH010000011.1 GCA_016201735.1 Candidatus Omnitrophota bacterium
GGGGCAAGTAGCGTTGAACCACCGGCGGATAGTCCACGATTGGCACCATGCGGTCTCCTCCCCAATGGAATCGTTGAACCATCGGGGAGTAGGCCCAGTGTAGATCATAGGGGGAAATCGGTCAATTTGCATGAGTCGTGATGGAAATTGGTTTACATCCCGCAACCCAAATAAAGAGCTCTTAGTTCTTGCGCAATCTTATGATTGGTTGTTGTTTTTGACAGATGAAGGGCTTTCAGAATTCATCCGCGATGTATTAATCACTCCAAGGCAGGAAATGAACCCGGCCCGCGACGCTTTTCTTCGGAGCTATAAGGCGGAGAAAAAGGGAAACTGCTTCACAAAGGTTCGGATTCACATCTCCGCCGATCATGCGTTGCAGGGCTATTTTCAAAAGAACATCGCGCGTATCGAATCGTGGTTCAATGTAATTGCGCCTCCGTATCTCAAGGTATCTGTTCTAAAAGATCAAATTTCCAAGCTGGCGCAGAAAGATTGGAAGAGGATACATGCGTAAATGACAGCAGGACGGCACATTAATACGCTTAGTCAGGACTGGGGAACACCAGAGAAATACGTCGATGCTATCCGGGAGTTTTTCGATGGACGCATAGATCTTGATCCGTGTTCGAACGCATGCTCAATTGTCCATGCCAGGGTGGAGTATCGGCTCCCGAAACAGGACGGCCTTAGGGAAAGCTGGGAATTTCGAACGATCTATGTCAATCCACCATATGGGATAGATAAACAACACGGGACATCTATCAAATACTGGTTTCAAAAATGTGCAGCGGCACACCAAGAGTTCAAGTCTGAAGTCCTAGCACTTGTTCCTGTGGCAACTAACACCGGACATTGGAAAAAGTATGTGTTTGGAAAAGCAGTAGCAATCTGTTTCTTGTATGATACTCGACTGAAATTTCTCGTAAATGGTCGAAATGGAGGCAAAGGTGCTCCCATGGCTTGTGCCATGGTTTATTGGGGTAAGAATTTTAGTGGTTTCTTTTCCGTTTTCAAGAAGTTCGGCGCTGTTGTCGACCTCCGTGATTTAAAAAACAGAAAATTTGGTGAGTGTTCCGATAATGGGCAACTCAAACTTGTAATGGAAGAAGCATGACAACACAGGTCATGAACCGGGCCAAAGCGGTTTTGAAGATCGAGCGGGACGCGCTGGATCGGCTTGGCCGACGGCTGGATTGCCACTTTGAGGCGGCGGTGGAGATGATGGGCCGCTGCCTGGGACGGATTGTGGTGACCGGCATGGGGAAACCCGGGATCATCGGGCAGAAGATCTCCGCCACCCTCTCTTCGTTGGGGGTCCCCTCCCTTTGGCTCCATCCGGCCGAGGCGGCCCACGGAGATTTAGGAAGGGTCACCGGGCAGGATGTGGTGATTGCCCTCTCCCACTCCGGCGAAACGGATGAGATTCTCCATCTTCTTCCCGTTTTAAAAAGGATCGGATCGAAACTGATCGCCATCACCGGCAATTCAAACTCCCGGTTGGCCCGCCAGGCCGATGTGGTTCTCAATACCGGAGTCAAGAACGAGGCCTCTCCCTGGGGATTGGTCCCGACCGCCTCGACGACCGCCATGCTGGCCCTGGGAGATGCCTTGGCGGTCGCCCTTTCGGAACAGCGGGGCTTCAAGCCGGAAGATTTCGCCGCTCTCCACCCGGGCGGCTCGTTGGGAAAGCGGTTGACCCTGCGGGTGGAGGACCTGATGCGCACGGGCAGGGCGAACCCTGTGGTGCGGGCATCCGACCCGGTCAAGAAAGTACTGCTGGCCATCACCCGGGCCCGGGCCGGGTCGGCCGGGGTGGTGGATCGGCGGGGGCGCCTGCTCGGGATCTTTACCGACGGGGATCTTCGCCGGCACGCGGAGAAAGACCTCCACATCTTGAAGCGCCCTGTCTCGCAGGTGATGACGAAGAATCCGAAAACCTTGCCGGTCGGGCATCTTGCCGTCGAGGCCCTGAAGCTGCTTCGCTCTCACCGGATCGATGAGATCCTGATTGTCGACGGAAAATCCAGGCCGACCGGCCTGTTGGACATCCAGGACCTTTTGAAAGCGGGGCTGGTCTAGGTGAGGATCAGCAAATCCCAGCTGCGGGCCCGGGCCAAAAAAGTCCAGCTGCTGATCCTGGATGTGGATGGGGTGTTGACCGACCGGCGGATCATCGTCACCTCCAACGGAACCCAGACCAAGTCGTTCGATGTGCAGGATGGGTTCGGCCTCGTCATGGCCCGGAAGGCCGGTGTAAGGACCGCGATCATCACCGCCGGGCGGTCCGCTGTGGTGACTCTCCGGGCCCAGCAGTTGAAGGTGGATTGGGTGGCCCAGTTTGCCCAGGACAAAGCAAAGGCCTTCGAGGACTGCCTTCGGCATTTCCGCATCTCGCCGTCGGCGGCCGGCTACGTCGGAGATGACCTTCCCGATCTGCCGGTTCTAAAGAGAGTCGGGTTTTCCGCCACGGTCGCGGACGGCCGGCCGGAAGTGAAGCCGCACGTCCATTACGTCACGAAAGCCGCCGGCGGGCGTGGAGCGGTTCGGGAGGTGGTGGAGTTGATCCTCCATGCTCAGGGACATTGGCCTCAAGTCGTCCGGAGGTACCTCAGATGATGCTCCATCTCGGGGTCCTGGCGTGGAGCGGTCCGTTCCCGGCATCGCAGAATCTTCGGCTCGGGGATGGGGTTCTCAGACCCGCTCCGGAGCCATTGCATGAGATCTTCGGGGTGTCAGGGGGCAGGCCCGATGCCGGAACTGGCCTGCCCCCTGACAGGCCCCCGATTGAGCGGTGGTGCGGACTATGATGAATCCTGAATCGTCGGGGAGAAGGCCGGGGAAATGGACCCTCCCGATGATTCTGTTGGGGGTCTATTTCCTTATCAAACTTCAGGGGTGGAACTACGGGTTCCGGGCGATGAATTTGGAGAAGCAGTTGGAGCACCTGCGGCCGACCCTTTCGGCGATTGTTCTTTCCGAACAGCTGGAGTCGACCCGGGCCGGGCTGACCCAGGTTCTCGATAAGATAGGGGGCTTAGGCCTCCAGGGCGGCCCATTTCTGCAGCAGCTTTCGAAGAACCTGCCGGCTGAGATCACCCTTGAGAAGATGGAGGTGAGTGCGGAAGGACTCCAGATTCATGGAACTTTGAGGCCGGGCGCGCACACGGCCGAGGAAACCCTGGCTCTTTGGGCGAAGCAATTGGAGGAGAACTGGCATTCCGTGCAGGTCCAGGAACTGGTTCCGGATCCCAAGACTCAGGAGGTCTGGCACTTTCAGTTGAAGGCGCGGAGGGTTTCAGATGTTTCCTGAAGCGAACCGGCGGGAAAAACATCTGCTGGGCGGTTTGGGACTCCAGGTCCTGGTCGTTGGGCTTCTGGTTTTTGTCTACACGCAGGCGGCCCGGCAATTGAATTATCAGCGGGGGCAGTTCTTGAAATTCCAGGAGCAGCTTTCGGCGGCGAAAGCTCAGGTAGCGAAAGCAGGCAGCCCGGATTTGGAGAAACTCCGGGCCCAAGTGGCCGAGCTGGAAGGCCGGCTGGCCGCTCTCAAGACCCTGCCGGAGTTGGCCAAGACCCTGGAATCGTCGGCGAAAGAGCGGTTCGGGTTCCACGACGTGACCCTCATGGTGGGAGTGGTGGAGAAGACCGTCCAGTCGGACCTCCCGGACCGGCCGGCTGTCGCGGCGAATCTGGTGGGATTGGAGCTGAAGGGAGCCGCCAGCACCCGGGAAACGGCCGCCTTCTTGGACAGCTTGACCTCTTCCCTCTCGAAATTTCTGTTCCCCCTTCAATCCATGCAGTTGGAGGCGCAGGCCCCGAATCAGCAGGGTCCGCTCGCCGTTCGTTTAAAATGGCTCGTGGCGGTTTCTCCGGAATCGGAGTCGGCCCCCACAGCGACCGCGCCGTCCGCTCATTGACTTTTCCTAACCGTCTGATATAGTGTCTGTTTCACGATGAGAGCGGTCCTCTGCTGTCTGATTTTTTTAGTGGGCTTTCTGGGATGTTCAAAGAAAGCCGGCCCGCCGCCTCCTCCAATCGCCTCCTCGAATGACGCGGTTTCTGTCTTTACCCTGGTTGGGCACTCGGACAACGGCCGCAAGAAATGGGAGGTCCAGGGGGAGACGGCCGATCTTCTGGGGGAGATCGTTCAGCTTTCTCCGGTGACGGCCAGGAGCTTCGGGGATGTGGAGGTGAAGCTCACCGCCAACCGGGGGCGGTACCAGAAGACCACCCAGGACATTTATCTCCAGAAGAATGTGGTGGTGACTACCTCCGACGGGGGGCGGCTCACGACGGAGTCGCTCCAGTGGTGGCATGAGCGGGATATGGCCCGGACCCTGGATTGGCTCAACATCAGCCGGCCCGGGATGACCGTGCTCGGGATCGGCGGTGTCGGGTTCCCGAAGCTGAAAAGGGCCCGGGTGGAACGGAAGATCACCGTGACCCTTCAAGGGGAGGAAGGGCAGACGGTGGTGACCTGCGACGGGCCGATGGAGGTCGATTATGTCCAGCACAAGGCCCGGTTCTGGCGCAACGTCCTGGTCCGGGACGCGCAGGGGTTCATTCGGTCCGATCGGCTCGATGTTCTTTTGACGTCCGAGACGAACCAGATTCAGGAAGCCCGGTTTTGGGGGCACGTGCAGATTCATCGTGGGAACCAAAGGGCCACTGCCCAGCGGGCCAATTATTGGGGTTCACCCAAACGGACCCGCCTGACGGGCCATACACGGATGGTGATGCTTCCTCAAGACAATGAGCAGTAACGGATCTCTTTTAGAAACGCAGGGGCTGGCCAAGAGCTACAACGGGCGGCGGGTCGTCGACCAGGTGGCTCTGACCGTCCACCGGGGAGAGATCGTCGGTCTTTTAGGACCCAACGGGGCGGGAAAAACCACCACCTTCTACATGGTGGTGGGGTTGATCCCGCCGGAGAACGGCCGGATCCTGTTTAACGGCCAGGAGATCACCCGCCGGCCGATGCACCAACGGGCCCGGATCGGGATCGGGTACCTGGCTCAGGAGCCGTCGATCTTCCGGCGGCTGACGGTCGAGGAGAATATCCTGGCGATCCTGGAGACCTTGAACTTGTCTCGAGCCCAACGGCTCTATCGGCTGGAGCAGCTTTTAGATGAGTTGGGACTGCGGGGGTTAGCGAAAGCCAAAGCCGATACCCTTTCCGGAGGGGAGCGGCGGCGTCTGGAGATTACCCGGGCCCTGGTGACCCAGCCGACGTTCCTCCTGCTGGATGAGCCTTTTTCGGGGATCGATCCGATCGCCGTGGCCGAATGCCAAGAGATCATCCGGGGATTAAAGAGCCGGGGGTTGGGGATCCTGCTGACCGATCACAACGTCCGGGAGACCCTGGCTATTACCGACCGGGCGTATCTGATGGCCGAGGGCCGGGTGTTGATCACCGGGGGCGCCCAGGATCTGATCCAGGACCCGAAGGCCCGGGAGCTGTATCTGGGCCCGAAGTTCCAAATGTGAGTGAGGCCGAAACTTATGGAGCGAAGCGAACATAAGTTTGTTGGCCGAACTCATCCCGAGGCGACGAAGTCGCCGAGGGATCTCACGCGAACGTCATCTCGAACGAAGTGAGAGATCTCGAGATTTCTCGGCGGCTTCGCCGCCTCGAAATGACGGTGGAGGCGGACTCGCAATGACGGAGTTTTTATGCGCGTCACCCTGACGGCCCGTCATGTAGAAGTTCCGGAGCTGTTTCGAGAGCTTTTGATGTCCAAGCTCGAGAAGCTGGAGCATTTCGGCCATGAGATCCTGGGACTGCACGCGATCTTCGGCCGGGAGAGGTACTTTTACACGGCGGAGCTGACGTTAACGACCAAAGGTTTAACGCTGGTGGGCAAGGCCAAGGACCAGCGGGATCTGCTGACCTGCATGGAGGAGGCACTGATGAAGCTGAAAGAACAGCTTCGGCGCCATGAATCGAAACAGGTGGAAAACCGGCGCCGGAACGGGCCCCACCGTCCTTAGCGAATGGGAACGACCCAGGTGGCTGTCACTGCGAGATTAAAAGAGATCGCTCCTTGCCAGAAGGAGCTTCACGTCGAGGTTCCCCGCGAGGAGATCGAGGCGGAGTTCGAGGCGGTCTACCGGGAGCTTAAGAAAAATGCGTTCGTGCCCGGTTTCCGGGTAGGGTTCGCCCCCCGGGATCTTCTGGAGCGGTATCACGGGGAAAAAGCGAAGGAAGAGGTTTTAAACCGCCTGGTCGCCCACTCATTGGAAGAGGCCTTGAAGCAGCAGGAATCGCTGGATCTGGTCGGTCGGCCGTCGGTGACCGACCTCCAGTTTGATCCGAAGACCAAACTCTCCTACTCGGCCAGGCTGGAGGTGGCCCCCCAGGTGCCGCTGGGGCGGTACAAAGGGCTCTCCTTAATTCGCCCCAAGGTCAAAGTGACGGAAGAGGATCTTTCCCGGGTCCTCGCCCGCATGCAGGAATCTCAGGCCCAGTTGGAACCGGTGCTGGAGTCCCGGCCCGCCGCCGAGGGAGATTTCCTTCTGGCCAATGTCACCGAGCAGAGTCCGGGCAAGCCACCGGTGAAGCGCCGGGATCTGATCATCCCGCTGGATCTTTCCAAGGAGAAGGATCCGGATGGAATTTTAAAGGGACTGCTGGGGCTGACTCCGGGTGAAGGGAGGTCTCTCCCGGTGAAGGAGGGACGAACCCTCACCGTGGAACTTAAAACGATCAAGGCCAAGCGCCTGCCGGCTCTCGACGACGCCTTCGCCCGATCGGTCGGCTCCTTTGAAACGCTCGCGGCGTTGAAGCAGGCGATTCAAGAAAGCCTGCAGAAAGAAGGGGAGGCCTCCCAGCGCCAGGCCTTGGAGTCGCAGGCGATCCATGAGCTGCTGGAAGGATGGAATTTCGATGTGCCCCCCTCCTTGGTCGGATCTCAGGCGCAGCGGCTCTTGAAGGAGCGGGCCCTGGAATTGATGAACCAGGGTGTGCCGCCGTCGGAGGTGGAAGAGCGGGCCAAACTTCTTGCCGAGCAGGCGAAGCTGGACGCGCTCAAACAGGTGAAGCTGTTTTTCATTCTGCGCCGGATCGCCGCCAGCGAAGAGATCTCGGCGACCGCACAGGAGATAGAAGCCCGGCTGAAGGCCTTGGCGGACCGGCTCAAGGTTTCCGTCGAGGAGGTCCGGAAGGATTTAGAGGCACGGGAGCTTCTGGAGGAGTTGGGTTGGAACATTGTTCGGATGAAGGTGTTCGATCTCATTATTCAGGAGGCAACCATCAATGACCGAACGTAACCAGATGTTGGTACCGATTGTCGTGGAGCAGACCGGAAGAGGGGAGCGGGCCTATGACATCTATTCCCGTCTGTTGAAGGACCGGATTATTTTCATCGGTTCCGGGATCGATGACTTGATCGCCAACCTGATCATCGCCCAGATGCTGTTCCTTCAGATGGAGGACCCGCACAAGGACATCAACGTTTACATCAACTCTCCCGGCGGGATGGTGACGGCGGGGCTGGCGATCTACGACACGATCCAATTCGTCAAGCCCGACGTGGCCACCTACTGCATCGGGCAGGCCAGTTCCATGGGGGCGGTGCTGCTGGCCGCCGGCACCAAGGGAAAACGGTACAGCCTGCCGGAGGCCCGGATCATGATTCACCAGCCCTGGGGCGGGACGCAGGGGGCTGCGTCGGACATCTCGATCCAAGCGAAGGAGATCCTCCGGATGCGGGACCGGCTCAACGAGATCCTGGCCCGGCACACCGGCCAGCAGCTGGACAAAATTCAGAAGGACACCGACCGGGATTTCTTCATGTCGGCGAACGATGCCAAACAGTACGGGATCGTCGACGAGGTGATCGTGGGAAAGCAAAAATGACCCATGGTGCGTGACCCGATCTTACTGACGCCGGGACCGACACCGGTTCCTCCCGAGATCCGCCAGGTGATGGCGCGTCCCATCCCCCACCACCGGACGCCGGAATTCCAGGCGATCCTGAAGGAGGTCGGGGCCGGGTTGAAAACCGTTTTCCGGACCCAGCAGGATGTTTTGATCTTCACCAGTTCCGGGACCGGGGCGATGGAGGCGGCGGTGGTGAACCTGCTGTCGCCGGGGGAGACGGCCTTGGTGATTCAGGGCGGGAAATTCGGGGAGCGCTGGGCCGAGATCTGCCGGGCGTACCGGATTTCCGTGGTGGAATTCAATCCTCCATGGGGCAAACCGCTGGACTTAGAATCCGTCAAACAGGAAACGACCAAGAACCCGTCGATCAAGGCGGTTTTCTCCACCCTGTGCGAAACGTCAACCGGGGTCGTGTTCGACATCAAGGGTTTGAGGGCGGCGATCGGCCCGAAGCCCCTCTTGGTCGTCGACGCGATCAGCGGACTAGGGGCGGATCCGTTCGACATGGACGGCTGGGGCGTCGACGTGACGGTAAGCGGTTCCCAGAAGGGACTCATGCTTCCCCCGGGGCTGGCCTTTATCGCCCTGTCCGCCCGGGCGTGGGAACAAGTGGACCGCTCCACCTCTGGCCGGTATTATCTGGATCTGCGGCTGGCCCGGGAGGCCTGGAAGGAGACGGATACCCCCTTTACCCCGGCGATCTCCTTAATCATCGGATTGGCCGAGTCGCTTAAAATAATTCAAAAGAAGGGACTCGATCAGGTCTTGGCGAATAATCGAAATCTCGCGGAATCGGTCCGGAAAACGATCAAGGGACTGGGATTGGAGCTGTACACCGATCCGGCCTGCTCGAGCAACGGAGTGACCTCGGTCAAGGTTCCCGCCGGTGTCGATGGGAAAGAGCTGTTGAAGCGGCTCCGGAAGGAGGAAGGGATCGTTCTGGCCGGCGGCCAGGGCAAGGAGCTGGCCGGGAAAATTTTTCGGATCGCGACGATGGGAGCGATCGGTCCCGAGGAAATCCGGGTGGGGCTGGCCGCATTGGAAAAGGTGCTCAGTTCAATGGGTTGGAAGGCGGTGCTGCATGGCTGAATCGATCCGGATCCTGGTCACTGACCCGTTGGCGGAAGAGGGGATTCATCTTTTAAAGTCGGAGAATCAAGTTTCCGTCGATGTGAAAACGAAACTGACGGCCGAAGAGCTGTTGGGAATCATCGGCCAGTACGATGGGCTCGTGGTCCGCTCTGGAACGCAGGTGACCAAAGAGGTGCTGGACAAAGCCGGGCGGCTCAAGGTGATCGGGCGGGCCGGAGCCGGCTTGGACAACATCGACGTGGAGACTGCCTCCAAACGGGGGATCATTGTGATGAATGCCGCCGGGGGGAATACGATTTCCACAGCGGAGCACACGATGTCTCTTCTCTTAAGCATGACCCGGAATATTCCGCAGGCGAGCGCCACTCTCAAAGGAGGCAAGTGGGACCGGTCCGCTTTCATGGGGGTGGAACTGTACGGCAAGACCCTGGGGATCGTCGGCTTAGGGAAGGTCGGTTCCGAAGTGGCCCGGCGGGTGGTCGCTTTCGGGATGAGGATCATGGTGTACGACCCGTATCTTTCCGAGGAGAAGGCTCGGGAGCTGGATGCCGAGCCGGTCGCGCGGATTGAGGATCTGTTTAAGAGGGCCGACTTCATCACCGTTCATACCCCGCTGACCAATGAGACGAAGGCCTTGATCGGAGAAAAGGAATTCGCCCTCATGAAAAAGGGGGTCCGGATCGTGAACTGCGCCCGGGGCGGGATCGTGGATGAGAAAGCGCTGGTGGAGGCAATCCGTTCCGGGAAGGTGGCCGGCGCCGCATTGGATGTGTTCGAGCAGGAACCGCCGGCGAACAAAGAGTTGCTGGGCCTGCCGCAAGTGGTCGTGACGCCCCACCTGGGGGCCTCGACGGAGGAGGCGCAGGTGAACGTCGCCCGGGAGATCGCGGTCAGCGTCCGGGACTGCCTCTTGGGCAAAGGGATCCGCAACGCCGTCAACGTTCCCTGCGTCGATCCGGAGGTGCTCAAACTGATCGAGCCATACCTGAAGCTGATCGAGCGGATGGGATCCCTCCAGGCCCAATTGGTGGAAGGCCACATCCGGGCCGTCCGGATCCGCTACGTCGGCGAGATCGTCCGGCTGGAGCTGGCGCCGCTGACCATCTCCTTCATCAAGGGACTGCTCACTCCCGCCCTGCAGGAGTCGGTCAACTACGTCAACGCCGCGGTGATCGCCAAGGAGCGGGGAATCAAGGTGATCGAGTCGAAAGCGACCGAGGCGGAGGATTTCGCCAATCTGATCGTGACGACCGTCGAGACCGACCGGAAAACCACCCAGGTGGACGGGACCCTCTTTACCCGGTCCGACCCCCGGATCGTCCGGATCAACGATTTCCATGTGGACGCGGTTCCCTCGGGAGCCATGCTGGTGGTCCGGAATCTGGACCGCCCCGGCATGATCGGCCGGATCGGAGCGACCCTGGGCTCCAAAGGGATCAACATCAGTTGGATGACCTTCGGCCGGAAGGACCAGGGGGGCGACGCGATCACGGTGCTCAACCTGGACCAAGTCCCTTCCCCTCAGGTTTTGGCGGAGATCAAGAAACTGCCCGATGTGCTGGACGCTACCCTGGTAAAGCTCTAAAGAATGCCGAACACCGTTGTGGTTGGGGCTCAATGGGGCGATGAAGGCAAGGGGAAGGTCATCGACATGTTGAGCGAGCGGGCCGACATCATCGTCCGGTTCCAAGGAGGCAACAACGCCGGCCACACGGTGGTCGTCGGCGGCCAGGAGTTCGTGATGCACCTGATCCCGTCGGGGATCCTCCATCCGGGCAAGCTGTGCATCATCGGAAACGGGGTCGTGGTGGATCCCAAGGTTCTCCTGGAGGAGATCGATTCGTTGAAGAAGCGGGGAGTGGAGATCGACGGAAACCTGGGTTTGAGCGATTCGGCGCATCTGATCTTCCCTTACCACCGGGCGCTGGATAAGCTCCGGGAGGCGATCGTCGGCCCGGGCAAGATCGGCACCACCGGCCGGGGGATCGGTCCCTGCTACACCGACAAGGCGGCCCGGGTCGGCATCCGGGTGGCGGACCTTCTGGAGGACGAGGTGTTCCGGCGCAAGCTCCAGATGAACCTGGAGGAAAAGAACGAGCTGTTCGTGAAACTGTACCAGGCGCCCCCTTTCGAGTTCGAATCGATCTATCGGGAATACTGCGATTACCGGGAACGGATCGCCAAATATGTGATTCAGGTCCCGATCGTCCTGAACCGGGCGATCACGCAGGGGAAGTCGATCCTGTTTGAGGGGGCCCAGGGGACCTGGCTCGACATCGATCACGGGACCTATCCTTATGTGACCTCCTCCAGCGCCACGGCCGGCGGCGCCTGCGTGGGGACCGGGGTGGGCCCGACCCGGATCGACCAGGTGATCGGAGTGGTGAAGGCCTACACGACCCGAGTCGGCGAGGGGCCGTTCCCGACGGAGTTTCCGCCCCCCTTGATGGAGCAGATCCGTTCCAAGGGCAAGGAGTTCGGCGCGACGACCGGACGGCCCCGGCGCTGCGGATGGTTTGACGCGGTCTTGGTACGGCACTCGATCCTGTTGAACGGGATCACGGAGATCGCGGTCACCAAATTGGATGTGCTGGACGACAGCCCCCGGGTGAAGATCTGCACCGGCTACCGGCTGGGAGAAAAATTTCTTGAGGTTCCCCCCGCCGTCATCGATCGGTGGAGCCAGATCGAGCCGGTCTACGAGGAGCATCCGGGGTGGCTGATGGACACATCCCAAGTCTCCTGTTTCGAGGATCTGCCGCCGGCGGCGCGCCGGTATTTGAAACGGCTTGAGGAGTTACTTCGGGTCAAGATTTCCATTGTCTCTGTCGGATCAAAAAGGGAGCAGGCGTTCCATGTCTGAGTTTCATTATTTCTCTTTCATGACCAGCCCGGTTTTTTCGATGTGGGAGAAGGGGGCGCTTTGGGCGGTGTTGGGGGTGGCGGTCCTGGGGCTGCTGTACGCCGGGTTCCTGATGGCGCAGGTTCTGCGCGAAGGTCGCGGGACTCCCAAGATGATCCAGATTGCCGAGGCGATCCAGTCCGGTTCCAACGCCTACTTGACTCGGCAGTTTAAGACGATTGTCTTCTTGATCCTGCTGTTGACCGGCGCCCTCTATTTTACCGCGCAGGAACATCATGTGGCCATCGGGCGGGCCTGCGCCTTCTTCATGGGGGCCTGTTTCTCCGCGACGGTCGGGTTCGTCGGGATGAATCTGGCGGTCCGGGGGAACGTCCGGGTAGCCGCCGCCGCCCGGACCAGTTTCGGCCAGGCCTTGAAGATCGCCTACCGGACCGGGACGATTACGGGCATGCTCACCGACGGGCTGGGCCTGTTCGGGGGGACGCTGATCTTCATGGTGTATGGAGAGCGGGCGTACGAGGTGCTGCTGGGGTTTGGATTCGGCGGGACTTTGCTCGCCCTCTTTATGCGGGTCGGAGGCGGCATCTTCACGAAGGCGGCCGATGTGGGGGCCGATCTCGTGGGCAAGATCGAGAAGGGGATTCCGGAGGATGATCCCCGGAACGCCGCCACGATCGCCGACAATGTCGGCGACAACGTCGGCGACTGCGCCGGGATGGCGGCCGACATCTTCGAATCGTACGAGGTGACGATGGTCTCGGCGATGATCCTCGGGTGGGCCTCCTTCGGGCACAAGGGGGTGATCTTTCCCCTCCTGGTGCGAGCGATCGGGGTCTTGGCCTCGATCATCGGGACCTACGCGGTTCGGACCTCGGACCAGGTGCGCAACGCCATGCGGGCGATCAACGTCGGATTCATCCTTTCCGCGGTCGCTTCCATCCTGGGATTCAGCATCCTGGGGTTCTTTTACCTCCGCTTTCCGGTGACGGCGGCGGTCCTGCCGGGTTGGATCAGCTGGGGGATTCCGGGGCTGGACATGCGGCCGGTCTGGACGACGATGGTGGGGATTCTGCTGGCGATCACGGTGAATCGCCTGACGGAATATTTCACCGACACCCACAAGGCGCCGGTGCAGGGGATCGCCCGGGCCACGACGACAGGGCACGCCACGACGATCATTGAAGGGATCGCCGTCGGGTACGAGTCCAGCGTCTGGGCGATCCTGGCGATCGCGGTGGCGATCTTTGCTTCGGTCCGGATCTACGCGGGGACGAACCCGACCTTCATCGCCTACGGGGTGGCGATGTGCGGGATCGGGATGCTCACCTTGACCGGCAACAACATCTCGATGGATGTGTTCGGGCCGGTCGCCGACAACGCCAACGGGATCGGGGAGATGGCTCACCTGGAGCCGGCGGCCCGCCAGACCCTGGCCGACCTGGACGCGGTGGGCAACACCACCAAGGCGATCACCAAGGGGATCGCCATCGCCTCGGCCGTGATCGCGGCAGTTTCCCTGTTCAACGCCTACATCACCGACATCGGGACGATCCTGAAAAAGAGCTACGCGGAGGTGGCGGCCACGCTGTCTCTCTCCGAGCCGTCCGTTTTCATCGGGATCTTGATCGGCGGTGCGGTGCCGTTTCTTTTTAGCAGTCTCACCATCCGGGCGGTCAGCCGGGCGGCCGGTCTCATCGTCCAGGAGGTGAGAGATCAGTTCCGGGACCCGGCCGTCTGGGAAGGGAAGCGCCTTCCCGATTATGCCCGGGTTGTTTCCATCTGCACGGCGGCCGCGCAGAAAGAGTTGATCGGGCCGGCCCTCTTAGCCATCCTGACTCCGATCATGGTTGGGTACGCATTCGGGACAGCGGGGCTGGGAGGATTCTTAGGTGGGGCGATCCTGTCCGGGCAGTTGCTGGCGGTTTTCATGTCCAACGCCGGCGGCGCCTGGGACAACGGCAAGAAGTTGATCGAGGACGGGCTGTACGGCGGCAAGGGGTCCGAGGCCCACAAGGCCTCGGTGACCGGCGATACCGTCGGAGATCCGTTGAAGGATACCGCGGGACCGGCCTTGAATCCGATGATCAAGGTGATGAACATGGTGGCCATGCTCGTGGTTCCGCTGGTGCTGGCGCATCGGGCTCAACCGGTTTGGCGGTGGGGGGTGGTCTTAAGCGGGCTTCTCGTTGTTGGGTTGGCTCTCCGGTTCTCGAAGCGGGAGATCCAGCCGCTTGTCGTTAATTCTTGAAAGGAGAAGTATACGATGAAACGAACCGTTTGGTTTTTGACAGCTCTCATTATTGGATTGACCCTGGATGTTCGCGGCGCGGTGTCCGCCGAGGGGCCGATGGCTCCTCCAGCGGCTGAGAAGCCGGCAGCGCCTGCTCCCGCCAAGGAGACGGTCTGGCTCGATGACGATCTTCCGGCCAACGCCAAAACGCAAGGGACCTGGGTCTGGGACACGGCCACTTTCTCAAGCGGCGCCAAGTCCCACGGGCACCCTTCCGCCAAAGGAGTGAATTCCCACGGATTCACCGCGGATCCGGTTTCCCTGTCGAACAGCGGGATGATCGTCCAGCAGGTCTGGCTGGATCCCAAAGATCCGCCCAAGGGGATCATGCTCAAGTTTAAGCTTGCCAGCGGAGAGGAAGTCGGCGTTTACTGGGAAGGGGAAGAGGAGGTCTTCAATCCCGGCGAGAATGAGGAGGTCTGGTATTACGGCCTTCTTCCGGAGCTGGGGAAGTGGACCTCCTTAGAGGTTTTGTCCGAAGATCTCGGATTAGAGGGAGAGAAGATCGCCGGAGTCAGCTTCGTCACCTTCGATGGGCGGGTTCTCTGGGATAAGACCGTCTTGACCGAAGCCCCGCCGGCAGAGGATCTGGAGTCGTTGCCGGAACTTCCTCCACAGAAGTAAATTAATAGTAATGGAGTTTCTGATCCGCTTCCCTTGACAAAAGGGGAGAGGATCAGGTATAGTTTGGTCAAGTTGTAAATTTCCACCCTGGGTTCCATTTCTGAACCCAGGGCGTTCATTTATGCCAGTTCGAGAATGCGTTGGAAGAATCTTTTATTGACCTTTAAAGTGACAAATGCAAACTCCCCGATGAAGGCAAGCCCAAGGGCGTTCGTTTCCCTTCTTCTCATCCTTACTTCACTCACCACCTGGACTGTTCCTTCCGGAGCCAGCCCTGAGCCCAGTCGAAGGGCCCTTCGCCAAACCCAGGAGAGCGAGCAGTCGGGTTCAGATCGCCAGCAACTCACCCAAGCCATCACCCGGGAATCCAATCCGCCTTCCCTCGCCGCCGGCCTGGAGGAGAAGTTCACCAGCTACAAGGAATTCCTGAATGACAAAAAAGAAGGACACCAACATCACCTAGATGAGCGAGAGAAAGGAAAGGTTTCTCCGGGGAGCATGATCTGGCATGATCTGCTGGATATCCAGATCATCCTTCCATTGCTGGGGCGTGCCGCGCCCAACTGGGCGAAGAAGCATAACGCCGATCTCATCGGGCTGCTTCAAGGTGCACTGATCCGCCTGACCGATTCCTACCAGCAGTATTACAAACAGAGAGATCCTAATTCCCAGTCACAATGGAACGTGCGGGTGATCCAGGGAGGGAATCTCCGGTCCCTCTTCGAGAAGAAATTGGGATCAGCCACCAACATCAAATGGATTCACTCATTAGGGTATCCTGGACTGAGGGTGGAAACAGTTAGGAGTCTGCTGAATGACCAGCAGGTGGATTCGATTCTCTTCGCCTTGCATGGAAACGATCCCCCCGAGGTTGTGGTTTTCGAAACGTCTTCTCATCTTATCGAGGGCGCCAAGAAGGGGGTCAGCGTACCCTCTTATGTGGAGTTAGGCAGGCATCTCCGGTCTCTCCAAGCTAAACCGACCGGTGGACGGGCGCTCAGTGCCTATAACGCGGCGCGGATTGAAGATGATAAACATAAGCCCCCTTCTTCAGCGGAACCTAGGGCCGCCTCGACTGTTGGACGGGGGGCCGGCGCACAGGGATCTTCCTCGCAGGGGCCTGCGGCTCCCCAACTGTCCGAACTGGAAAAACAATTAAACAGGGATCTTTTCTATCCCTCGGCCGGAGGAGATTTGAAAGGATCGGATGGTTTCTTCATCTTCAGACAGCGTTGGTGGAGATATCCATATCCGCAGCGGGAGCAGATCCTGAAGAGTTCTGGCGGTGAACTGTGGGGAATTCTCCAGCGCCGTTTCGGAATCGGGTCGACCTACGCCATGCAGCTTCTAGAAGGGGAAGAAGGGCAGAGACTTGGGCAGGGTTATGCTTTCGCCAGCAAGGATGAGGTTCGGATCTTTGTCCAGGACGTACTGCCAACCCTTCAATCCGCGGCCCAACAACTGGCCGAGAAAGTGAAAGGGGTAGAGGAGAACGAGCGGGAGGGGATCCGATCCAAAGTGTATCAAGAGACTGTGTCGGATATCCTTCCACGGATTGACAGGAACCTGAGAGATGACCAGGAGCTTGCGCTCGCAATCGGTTACCTGACGGAGCTCATCTTCACGGGAGAATATAAGGATTCCAGGGCGCTTACGGGGCTTGCAGAGGCCCTTTGGCAAGATTTCCAGAAACCCTGGAAACCGGCGCCGCCCGAATCCGCTGGGCCGCCCGCCACGCCGGGCGCGACCCAGGCCGGGCTGGAGGAAGAGGTAAAGGTCCTCCATGGGCACAAAGGGCCGGTGCGGAAAGTGGCGTTCAACACAGGGAAGAGGAACAGGGGTCTGCTGGCTTCGGCCAGCGATGGAGAGATTCGAATTTGGGATAGTAAAGGAACAGCTCGCCGGCCGGTCTTTAAGCATGAACCCGATGAACAGGTGTTGGTTGTGGCTTTCCGGCGGACCGGGAGCGCCGTGCTGGTGGTAGGCAATCGATCCGCCGTCAGCTGGGATGTTGGGAATAATATGCGGTTTCCAACGAGGATTTTCTATCCTCCGGAGCTTCGGATTGACGCCGATTCCCTTCATCCAGACAGCATCGCGTTGTCGCCTGGCCGCACCTCGATGGTGATCGCTGGCAAAGAAGGTGCAATGGCCGTCATCCAGAATCTGGATCCGGATCGCAAGCTCAAAGGGTTAGATAAGCCGATGGGGATTCTGGGGCAACTTCAACCAGAGAAGGGGGCGGTGTTGAGTGTTGCTGTCAAGCCGGAGGATCCGGAGAAGGTGAGTCGGGGAAGATACATGGATGGCTGGGTGGCAGCCCTCGGCACCAGTACAGGAACAGTGGAGTTATGGAAACTTCTAGAGCTTGCCGACCCCTTTCACAACGTCCAGATTCAGAGCAGGAGATTCTTGGTCCTCCAAGGTAACAGCGGCAAGATCATCAGTCTGGCCTTCGATCCCAGTTCGAAGGGAAAGATTCTGGCTGCCGGGGATGATCAGGGAAGAATTCGCATTTGGAATGCAATGAGGCGGTCGTTTCAGGAGATCCCTCTCGAGGAGAAAAAGGAGATTCTGGCTCTGACCTTCAGTCCCGATGGCAGAATCTTGGCTTCGGCTGGCGAAGCAGGGACGATCCAATTCTGGGATGCCGTCACCGGCTGGCCCTTAGGATTCCGGCGCCCCAATGAAAATCAGCCGACAAAGATCTTGAGTCTTGCCTTCAACCTGGACGGCACCCAAGTGGCCGCCGGCCGGGACGACGGCACGATTCTCATCGCGGGTGTTCCCGTCCCTCCTGTTCCCGCCGCCGGAATGGAGGAGAGAGAGAAATTGGAATGGCAACAGAGAATCGGGCAGGCGTTTAAGGGATGGGAAGCCCGGGGTTTGATTCGGTCGGCCGATCCCTTCGTGGGGGGCTTGCTGCAGACGCGACGGGAGGTCCAGAATGAAATCAATGAGTTAAGTAAACAACCCGAATATACATTGGCCTATAAGAGCTATAGACCATTCCGGCAGGCCCGATTGGGATTCCTGCAAACCCTCAGTTTTCTTCTAGAGGCCCTGGGCCAGGATCCATCGAAAAGTTCGGCTCGAATTATAAAAAGAAGTGAGCCGACCCTAGAGAAGACAGGACTGGTTTGGTTTCGTCTTGGATTCCCCATTGATGGAAGAGAGTTCCAAGCGGTTCTTAGGTTCCATGTGGATGATACAGAATACCCCTATCTTTCAATCAACATTCGTGGCCAGACCCAGGCTTTTAAGATCAAGACGATGCCTGATAAAACAAAACAAATTAAGATACCAACGCCCTATCTCCAATTCTATACCGATACCAGCAGAGCAAGATGGAGGAAAAACATCTACTATTTACCTGGATGCTTCAACAATCTTCCGGAAGGAGCGGAAGAGCCAGAAGTCTTGGAAGCTTTCCGCAACTTCCAAAAGGGCCTGATTGAGGCAATCCAGAAATTGCCGTTGGCCCCTCCCGCCGCCGGAATGGAGGAGCCGCTGGATTCCGACGGGGCGTTCTGGAGACTGGAGCAGTACGCCCAGAAGGAAGAGGTCGAGATCCGTCCCGCCAGCTTCTGGTTTGACAAGGCGGGCAGGCAGATGCATCGCCGGGTTCTTGAACTGCGGCGCTCGAAGGACCCGCATGCTCTTCCGGAACTGCTGAAAATCATGGATGATCCCAGTGTGCTGGATGACGTTCGGGTGGCGGCTGCCCGGGCGTTGATTGGCATCCCGCTCCTTGACGGTTCCGATATCGAGACGGCGCTCGATGCGGTGGAACGGTTGAGCCGGCACAATGACCATCCTCCGCGCCCTGCGCCCGCTTTGGCGCTGTACGATCCGGGATCTCCGTTGTCGCAGAGGCGGAGCCGTTTCCGAAGGCAGTTGATCGGGGTGCGCAATCATCTTATCTCTCTCCTTCAGCAGGTTCCTCCAGGCCCAGGCCTCTCGCCGGATCAGATCTTCGAGCGGCTTTCTCCCCTTTTGCAACGGCCCCCCGTCAGGGTATTGGCGGTGGGCGTCGTGGGAGTGGCCGCCGGAAGAAACGGGATTCTCTCCGATGAAACCGGTCAGGTCTATGACCACTTTATCAGCCTGAGTCCGGTCAATCGCCTGCTGTTGCTTTCTTCCTTAGACGCGACGCAGCTCCACGAGGGCGTTTTAAACCGGCTGCCTAACTGGGCTCGGAAGGGAGCGATTCCGATTTATGTCAACGAGGAGGGGTCCTCAAAAGGACGTTTGTTTCTCCAATGGGTTGAGAAAGAGAGAATAGGCCCTTCGATGGCCCTTTTCATGGACGACGATCCTGAAAGTTTCAGGGTGTTTCCGAATTCGTGGCCCGGGACGCTGGTTTATCTCGGACGCTACGATCCAGAGCTTTCCCAACTTCGCCCCAATGTCATTCAGATCAGCCGGCCGGATGAGGGAAGACCATTTAACCGGGTCGAGATTGCGCGGATCGCCGCCCTGGTTGAGTTCGCCAAACAACGGTTCGCAGGGTCGGCAACTCTTCAAGCGGCCGCCTCGGGGAATGTGTCGGGTCAGCGGCCAGTGGAATTTCTCCTCTACCAGGCCCGTTTGACCGGACCCGCTGCCGAGGATTGGAGCCCGCTGAAGGCCGGTGCTTCGGCTCCGCTCGGCGCAGGTTTGGAAGAAGCCTTCGTCACGGGGCCGGCCAAAGGATTCACGACTAAAGTAGAACGGGTAATAGAAACAGGAATCCCCGTTGCTAAACGAAAGGTCGGGCGGCTGTTGCCGATGAAGACGGTCTGGGATTTGGCCGGGGCCACGATGACCGGAGGGGCCAACGGCCTGGAGGATCTGTCCGCGGAGGATTCTTCCTCGGCGAACCGGGTCATGGAGTGGGCCAATGATGGACTGCGTTGGTTGAATGTGCGTTCTTCCATTCCAGTCATCCAGCGGGTCTGGAAACGCCTTCAGGAGGAAGGCCGCAGGGTTCTTCCGGTCGAGATGAGGGCCAACCACGCAATGACTCTGGATTTTACCGATGAGGAGCCGGCGGTTCGTCTCGACACCACGGTGGCCTCCGAGCTGAACGGGCGGGAATTCAATGCCGGGCGGCCGCTTCTTTACGCGGTCGGCCTTTTCCATGAAGCGGCTATGGCGGCTGGGTTCACCCCTCGGGAAGCAATCCATCTGACGCTGGGGCTGTACCAGGGGATGACGGCCCAGGAGCGGCAGAATCTTCAGGCGATCCTTCGCTCTATCTACATTGATCATGGAAATACATGGGCCCTTTTCCTCCAGGATGCCTCCGACTCAAAGTCCGCAGATCTGAACCCCACTGAGTTTTCTGGAATGGATACGCTGACGTTGGAAGAACGTTTGAATGAGGAACCTTCTTCATCCGCGCGCGGGCAGATCACGGCGATCCGGAATTATCGGGACAAATGGGTCTCCTGGCTGATGGGCCAACTTCTTATTGACCTGCCGTATGACCGGATTGCTTTCCGGCAGGCCATGGAGGAGGGCAATGTGGATGCCAGACGTCGGGCCGCCTACGAGGTGATTCGGGATTACGACCGTGATGTGGAGCAGGGTAACGCCGAGCGGATGAGCACCGTGGTTAGGGAAGAATGGCTTCCGGAGGATCTGCCGTATCCGGTCCTGGTCGGCGGCCGCGAGAGCCGGGCCTTCGGCAACCAGGCGCAGTTGTTCGCCAACAGCGCTTATGTTTTGAAGACGGCGGAGATTGTCCATGCCGCTCAGCTCCTTCTTGAAGTGGCTCGGGGCAAGGAACTGCTGGCGGAATTGGAGAAGATCGCCAATGCGGCTCCGATTTCGGCGCAGGAGGAATTGAGGAAAGCGGTTGGGCGAGTCAAGGAGTTGCTGGCCCACTTGGGACCGGGAGCGGACCGGATCCGGCAATTGGTGTTCGGACCCGGCAAGGTTGTTGCCTCAACTCAGTACGCGGGCGCGCTCCAACAATTACGAGAAAACCTGGAAATCTTCCACAGCCAGGCGTCTAAGGTGATGGAGCAGGCGAAGGATCAGGTGGTCGCGGCGAGCACCGAAGGGGTTTCCAGACGTCTTCCGCAGGAGAATCTAACGGTCGGCTTCCGGGAAACTCAGCAGCGACTCACCGAGTTCGCGGACAAGGGGGGCCGGATCGCCGACGCGATGGATCAACTCTGGAAAGCGATCCTTCAAGGAGAATCGTATGCGGCGGCCTACAGCGTGCTGATGCAGAGGCCATCCCCCACCGGGTCGGAAAAGTTCAAGGCAAACGAGCTGGAGGAGAAGCCGGAGCAGGAAGAGGTCCTCCGGAAACTGACCCGTTTAGGCGGTCAGAACCTTTACATGAGCCCCAGCTACGACTGGGTGGCCGAGGCGACGGACATTATCGAAGCGGCGCCCCTCTTTATCTACGAGCGGACGATCGAAGTGGATGAACATACCGTCACCGTGTTTGAAGTGGACCAGGAAGGGCTCGAGCAGACGGTCCGGCAGATGGCCGACTACTGGGCGCTGAACATTGACAAGACGATGGATTCCGAGCATCTGGCGCTGGCGCGCGAGATCGTGGTTCGCACGAATCCGGCCCTCATGGCAGCGGCCGCCGAGCTGATGAAGCAGGGCCTGCCCGAGGAAGCGGCGCACCGTCGAGCATTCCAGCAGATGGAGGATTCAGGGAAGCGAGAAGTCCTTCTCAATAGAGTGGCTTTGGTGGCGGCTTGGATCGCCAGTGAGTTTGACCGGCGGATCGAGGAAGTTGAGCGGTTTACTGAAGAGCAGTGGCGGAAACAGCATTTTATCGATCGGGTGGAAGCTCTGCGGGCACTATTGCTGGGCGATTCTCGGGAGCCGATTTACACCGGTTTCTGCAAAGAGTGCATCAGCCGATCCCAGTCGAAGGCCGAAACTCTTCGAACCGAGACAGACCGCTTGCAGGGAATTGTCTTGGCGCAGCGCCGGCCTCTGCCGGCTTTCCATATGCTGACGACGGAAGCGCCCGGGCTGGTGGAGGGATTCATCCAGGTGGTTCTCGAGGAGGAGATGGCTCTGCGGAATCTCCTTCGGGGTGAAGGCCGCCGCCTCGGGTTGGATCTTGAGCAGGAAGTCAAGGATGGGATGAAGAAGTACGCCGACCGGATTCAAATCCTGGGATGGAAGGTGATCCGGGAATTCGGCTATGAGCCGATCGTCGAGCAGTACGAGGCGCAAGGATTCTCTCGTGAACGGGCGATTCAGCAGGTGATCGGTGACCATCTGTCGCTCCAGGAGGAGCTGGCACGTCTGGCGGTCCTGGTGGAAATGGCGGAGGTGGAAGCGGGACCCGGTTACATCCTCGATCCGGAGGATCCAGATCATCCCCTCGTGACGGGACGCATCGGGAAACCAGGAAGGTCCCCGGACGACAATTATACTAAGTCGTGGACTCATCATTTTGAGCAAGAAGCATTTGAGCAGGTCTGGCAGCGCAACAAGCTCGATCCCGACTTGGCCCAGCGGATAACTCAGCTCCGGCAGGATGGAAGGACTGAGGTGGAAGCGATCGATGGGGCAATCGAGGAATCGCCTCTCTATAGTCAGGAGATTAAAGACACGGTCCGCTGGTTGGCCCGGCGGAGGGCGCTGGAGAATCTAGATGAGCGGCATCCGGAACTCCATCTGCAGGACCGGGTGCGTCGCTGGTACCGGGATCATACCGCCTTGGCGCGGACTACCGCCCGTCGTGAGACGGTTTCCGCTCATTCTCTTCACCCAAAAATGTTGGATCCTCGGTACGCCTACTGCAGCGGGACCATCCAGGAGACGAAGGATGGGAGGCTCCGCCCGACCGGTGGGCGCAAGCGGTATCACCTGATCTACGCCAACAGCCGCGTGAACTTGGGCAAGGGTGAGAAGGAATCGGTGGAAGTCTTGCCCCAATGGGTCGGCGTCACGGATCCGCTGGCGGCGGCTCACGGCAAGCGGTTCTACGAGCTCATCAACTTTAATCCGCAGATTCGCACCATTGTGGAAACCGAGAACCTGAAGGTATCTGAGAATCAGTGGATGGCGATGGTCCGGGCGATCCGGAACGTCCAGGCCTACTTCGTCGACCGGCTGGGACGGGGGGACATCGAAGACTTGGCTTATCAGTTTGATCAGCGTGGGGGATTGACGGCGGCTGCACTCAAGCAGGGAGAGTCTTACCAGGCCGGGCCGACCGCCGGCTACTGCATCCCGAAAGACATTTTATTCAAGCTGTTCGTGGCCACTCATCAGGATGCCGCCAAGCTTTCTCAGATTGGAGTCCCGAAACACCTGCACCGAGGAGTCATCCAAATGGCCGTCGAGCTGGCGGCTGCTCAAGAGAATTTCGAGACGGTAATGGAATGGGAAAGTTGGGCGGCCCTGCAGTTGCTTTCTCAGAAAGCGCTGGAGAAAAGGTTCGGCCTGGACGGCGCGAAGTCGTTGGGGAAGCATTTCGGCAGGTACATCAGCGTTACCGGTGGCATCCCCGTCTTCCACGTGACAAAGATCCGACAACTGCTGGAGTTGACCGGCGTGCCCAGTCCGCTTCTGGCGCGGCTCCAGGATCTGCACTCCGCCCTCTGGAGCAACTGGGCGGAGCGGAAATTGACCCTGCCGGCGGAACAGGTGAACCGTTCGGTGGTCTTCACCATGACCCGGCAGATTCCAGAGGCGGCGAAGGAAGCCAAGGCGCTGAATCCGACGGCCGGTATCGTTGATCCCGACCAGCTTCGGGTCCATTTCTATGGGACCTACAAGGGGGATGAAAATTATCCTTCCCAGCCGGACGTCCGGTTCGCCTGGATCATGCGGGCGGTGATGATCTTAAGCGGCTTCGGGAAGGAAGTGGCCCTTTCTCTCGACGAAGAGGGCCAGATCCTGGCCCGGCTGGCCTGGGAAGGATTCCGCCCCGATTCGAACGATCCTGAAGATCAGAAGGTGAGGCGGTACCTGGCGAAGGAGTTGGCCGGTGTTCCGGATTTCGAGCTTCCGAGGGATCAGGCGATTGTCAATCGGCTGAAGGAGGCATTCCCCGTCCACACGACGGTGGGGGACATCACCATTACCGTCGTGCCTGGAGTTTCCAGTGAGGATCTACTGGGCTTCAGCTCCGAGACAAAGGAACTGTTGGGAAATGTGGCGACCCAGACGCAGGAACTGCTTCAGTCCAAGGGGATCTCCCCGGCGCAGATGAAGGCCGATGCCCAACAGCATTGGACATTCCCGCAGGAGTGGGTGCCGTTGAATGATCTTTCACCGGAAGAACAGAGAGGGTTGAAGGAGGCAGTCGCCGGCAAGATTCATCCGTTAGTTCTGCGGCTTCGGGGCCCCGGCGACAAATTTCTGGAGGATCTGCAAAGCCAGGATGTGGTGGTTTTCTCGGTCACTCATCCGGAAATTATGGCCTTGGACCCTGCCCACTTGAGGGACCTGATGCTGGAGGGGCACCCGAACAGCGCTTTGACGGCGCTGGACTTCGTCGCGCAGGGGCGCCACCGGGTCTGGTTCGACCGGGACATCATGAACTGGTACGCGGCGGGCCGGGGCGTTGATGAAAACGGCCAGCCGATCTTGAACTGGGAGGAACGGGATTCGAAGGGGCGCCAGGCGGTCTACCGGGCGTTTGGTTTCGGGACGGATGATTACAGACCTCTTTTGGGAACCGGTCTGCGGGAAGAAGTGGTTCGCCAGGAGCTCCGGGCCAGAGAAATGTTCAAAGGTTTCGAACAGGTGGCCGGCGCCTCCGAGGAGGATCTGCCGCGTGCCGTCCAAGCTTTCCAGGCCCGCTTCGGAGAATGGTTCGAACGGAACCAGATGGTCACGGAGGCGGATCTAGCCATCCAGTACGAACAGCAGATGCTGTCGAATCGCCGTTGGAAGCCGCGGGACGAGGCCGTTCGGGAAGCCCTGGTGGACATCACGACCGGCCTGCCGGCCGAGAAATTCGGCAAGGACCATTGGCTGGCGACGGGCGGGATGTTCCTCTTGAATGGGGCCCCGCAGGAGCAGATCGACCGGGTCTTGGCGATCGTTCATAAAGCGCAACAGCGGATGACGGCTCCTGCCGCCGCTGGGCTGGAAGAATCGAACCCTCGGGTGGCCCTCCTCATCAAGCCGCGGCTGACTGCGGCGGCCATTCGGTTCGCCGAACGAAAAGGAGAAATGTTCTCCGTCAAGGCCAGCGAGTCTGACGCGGTGAAAGCGGTGCAGCGGCGGAAAGGGTTGGCTCTGGAAGCGACCCGGCTGGCGGCGCTCAAGGCCCGCCAGGAAGGGTTCAACTCCGTCGAGCCGATCACTGAGGCGGCGCAGATTCCCCAGGCGCTCGTTTCCGCCAGGGAACAGATGGATCAGATGCTCGCTGAACTTCAAACCCGCACCTCGGCTTCATCAATCCACCAGCACGTCGGCCGCGTCATGGGAACGACTGTTCAGGTTCTTCGTCGTCTGGCTGAGGAGCTGATCTCCGATGAAAAGGAACGAGAACGAGTTCAAGATCAGGTCAAGAAATTATGTCAGGGCCGGGAGATAGATCTTAAGACCTGGAATATTTTTGGAGGCAGTTATGAGGACCATGGAATTCTGGCCCGGCTCTTTGAGCTGGCCGGCCCATCTCGGCGAGACGAGGTGACGGCGGCAATGGAGCTTCTTTATCTAAGCAGCGTTTTGGAAAGAACGGCCAGTTTTCTTGTCCTTCCGGCAGAAGAAGTGGATGAGCGGCTTTTGTTGCGGGCGCTGGCTGGATTTTTTGCCGAGACAATCGACGATCATTTCTACGAATACAATCCCTGGGCGTTTGACCCGAAGAGGGGACTGACCTTTAAAGATTTCTACGATGAGCTCGGCGCATTGAAGCCCGAGCGGGCGGAGGAGCTTTATCAGGTTTCCTGGGAACACCACCGGACGCTTTATCGATATGTCCGGCACTTGATTCTCACCAAGACGGAGGCCAAAAACCTCTCTATCGGAGACCAATATGATTTGTTTGGGCAGATTCGGTTGGGGCAGAGTGTTGCGCAAGATGAACTGATAGCGCAGGCGATCGGCGCCGGCGCCCCGGGTCGCTATGAGCGGCTCTGGCGGGCTTACAACCAGACCAGGGAAATGGTTTTCATCCGCAACGACGGGTTCACCCTGCCGATGGTCTTCGAAAAAATGGATCCGGAGGATCCCGAGATTCTCGACGTCCGGCATCGGGTGAACCATGCCTTCCTCGCCCCGGTGGGGCGCACTCATTACTCCCGGGCTTTGATGGAGGCCGGCCAACTCGGCGAGAATCTTTTCATCACCCGAGATGGGGAGATGGCGACACCAGCCGGGGCAAAGGGGCCGGTGCTCCAGATCCGGGACGCCCAGTTCTGGCTGACCGAGTGGCAATATCGCCAGGCCCTGATCCGCTGCCGGGGCATGAATCCTGCCGACGCGGACCGTCAGATTGCCGAGGATCAAAGGACAGGCCGATTGACTCCGAAGGGGATCCGGGCCGCGGCCCGGTTCACCCGGCCGGTCACCATCGGATCGGTGGTTCCCATGCACCATCATTACCTGGAGCCGGAGTTGGTGGCGGCTGGTTATCCGGCGACCGATAAATCTCCGGTTCTGTATAAAGTCACCTACGACAAGTCGATCTATCCCGAAATCTACAATCCCGCCGAGCGGACGGGAGTTCACCTGCCGGATGAAATCGACTGGTACCGGGAGGATACCGAGGCAGCGGCGTCCGCCCCGGAGGCCAAGCAGGCCATCGCCGTGGCCTTAAGGCCGTTTGCCCGGAAACACGGGATCATCGTCGCCAAGGGTTCCGCCGAATCCGGGGCCAGGAATTTTAAGCGGTTTGACTTTGTAGATGAGCAGGGGAAACAATTCACTCAGCAGGAATTTGAAAAGCGCCTAGCCGAGGCGGCGGAATTCATTTATCAGGTCTCCACCGGGCAGAATGTGACGATCCAGCGGGCGATCGTTGTGACGCCGATTGCCTGGATGGATCCGAAGGCGGTGCAGGAGTTCGTTGAACGGCAGATTCGGGAATGGGCGGTACCCGTCAATCTCCAACGGCATCCCAAGAGCTGGGTTTACGGGACGCTGAGGATTATCCCTTCCGCCGGGATGCCAAAGGATCTGAATAATCTGGATAATCCCGTCAACTGGCAGCCTGCTTATCCAATCAGCTTGAACAGTCTTCAGGTGGCGACCAACGTGGGGCGGCAGGGCACCCTTGAGATGTTGACGCCGGGGATGGTCCGTCCCGAATTCCGTGAGACGTTCATCCCGGACCTGGAGGCGGCGGGCCGGGCCGCCATGGCGGCGACGGCCAAATACGGGAAGAAATACTGGGACGAGGTATACGCGCCGGAGTACATGAAGAAACATGGTGTCGCCCCGCCCGAATTCGACGCGACCGGCGTCCCGTACTGGTGGCCCCGCAACCTCATGCTTGACTTTCTGCCGGAGCCGGTCTGGGGACGTGACGGCCAAGAGGTGCCTGGTGCCAGGGTGATCGATGTGATTCCCGGAGATCCAAAGAAAGGGACTCAAGCTCGGTTTACCCTGCAGGACCCGGAAGGGAACGTCATCGAGAATGGACAAGTTCTCCGGTTCACCTTCTGGTTGTTGGAGCCCAACGTCGGGATCGGTCTCTGGGACCGTTATTGGAAACGGGAAGAAGTTCACGAAAAGGCCGCCGCCAAGACAGAGAAGCGTCCAGTCGACTGGTCGCGCGTTGGGGTGAGCGACCGGATTGTCTTGAGCAACTATTTGGCTGTTGGAGAGGCGTTCCTGAAAGCGAAATTTGGGGGTGACTACTTTGGACCGGCCGGGCTGCACCGGGGCGGACCGGATCAGCCTTCTTCCCCGACTGGAACATCTCCACGGCCGATTGCTCTATGGAATCCTCCTAGCGAGCCCATGTCCCCGCCCGTCGAGGTTCTGTCGGAGCGAGCGGATGATAGAGTACAGGAACTCCTTCCGTTTCCCCTGACCCTGGCTGTGGTGGTCGGCAAAGAAACCCTCATGAACCATCACCTTTATCCTTGGATCGTCGGGGCGCAGGGCCGGGCGGTCAACGTGATCGGTGTCCATGAGGATTGGCTGACTTCCGACGAGCGAGCCGCGCGCTTGATGGCGTTCGACCCTAAGACTCGCCGGTTGATCGAGTTTTCCGTAGATCAGCCGGTTCCGGTAACCGATGCTTTTATCGTAGAGCTTCCCCAGTCGGATGAAGTGCCTCACCATCAGAGGTTGAGTGAACGTCTTAAGAAAGTCGGCATCCACGTGATCAATCTCGCCGGCCCTTCAAAGCAGCGGGCGGATGATAAAAGCTGGCTCCGGCGGCAGATGGACCGTCCGATGTCACCGGACCCTGTTGCGGTGCCCCAAAGCATGTTTGTTTCTCGGGGGACTCCAGAGTCGAAGTTTCAGGGGAATCTGTCCTACTTTGCCAAGTGGAGTCCTTTGGGTTTGGTGATACAGCCTAAGGAAGGAACAACCGAAGGAAAGGGAGTGGAATGGTTCGCTCCGGATGACCGGGCTGGGCAACTCCGTTATCTCAATCAACTTATCGAACAGCAGGACGCGATGGTAAGCACCTTTCGTGGAAATGTGACGTATCGGGATCGGCCGCTGGTACTTCGGTTCAACGTGGCGGCAGGTGAAGTCACCTCCGCCTCCGCCGTGGTAGGACCCGAAGGGAGTCGTATCGCTTCTTTGGGCAGGGGCGGTAAAGGTGAAACGGAATTGCTGGGCACGGTTCTCCAAGGGCTTCAGGATCTTGAGGGAAGACCGGTTCCTGTAACGGCAGAAGATTGGGCTCGACTGGAAACGGCTGCTCGAATCGCCGCAGAAAAAGTGGATCTGCCGATCATCGGCATTGATCTGGTTCTGGAAAGAGATCCTGCAGGGGTTCTCCGAGGGGTGGTTCTCGAGGCCAACGCCCGGCCCGGTACCTTGATTTTCGGTGAGAGAGTGGAATTTCCAGAGGATGGTCCCATCGAAAGCCGCCCCGCCGCGCCGGTCGGCCCCGCTTTCTGGAATTCCATTGGGATCCCGGAGGCGGAAGTCCCTGTCTCAGCGCAGTCCGCCGGCCTGGAGGAACAGAGGAGCTTTACGATCCGTCAATGGCAGACGATCATATCCAATCCAGACCGGAGCGGACTCACAGCCCTTGTGGGAAAAATGGTACCGGCCGACCAAGTGGATAAAGAGCTCAAGCATGTAAGAGACCTCGTCGAGCAGGCAGCGGAGAGGAAAGATCTATTCAATTTGGAGGACAAGACCTCTCTCGCCTATGCTCCGGGGCGCGTCCGCTTCTACTCGGGCCATACCGATTTCCGTGGGTTGGGAGGGCAGACCATTAATGCGGCTGTGCAGCATGGAATCTGGATGCTTGTCCAGTTAACGGAGGATGGCCGGGTGATCGCGGAGAATCTGGATCCCCGATACCGACCTCTTCGATTTGGCATGACGGACGATGATGCCTTGCCTCCAGAAGGGATTCGGCGGATCCGTCCCGATTGGCTCAACTGGGTTGAGCCGAGGGCGATTTCCGACCAGTGGGAAGGCCTCTTAAAAGGGACTTTAGCATTTATTCGGACGGAAATTCTAAATTCCGAGAACATCCGGCGCAGTACGCTGGTCGGGAAAGGAGTCCGCCTCCTAGTTTCGGAAACCGACCTCCCAACAGGGAAGGGCTTCAGCTCTTCTTCGGCGCTGCCGGGAGCGTTCGGCCATGCCTTGAATGCGCTCTTACCGCTGGAAGCCGGGTTGAGCCCTTCGGATTTGGACCAACTGGATTACGCGAATTACTTGGTGGGAGGTCGAGCGGGCACGGCAGATTTGACAGCGATCAACGCAGGCCAACTCGGCAAGATCTCAGTGCTCTGGTCTTTCCCGGATCGTTTGGAGGAGGAACCGGTCGGTCTGCCGGAGCGATTCCGTTTCTTCATCGTCGACTCCGGTCTGACCAGGCTGGATGATAAGACTCAACCCGTGGAGATCAGAAATTACGCGGCCTACATCAAGTCAATGACCGGAATGGGCTACGCCCTGGGGGCCCTTTGGCTTCGGCATTTGGCACGCGCCGATCCGACCCTCGCTCCTCTTGAACAGGTGCTGTTGGCCTCGGGTCCGCCGGCGCAGCCGTTTGGGCTCTTGCGGGAATTGACGGAGGCTGGAACTTTGATCGGACCCGAGTACGTTTCGATGGTTGGAGGGAAGGATTCGGCTGCTCGGCGGGTTTTTCTTCAACGGTTAATGAATCGGGTTCCCAACGATTGGACACTAGGGCGACTCTACGAAGAGATCCATGAAGAGGATTTAAGGCCGGAGATGGATCCTTTATTGGCAGGATTTACTCCGCTGGGAGCCCATCGTCTTCCCAGTGCACTTGACTCCTTGCGGCTGCAAACTGTTGTCCCATTGCGCCAGATGGTTTCGTATGGGATTCAAGAAGTGGAGCGGGGCCTGGCTTATGTTAAGGAAGCCCAAGCAGGCGATGCAAGTGGGATCCTCCAACTGATGAGGGACGCCCAGCGTGGAGATCGCGCGGTCTGGAATTTTCAAGGGGATGGGAGTCTTGCCCTGACTTCTTGGGGAGAGCGGAATCCTGAAGAGGCTTTCTTCCGCAGTCTTCCGGAGATCGATCGAATGATCGACCAATTCCAGGAGGCTCTTGATGCCCGTTATGGGCCGTTGTCTGTTGCGGGGCGCATTACGGCCGCAGGACTGGGAGGTGCGATTGCGATTGGCACTACAGCGGAAGCTTATGAGGAGTCGAAACGTTATTGGAGTCAACAGGGATTGGAGGTGATCGAAGTCCAACCCAGTGGAGGGGCAAGAGCCGTCCATCTGCCAGCCATGGCTGCTGCCGGGTTGGAGGAAGTTCAAGTGGTTGCCCTTTCGGTGGAGACGACAAAGACCCGATTAAATCAAGTGGCGCAGACACTGGCAAGCAGCCTGCAATTCCCTGCCCATTTGCTTCAGCCGGCTCTGGATGGGGAATATTACCCGATTTCTGCAGAGGAAATGCTTTTTAAACTCCTTGGGGAGCTGTGGAGCAACGCCAGAGAACATGTCCCTGTCGAGTTCCAATCCACTGCAAAAATCGAACTCTTGGTTGTCCAAGAACCGATCAATCCCTATCTTCTCCAGAGGAAGTTGGTTATTCGGTACGCCGATTATAATCCCAAACCCTTTGCCGTTGATATCCGTGGAGCGGTAGAAACACGTGGGGTTACGGAAAAACCATCAGGGACTTCTCAAGGGGTTGGCTTGAAGTTGATCCGGGAGATGATCGGAATTCCTAAGGGAGCTTCTATGATGGTTGAATCGACAGATGTCGATGGTGCGCGCAGGCGTTTTGAGTACCGCCGCTTGGGTGGAACAGTGGAAGAGCTCCCTTCAACTCGTCCCCAAGGGACGGAAATCGTTATTCAGTTGCCGGCAGGTAGCGTCTCCTCACGCAGTCTCTCGCTGAGAGCGTTGGCCGAACAGATCCGTCATCAACTCTCTCCCCTCTCGGCCGCTGGGCTGGAGGAAAAAGCCGTTGTCAAAGGCCAGAAGCCGGTGGTTCCGACCCAGGAAATCTCCAAGCTGCTGCAGTTTCCTCCCGGTTCCGAACAGCGCTGGCAGGTGCACATCTTTGATCCGGAGAATGCCGATGTCGGTCGGCTGGTCGCTGCCCTGATCCAGGATCCGGTGGTGATCATCGCCAGGGATGAGAAACAGGAAAAGGCCCTTCTCAATTCCGGTTTTGTCGGGGACGACCGGATCGTAGTGCGTCTGGATCTTCGCAGCAACGACATTGTGAAGGCCCGGGAATTTTCGGCTAATCTTTATCGAGCGCTGTTTTCCCCGCAGTATTACACGGCTGCTCAGCGGCAGAACCTGGTGGTTTGGTTGGCGAGAATCTTGGAAATCTACAACATTCCGGACTCCATCTTATCTCTGGACGGTGCTCAAGATAAGCTCAAGTTCTTGGAAGCTCTTCGTGCGGCTTAATATGAAGAAGTGGTTTGGGTTAGCGGCAATGCACAGGTTAAAGCGGAGAGATCGGCGAGACGGAGGAATTAATGAGCGCGTTTTTCCCGCTTACGGGTTCGCCGATCTGCCCAGCCCAGAAAGAGGACAATTAGAATCAGGATTCCTGCGGCTGCGTAAACTCCCAGAAGCCATTCCATCTATTAGGTTCTCCTTATTGGTCGATCCACAGAACCGCTGCAATCAGGGCTACATACATTATCAACCCCAACAACAAGATTCGCAACCGGAA
Organism: Candidatus Omnitrophota bacterium; assembly: GCA_016201735.1. GTDB lineage: Bacteria > Omnitrophota > Gorgyraeia > 1-14-0-20-64-10 > 1-14-0-20-64-10 > JACQCH01. Next base: position 32,009 of record JACQCH010000011.1, read on the forward strand.
TGTCTGTCCCAAGACATTGCTCAGCACCCAGGCAACCAAGATGGCGTTGCCCGCATTCAGAAGAGCTTTCGCCAGATTCTCCTGTTGTTTGCGAGTGAGTCTTACGCTCATAGGGTCATTGTGCATGGTATGAATATACAAAATTTTATCAAAAATATCAATAACAAAAAGGGAGAGAAAATTTTCATGCGAAACGGTTCATTGAAGTCGTTGGTATCGCTGGTTCTTATCGTCGCATCATTCACAAGCTGGTCGACCCCGTCGTTTGCCCTGCGGCAGAGCCAGAGAGCCGACAGCAAAAGCGGGCTGGAGGAAATCCGTGTGGCCTTGGGGGATGGGCAGAATCCGCCCACTTGGGCGTGGTCAGAGAACGGCGGCCCCATCTCTCTGCAGCAGCGAGTGAGCTTGATCTTGGAGGCGAACAGGAACACGAAAGGTGCTTTCGATTTGGGGCGGGCTGTCGCGGTGGCGGGTCACGGGAAGAAATCAAAACTCTCCAAGCGCTTTGAGCCGCTCTCCGACTATCTTGAGTCGGTAATTCCGGTCGAACTGCGAGAACTGGTTCTGGAAGGGCAGATGAAAGATGATCCGATCCTGCATCAGTCATCCCTGCTGGCGCAAGATCCCCAAGCCGCTTCCATCCTGGATTGGGTGAAAAGGAACGTTCGGTTCGTCGTGGTTTCGGATCAAGGGAACGGCTACCTGGCCGCTCAAGGGATCGCCGGTAGCCCGGAGCACACCGCGGTGATGGCCTACGCCGGCTGGCACGCCTATCCCCATTGGGAGAAAGGGATGGAGCCGGAGATGAAGGAAGCGATCCGGCGCGGCATGCGGGCCCGCCAGCAGAATCAGTCTCTGCGGCCGGATGAACTGCCAGGTCCTCCCTCGGTCTACTTGAGCGAAACCCAGATCCGGCAGTTCATGGCGGCCAAAGAGGAAGGCCGCCAAGTGCTGGCGATCAAACTGGCGCACGAGATCAAGGACATCCTGCGCCAAGGGCGGCACGAGGAGGAAACGCCGGCCTTGACGCGCCAGGTCAACGAGTTCCTTAGCCGGAACATGCAGGCGGTCCAGCAGGTGAAGGAGCAGCAGGCGGCAGCCGCCCGTCTCCGGGAGCAACAGAAGCTGCACAAGTTCCACGCCACCGTGGATCTGACGGCGGTGGTGAAGACGAATCTACTGTCCGCTCATGCGCGACAGGAGATCGTCCGGGCGGTGGAGGATTTTCTTCACGCCCAACAGAAGAATGGAACTATCTTCGGGTTCAACGTCTTTCTCTTTGACGGGGGAAAGATGCTGGTGGTGGATTTTGATTATCGGTTGACGGGTGAGTTAGAGAGGAATCCCAGGAAGCTGGCCGGCTATGCGGTGGAGCGTGCCCTGGATCAAGCGGCGAGACTGAATCTTTTGGAGCCGGATGGAATTCCGAATCTTCAGTCTCCCGAAACACAGAGACTGCTGAAGTTTGAATCCGGCGAGCAGCAGTTGACCCAGCGGGCCGCCGAGCCGATCGTGACCGTGCAGGCGATCGGCCTTGGAATGGGGGCTTTCAACCGGGCGATCTGGCATCTGCTCGTCGGGGATGTCGGCCACCTGCAGGCGATCGCCGGCGACCAGGGCTTCCGGGTAAGGGTAGCCAACCTGAACGACATCCGTGAAGGGAAGGAACCGAGGTACCGGATCTACGACTTCGATACTCCCGGCCTCAGCAAAGAGCAGCTCGAGCAGATCATTCAGCAGATTGAGCGAAATGAAATAACGGAAGAGGACCTCCCAGGAAAATTCAGCCAGAATCTCCACCAGCTTCACCGGTTGGTCGGCGCGATGGACGAGTACGCCATCGAGGGAGTCTACCCGCTGCCGGGCAGCCGGTTCGCCTACAAAGTCGGCAAAGAAACCGTCACCCTCACCGACGAGCCGATCATCAAGGTGCACCTACATCCAAACCCGGTGGCGGAGTTCCGGGCCCAGTCCGGTGGTTGGGCGACCGGTTCCTATCAGAAGGTTTTGACCCTGCCGTACTTCGCCCCCAACGCCGACCAGACCCGCTGGGCCGGCTGGATTCCGGTTTCAAACAGGGAAGCGGAAGATTTGACCTCCCTCGATAAGGAAGGATGGCCCAGGCAGGAGATGGGTTTCGTGACCGCCTGGGGCGGGTCGCAGGACCGGGGCGGAACCGGGCGAGGCGAACCGCCGGTGACCGATGTCTTCGGCAAAAACGATCAGACGGAGATCAACCGCAAGGAGGACATGGATTTCCTCTTGGGGGTGTGGAAGGACATAGGAGATTTTGAACCGCGGCTGACGGCAGCGGAAGCGGCCCGGCGCGCGAAGGAAGCGGCGGAGGCCTTCCCCTCCGTGGAGAAGGTACCCGCCGGCGTTCCTCCAGTCGGCGCATGGCATCCGATCCCGAACTTGAAGAAGGGTGAAGCAGACCCTGTGGTTGAATCCCTCCACGGTGAAGGCAAGCTCACCTGGAGTTTCTTCAAGGCCGACATCGGCGGCAAGGCGGGGCACGACCAGGTGCTCCAGACGCACATGGCGGCCGCCCGGGCCAAACTGGCGGAGGCCAAAGAAAAGGGACTCATCAAGGATTACACCGTCTACTTCGTGGGAGACGATATGCAGTTGGGCATTCTCCACGACAAAGGGGTCCACAACGACGAGATTCACGCCATGGCCTGGCAGGTTTTTTGCTTCGGTTACTGGGTCTCCTGGAATTTGGGGCTGGAGCCGTATGGCCACGGGCAGGACATCCGGATCGCGGAGCTGTTTTCCAAATATCCGATTGAACAACACGCAAAGCTGACCCGAAGGGATGTGGAACTGTTGAAGACCGACTTTCAACAGGTAGCGACAGGCTGGGGAAACGTCCCGGGTCCGCTTAAGGCCAATGCCCAATTGGTTTCGACGTCGGCGCTGGACAAGTGGGATTTGCTCGATGCGGCTTTGAAGAAATGGGAGAGTGGGACCACCGCCGGGACCATCGTGACCGAAGCGGTGCCGGTGGGCAATGTGACCGGGATGGGCATTGGCTGGGTTGAATCGGACGGCCAGGACGAAGAGCCGCTGATGATCTTCGGTCTGGATAAGTCGGGTGCCGGTGGTTTCAATCCCCGGCTGGTCAGGACGCTTTATAAGGCGCTGAATGCCGGGGATCTCTCCCGCGACGATCTGGTGGAGATGTGGGACGTCGAGGAGCAGAAGCGTGTCTTCCTCCGGATGGGGGACCACGAAGCCCAGATCCGGGGAATGGCCGCCCAGGTGAACAAGTACAACTTCAAGCGGATCATCGAAGCTAAGACAGGAAAGATTCTCGGCTGGCTCTCCTCTGAGATCCTGTCCAAGATCGGCCACGCATATGTAGGCAAGGACGACCCGATCCTCGCTCTTCGGCAGAGGATCGGCCGCCACATGGCCGAGACGTTTAAGGATGTCCGGACCGCTCCGACACCCCAATTGGGAGACGAAGCAGGTTCGCACAATCTCGCCAACGTCTTCCGAGCATGGTGGCAGTCGTTCCCGGGCGAGAAGAGCAATCCTGTCGGTGTGGCGATTACCTTCCTCGTTCGGAACGGCAGGATTGAGTCAGAGGATGAGGGCTCCAAGCCAAAATACGACGAAGGTCGGAGGAGGACGGAGAGATTCAACCGAATCTTCTCCGCTGTCCAGGGGGAGTTCTCTCCGCTGGTGGCCAACCGGAAACAGATCGAGCCGTCCTATTCCCGGGCGCAGATGCTCGACAAGGCGGACCAGGCTCCGACCGCCTGGGTGGATCGGCCCTCCGTGAACGCCGGTTTGGAGGAGAATATCCCCCCTGTCTGGGTTGCGCGTCCAGAGGTGCTCGCTGGTTTTGAGCCAAAGGGAATCTTTTTCGACTTCGACGACACCCTCTGGCCCGGTTTCCCGCGGGATCTGGAGGCGGGATCGATCGCTTCCTGGGTGACGGGCCGGCCGAATCCCAGCCCGGAGATGGTGAAGCAGGTGAAAGATTTCCTCATTGAGACGAACGGAATGAGCTGGCGCGAGCGCAAGGAACAGTGGCGCTGGAACCTGCCGGGGGATCATGAGGCCTTCATCGAGCGGTTGCAAACTCAGCTCCGGCAGTTCATCCATGAGCACCATCTCACCGACCCTCGCTTCTTGACGCCGGGGGCTTCCTCACTTCTTGAAGCCCTCAAGGAAGCCGGAATTCAAATGTCGATCGTGACCGGTGGAGGCGCCGATTCCCGCCGACAGTACGCCGACGGACTGGGCATCGGCGGATTCTTCAAGCAGATCTACGGCGGCGGCGAGAAGGTCGCCACCATCCGCCAAGGGATGAGGGCGTGGGGCTTTCAGCCGAACCAGGTGGCCATGGTCGGCGACGGGATTCCGGACATCCGAGCGGCATTGCAGAATGGCATCTTGGCTGTGGGATTCGCGACCACCCCGGAACATCGCCGGCGGCTCATCGATGCCGGCGCCCAGGTGGTCATCTACCGGGATTTTACCGCCTTGAAATCGATCTTGGGAGTTTTGAATATCCGTCAACGGCCTGCCGCCGGGCTGGAGGAATGGAGAGGGGGTCCTTTTCTGCGCCTGTATGTGCGGAGCGGTGATAATCGTACGCAGGGAAACGATAATCGCGCTGTGATTTATAACTTCAACCCATCCACGGGGGACCAGGTTTGGGTCAGTTTGTTAAATCGCCGCCGCCGTATGACGACCCTGGGAGCCCATTCCACTAACCCTCTGGGCGAGAGGGTTCCAGAGGATGTGGTAATCTTCCGTGGAGAGGTGATGAGAAAGATCCTCGAAGCAGCGATGAAGAACGGGGATCTCGACCCCAAATTGTTCGAGGAGATTTGGCCGCGGGGCAGCAGGTCCCTGGAGTTCCGCAACCCTAAGACGTTGGAGGCGCTGAACAGCCCTTGGATGAAGGAATCATTGGCTTTTCGAAAGCAGGCCGTATTAAAGAGGAAGCAAACCCATGAACCGAAGGGAGGCCTCGTCGCCACCTATCAACCTGGGGAGTGGGTCATTTTCTTTGACACCGCTGGGGACAACCAAACCCTCTGGCATCCCTTCGCAGAAGCGAGGATCTTTCCCAGTAGCGATGATTCTGCCGCGCTCTCCTTCTCCGCGTTGAAGAATGTTCGCATTGACCGTGAAAGTAGGTATCCGTCCGCCGCCGGGCTGGAGGAGGAATATCGTGGACCTACGAGGGATGGGGCGGTCATTCTGAATCCGGATGTCCAAGGAGCGTGGCCGCCGCCGGCAGACACAGTGCGGTCCTTCATTGCTGCAAGGCCCGGCAGCCAATTCCTGCTGACGGTCTTCAGAGGACCTTCCGGGAACCAAACGTGGGATCAAAAACAGTTTTACCTTGTCCGGCTAGAGAAAGGGAAGAAAGTCTCCTTTCTCCGCCCGGATTCCATTGAGTTAGCGGACTTCAGGAAACCGGAGAAGATCGTCCCGGTGCAGAGGGTGGTGGCTCTGCCGGATCGTGTGCGTGTCCGACCCGGTGCTCAGTGGGAGACAGCTTCCCAGCCAAGTGAAGGGGTTCGCATCGAGGATTTGCAGATGTCTATTTCTGTCGAACCGGGAAAGGATGGTCTGCGCTTCCAGTTCGAGCAGAAGGCCAGGGATCCAGAGGCGGTCCCCCCGCTTTATTTGATCTTTCCATTGGACGCAGTGGATGCTTGGCAAACGACGCTTCAGGCATATCGGAGTGTGAGTTTTGAGGTTCTGGCGGCATTGCGGAACCGGCCCGCTAAAAGTTTCCAGATCGACAAGGATTGGGTCGGGCAGAGTCTGCCTTCGGGTCAGGTGATTGATCAGGCGATTGCTCTGTTGAATGAGGATCCGACCCGTGTTCTTCAACTGCAATTTGGCGCTCGAGATCTATTCATCATCAAGTCCGTCGGCGACGGCTCCCGCGCCTGGATGGATGCCCAGATCGACTCCCTCAAGCAGCAGCTTACCGCCGGGTTGGAGGAATCGAAGTTAAAACCGGAAGATATTCATATCCTGATTGTGGACGATGATCTTTCCATCCAAGGCGTGATTAATGCGGTGGTAACTTTATTGGTGAAGTTGCAAGGAATTGACGTTAGCCATATTCATGTGGCAGGAACGGTGGATGAAGCGCTGACTCTCATTGAGCAATTTAAACCTCAGTTTGCTTCCCTAGACATGAATCTGAAGGATCCGGAGGGCCGGACCGGGATTGACATTGCCCGGAAATTGAAAGAGACGGACCCCTCTGCCCGGGCGATTTTGGTGGCTTTATTAGAGACAGACCAACAGATAGGCCGGAAGGATCAGGAATTGGCGCCCGGGGGCCTGCTTGCCGGGTTTGTCGAGAAGCCGAATATCATCCCGCCCCTCACGATGTTTGTGAATCGATTCCTGAAGGATCGAGTCGGATCCCCCGCCGCCGAGGAAGCGGCAGAGCCCGAAGAGATCCGGCAGGCTCGGGTCGAGGTAGATTTCGCCCGCACGCTTTTGGAGAAGACCTCCCAGGGGGCGGTGGATCAGGCCGAGCTGGCGCAGTATCAGGCTCGCCTCATGAGCGCTAAGAACAAACTTGCCTCCCTGCTCCGGCAGCAGAAGGAGGCGAAGGCCGGCGCCGAGGAGAAGAAAGAGGAAGCGCCGTCGCAGTTGGTGGTGGAGGCCCGGGCGGCGGTGAGGACCGCGGGAATCCGGCTTGCGGAGGCCACGCGGTCATACGTTTACACGACATGGCGAGACGTTGAGACGGCCGAGCTGGATCTGCGGCGGGCGGAGGTTTGGCAGAGTCACATCACACCTAACCCGATACCGCCGGAAACTTCCGCCGGCATGGAGGAGGTTCGTGCGGACCGGGTGAAGGTGACTCCGGGGGCGAAGCCGCAACTGGGCCGGGTTTTCGTGCAGGTTCGGGATGAGGCGGTTCAACCGTGGATTCATCTCTTGGGCTCCGAACCGATCTGGCTGTCGGACACCCTCAGAGGGGCTTCGGAGGATCTGCTCCATCAGTATCTAGGAGCAAACGCTGGGGAGGCCGACATTGCCTTCGTCGTTCCTTCGGTGATTCGAGAGGCTCCGGACCAGTGGAACCGGCAGTTCCAGGGATACCGATTGCCTGCGGTGGAAGCGCCGTTGGGATTAATTCAAAAGTTGCAGGCGGATGAGTTGGCGGCGCTCTTGGGCCACTTGCAGCGGGTCCATGCGGAGCGAGGTTTCATGGGAGGCGTGATCCATCTGCTGGAGATCAGCGTGGAAGAACATGAAGGAGAACGGACTCTCCTGATTCGATCCGCGTAGACGGTAAGAAGTGTATGATATACTGAGTGCATTATGGAGATTAAGAGTCTTGGATTGAAGGTTAGACGACCATTGCACCGTCTAGGGGTAAGGTTAATCTATCTCTATGGATCGCAAGCGTTGGAACGGTCGAGCCCCCTCAGCGATGTCGATATCGGGGTTGTCTTCCGGAACCCCAAGCGCCTTGCCCAGCGAGCCGCCCTTCGATTGGAGCTGATGAAATGTTTGGAGCCGATCCTTTCCCCGGAACTCTCGAAGGAGATAGATCTGGTATTCCTTCAAACTGCCTCACCGGTGCTCCAGTTTGAAGCCATCAACGCAAGATGTCCCCTGTTTGTAGCCGACCCAGTCTTTCAAGCCGATTACGAGGCCCAGGTGATGCGGGAGTATCTCGATGTTCGCCCCTTGGTTGAGGTCCACTACCAAGCCGCGCTTGATCGAGCCGCATGAGATCTGTTCCTCTTAACCGGAAGGTTCTGCTCAATCGTCTCTCAGAGATTGAACGCGACTATCTGGAATTAGGGAAGTTCCGACATCTGACTCTTAAGGAATTTTCAAAAGGAGTTCACTTTGCGGTTGCAGAACACTACCTTCGGCGTGCCCTGGAGGCGACTTTTGATGCTGGCAACCACATTCTTTCCCGCCTCCCTTTGGCTCCGGGCCAACGGCCGGAGACTTACAAAACCATCGCGCTTGCCCTGGGGCGTTACAAGATTGTCTCCGAAGCGTTTGCTCAGGGGCCTTTGCAGGAGATGGCTGGCTATCGGAATCGACTGATCCATTTCTATGATGAGATTACACCGGAGGAACTCCACGAAATCATTCAGTTCCATCTGGAAGATCTAGATACCTTTGCGAAGGCCTTGCGGAAGATCGTCCTCCATCCAACGCGGATTGGACTGAGGATTCAGTAGTTTGCCTTGACGGAGTAAATTGCCGGGTGTTAGAATCGGACCATTCGGGTGAAAGCTTTTATTTAACCCACCTTAAAGGAGACTAACCATCATGTTGCAAAGCAAAACTGGTTTGTGGATCGCTGGGCTCGCGGCGGCCGTTGTATTGGTCAGCGTCGGGTATGGAATGGGCCGAAGGGCCGGCGGGACGGTGTCGGATGCCTCTCGCGCTTTAACACCAGCGGGGGCGCCGCTTCCCCCGATTCAGATTGAACCGATTCACCCGCAGGAAGAGCTGGCTGCGATTTCTAAGACACCGGCGCAGGAAGCATCAACGGCGCAGCAGAACCCACCCGCGCCGGCCGCTTCTGCCGCCCCTTCGCAGGTGGCTTCTTCTGCCGGGCAGGGAATTCCCGCGGAGGAATCGGCTCGGGTTCGGGAAGTCCAGCGGGCGCTCAAAGCCGCCGGATTTGACCCGGGGCCGACCGACGGCCACCTTGGGACTAGGACCCGGACGGCCATCCGGGATTTCCAGACTCAGCAGGGATTGGAGCCGGACGGGAAGGTGGGTCCCAGGACCTGGAGCAAGTTGGAGCCATTCTTAAACAAGCAGTCGACCTCAGGAGATTAAAGCGACCATGCGTGGAATCCCTCTGTTTTTAGCGGCCGCCCTCGGCAGTATGGTGATGACCGGATGCGGGGTTAATTTTTATTCGGGCCGGCCCAGCGACGTGCACCGCATTAAAGAGTTGTCGGCCGAGATGGATCGGCTGAAATCGCAGAAGATGGCGGAGGTTCAGCAGCTCAAGGATGCGCAGGCCCTCCTGGAGCAGCGGTTGAGGAAAGAGATCGGCGACAAGCAGGTGACGTTGGAAATGGCGGAACGGGGGCTGGTTCTTACCTTCGTCTCGGAGGTTCTCTTTGACTCCGGCAAGGCGAAGATCCGCCCGGAGGCGGAGGGGGCCCTGTCCAAGGTGGCCTCGGTGATCCAAGAGAAGGTGGCGGACCGGGAGATCGGCATTGAAGGGCACACGGACGACCAGCCGATCAAGGCGTCGGGCTGGAGATCCAACTGGGAACTCTCGACCGCCCGGGCGACGAGCGTGCTGCATCTCTTGGAGGAGAAGGGAGTCAGCCCCAGGCAGATGGTGGCCGCCGGATACGGACAGTATCGGCCGGTCACTCCCAATGATTCTTCCGGGGGACGCCAGCAGAACCGGCGGGTCGAAATCGTGATCCTGCCCAAGAAGCTCACCCGGAGCGAGCAGGCCCTCCTGCGCCGGGCCCAGGCCTCGGCGGAACCGGAAGTCGCCAGCAAGGCCAAAGAATTGGAAGAATATAAGTGAAATGAAGCCCAGACTTACGGAACGAAGTGACGTAAGTCTGCGGCTGAATTTCATCCCGAGGCGACGAAGTCGCCGAGGGATCTCGTTTTCAAAGATGAGATTTCTCGGGCCTTTGGCCCTCGAAATGACTGCGAGGGATCATTAAATGGAGGACCGGTTTAGAGGGCTCACCGTTGCGCTGACCGTGGTGGCGGTGGCGGCCCTATCGGTCTCGTTCCTTTCGGCCGCCAAGGCGAAAAACAATCAGCGGGAATTGGTGACGCTCCGGGCGGAAACGCAGCGGCTCAAGCAGGTCGGTCAATCTCTGGAAGCGGGTCTGCGGGAGACGCAGGAGAAGTTTGCCCAGGAGCAGGCGGCGACCCAGGGCCTGAAAGAAGCGCTGGCTCAGGAGCAGTTAAAAAATAAGGCCTTGGCCGAACAGCTTCAGAGACAACAGCAGCAGGTTTCGAAGGCCGCGTCCAATGCGCAAGGCCCGCAAGTCAAAAGCAACCTCAAAGCCCGGTAAGGTCGATTCCCTCATTGTTCTGCAGCCGCGGGATCCCTGGTGGATCTACGCCTATTGGGAATTGACGCCAGCCGCCGTCGCGCGGGGCCGGGCGAGGATGGGCCCGGAACAGGAAAGTGCCGCGTGGATCCTTCGTGTTTATGAAGAAGAAACCTCCCGCTCGTTTGACATCCCCCTGGCTCCGGGTGCCGGCGATTGGACGATTCAGGTCCAGCCGGATCGGACCTGGGTTGTCGAGATCGGCTTGAGGGGCGAAAGCGGCCGGTTCGCGGCGCTGGCCCGGTCCAACCCGGCTCGGACCCCGCCGGATCGGCCCTCCGATCGGGTCGATGAGGATTGGGGTCTGATTGAGTCGATGCCTGAGGGTTGGCCCGGCCCTTCCTCCGGCGAAAGACCCGCCTGATTTCCCCCAAAGGATTTCTCTGTCTTGTCCTTCACGGGCATCTGCCGTTTGTCCGGCATTCCGAAATTCCGGAGTGTCTGGAAGAGGACTGGTTCTTTGAAGCCCTGACAGAAGTTTACCTGCCCCTCCTGGAGATGTTCCGGCGGCTTGAGGCCGACGGCGTTGGCTTTAAGATGGCGATGGGTCTGTCTCCCACTCTGATCGCCATGATGACCGACCCCCTTTTGGAGTCCCGTTACGAGATTTATCTGGATCGGCTCGTTGGGCTTTCTGAGTCGGAGTGCCGCCGGACGGCCGGCGATCCTCAGTTCGCCCCCTTGGCCAAACTGTACCATCAGCGCTTTCTTCGGATCCGGGAATTTTGGAACCAGATCATTCATCGGGACCTGTTAGGGGTTTTTCTGGATTTAAGCCGGAGCGGGCGGCTGGAACTGATGACGACCGCAGCCACCCACGGGTTTCTTCCTTTGATGGAGGTTTGTCCGGCGGCCCTGCGGGCCCAGATTCAGGTGGGCTGCCAGAGTTTCGAGAAGGCGTTTGGGAACCGGCCCGCCGGTTCAAACCGGCCGGCCGGGTTTTGGCTTCCGGAATGCGGGTTCGCCCCTTCGGTGGATTCGGTTTTGTCCGACGCCGGAATCCGGTACACCTTTTTGGAAACGCATGGGATCCTCCACGGGACTCCCCGGCCGAGGTTCGGCGTCTACGCGCCGGTCCGTTCTCCATCGGGGCTGGTCCTTTTCGGCCGGGATCCGGAGACGGCGCGCCAGGTCTGGTCGGCGGCAGAGGGTTACCCGGGTGATTTCCAGTATCGGGAATTTTATCGGGACATTGGCTTCGACCTGCCGGAACAATATCTGAAGCCGTTCCGCGTCCATGGCGGCTTGAGGACGGCGACGGGAATCAAATATTTCCGGATCACCGGACGGACCGACGCCAAGGAACCTTATCAGCCGGAAGCCGCCCTGGCGAAGGCCCGGGAGCACGCGGGCAACTTCCTGTTCAACCGGGAGCGCCAGGCGGAGCATCTTTATCGGATCATGAATCAGCCGGCCGTGGTGACGGCGATGTACGACGCGGAGCTGTTCGGCCACTGGTGGTTTGAGGGGCCGGCTTGGCTGGAGCATCTTTTCCGGGAATTCGACGCCAACCGGTCCGTTGTCCAGCTCAAGACCCCGGGGGAGATTTTAGCCCGGGCCGAACGGATTCAGACGGTGACGCCTCATCTATCCACCTGGGGCTGGAAAGGGTATAATGAGATGTGGCTTCAGGGAACCAACGCATGGATCTATCCGCATCTTCACCGGGCCGCCTGGCGGATGAACGAGTTGGTCTCCGGGAATCCGGTGGCTTCCGGGATTACCCGGCGGGCGTTGAACCAGGCCCTCCGGGAGTTGTTCCTGGCCCAATCGAGCGATTGGGCTTTTATCTTGGCGCAGAGGACGGCCTCCGGCTACGCGCAGAGCCGCCTTCAGAAGCACCTCGGGATTTTCGCACGACTCTATGAACAGATTCGATCTGGAAACATTGACTCCGCTGGGCTTACTGAGATCGAAGGGCAAGACAACCTCTTCCCCTTCCTTGACTACCGGGTCTATCGATAAATCCCGGCTCCCCCGCCATGTAGCGATCATCATGGATGGGAACGGCCGGTGGGCTTTAGGCAGGGGGTTGCCCCGGGTGATGGGGCACCGGGCCGGGATCAAGTCGGTCCGGGCCACGGCGGAGCTGGCCCGGGAGTTGGGAATTCAGATCCTGACCCTGTACGCTTTCTCCGTCGAGAACTGGAAACGGAATCCTCGGGAGGTGGCGACCCTGATGCGGCTCTTAGACGAGTATCTCCGCCGGGAACTGCCGACCCTGATGAAGAACGAGATCCGCCTGAGCGTGCTGGGGGACATCACCGGGCTGCCCCAGGGGGTGCGGGAACATTTGACTCAAGTGATGGAGACGACGAAGGCCAACGGCCGGATGACCTTGAACCTCGCCTTAAATTACAGCGGCCGGTCCGATATCCTCCAGGCGGCCAAGCGGATCTCCGCAGAAGTCAGGGCGGGGAAATTAAAGGAAAGCGAGCTCACGGAAACCACCTTCAGCCGGTTCCTTTACACCCAAGACCAGCCGGATCCGGACCTCCTCATCCGGACCAGCGGCGAACAGCGGATCTCCAATTTCCTTCTCTGGCAGATCTCCTACACGGAGCTGTACCTCACCCCCACCCTCTGGCCGGACTTCGGCAAGCCCGATTTTCTGAAGGCGCTCGTCGACTATCAGCAGAGGGAGCGGCGCTTCGGCGCCTAGTGCACCCGGCAGGGAGTTTTCAGCGGGCTGGAAGCCTAGATGTGCGGCCAGTTCGAGGCGCGACGACGAAGGCGTACTCCCTGGAGTACGTCGAGGAGGAGCAACGATGAAATGGCCGCACAGATGGGCTTCCCCGAAGGGGCTGGGCGATTTTGGGCTGCGACTGCGTCGCTCGATCGGGCGCGTACCGCTGCGGGTACGCATCCCTCCTCGCTCCTTGTCTCGCTCCAAAATCGCCTCAGCCAACCCGCTGAAAACTCCCTGCCGGGTGCACTGATATGTCGAATCTGCTCCCCCGGCTGATCACAGGGGTGGCTCTTGTCGGGCTGGCGGTCTGGACCCTGTTCGGGGCCCCTCTTTGGGTTTTCGCCTTCGTGACGACTGGCTTCATCCTGCTGGGGCTGAACGAGTTCTTTTCCCTCGTCGAACTTAAAGGGATCGTCATTGAGCGGTTGATCGGCCTTTCGATCGGATTGTTGATTCCCCTCTCCATTTATTGGGAGTTTGAACCGACGAAAGGATGGGAGTTGTTTTTCATGGCCCTGGTTTTTCTCGCCCTTTTTCTGCTGCAGCTGGGCAGGAAGGACAGCTCCCAAGCGATCCAAGGAATTTCCACCGCTCTCTTTGGAATTTTCTATGTCTCCTGGTGCTTCAGTTTCCTGATCAAGCTGCGGCTGACCACGGGCCCCATGGTTCCCGACGGCCGGTGGCTTGTGGCGTACCTGCTTCTTGTGACCAAAGGAGGAGATGTGGGGGGCTATGCGGTCGGGTCGATCTTCGGCCGGCACACCTTGATCCGCCGGATCTCCCCCTCGAAAACCTGGGAGGGGATGATCGGCGGCTTAGTCTTTTCCCTGGCGGCCGCTTTCTTGATGAAGCCGGCCTTCCCGTCGATTCCCTTAGGGCATCTGCTGGTTCTTGGGCTTCTGCTGGGGATCTTGGGCCAACTCGGGGATCTCTCGGAATCGATGATCAAGCGGGATTGCCAGGTGAAGGATTCCGGGAGGATTCTTCCCGGGATGGGTGGGATCCTTGATGTGATCGACTCTCTTCTCTTCGCTTCGCCAATCTGCTATTTTTATGTCCGGAAGTTTTTCATTGGATCGTAGACGATGAAGAAGCGGATCGTCATTCTGGGGTCCACCGGTTCCATCGGGGTCAACACCCTGAAGGTGGTGGAGGATCACCCGGAGGAGTTCCGGGTGGCGGGCCTTTCCGCCCAGACCCGCGTGGAGGAGCTGGCCGCGCAGGCCAAGGCCTTTAAACCGGAATGGATTGCCGTGGGCGAAGCCTCGCGGGCCGATGCACTCCGGCGGCTGCTTCCCGGGTTCGAGGGGCGGATCCTCGTCGGAGAAGAAGGGGTAACGGAGCTGGCTGTCATGGAGGGGGCGGACCGGGTGATTGTGGCCATCACCGGGGCCGCGGCCTTGAAGCCGGTCTTGGCCGCCGTCGCCAAGGGCCGGACCCTCGGCCTGGCCAACAAGGAAACCTTGGTGATGGCCGGTGAATTGGTGATGGAAAAGGCCAAGGCCTTTTCCGCGACCCTTCTTCCGATCGACAGCGAGCATTCGGCGATCTTTCAATGCCTGCAGGGCCAGCCGCGTCAGCAGGTCCGGCGGATTTTGCTCACCACCTCCGGCGGCCCTCTTCGGGAGGTCCCCGCGGCGGAATTTCCCCGGCTCACCAAGGCGCAGGTGATGGATCATCCCCGCTGGAAGATGGGGCCGAAGATCACCGTCGATTCGGCCACCATGATGAACAAGGCGCTCGAGGTGGTTGAGGCGGTCCGGCTCTTTGGGGTCGGGGTGGATCAGGTGGAGATCCTCGTCCATCCGGAGGCGATTGTTCACTCGATGGTGGAATTCATCGACGGCTCCGTGATCGCCCAGCTGGGGATCACCGACATGCGCCTGCCGATCCAGTACGCGATGACCTATCCCGGGCGCTTAAGCAATTCCCTGCCGGCTCTCGATCTGGTCCGGTTAAAGTCGCTGACCTTCGAAGCGCCCGATCGTCGTAAATTTCCCTGCCTGGAATTCGGTGTTCAGGCGGCCAAGAGCGGAGGAACGATGTCGGCGGTCTTAAACGCCGCCAACGAAGCCTGCGTCCGGGCCTTCTTGAGCGACGGGCTTCCCTTTGTGCGGATCCCGTCCCTCATCGAGTCGGTCTTAAGCCGCCATCGATTGGTTCCCCATCCGACCCTGGAACAGATCCTTCAGGCGGATTCCTGGGCTCACGAACAGGTCCGGAGAGAACTGGCTCCGGTCTCGACAGGAGGATTCCGATGACTCCGTGGCTGGCGTTCTTGATCACGTTAAGTCTCATCATCCTGGTCCATGAGATGGGTCATTTCCTCATGGCCCGGGCCGTGGGGGTGAAGGTGGAACGGTTTTCCCTCGGATTCGGTCCGTGCCTCGCCCGGTTCACCCGGAAGGGAACCGAATACGCCATCAGTCTCTTCCCGTTCGGCGGCTACGTGAAGATGGCGGGGGAGTCGGCGGAGGATGGCCCCAAGCAGCCGTGGGAATACCGGGCCCGATCCGTCGGAGAGAGGATGGCGATCGTCTTCGCCGGCCCTTTCATCAATTACGCGGTCGGCTTTCTTCTCTTCTTTCTGATTTTCCTTTGGGGGGCGCCGATCCTTTCCGCGACGGTGGGAGAGGTCTTGAAGGGGTATCCCGCCGAGGCGGCCGGCTTAAGGAAAGGGGACCGGATCCTCAAAGTGAACGGGAAGCCGATGGAGAGTTGGGAGGAGGTCACCCAGGCGATCCGCCAGGAGACCGCCTCGGTGGCGCTTCTCGTCGAGCGGGAGGGGCAAGTCTTCGATCTGGCCCTGACTCCGAAGGTAAGCGAATCCAAGAATATTTTCGGGACCCAAAGCCGGGTCGGGATGATCGGGATCACCCCGTCGGGGCAGACCCTGACGCGTCGTTACCCGGTCGGGCAGGCCCTGGCTAAGGCCGGAGAACGGATCTGGGGGCTGACCCTGCTCACCCTTCAGGCCCTCTTCAAGCTCGCTTCCGGCGGGATCTCTTTCAAGGAATCGATCACCGGGCCGATCGGGATCTTTTACATTACCTCCGCCGTGGCGGAGCAGGGGCTTCTCTCGCTCCTGCAGTTGATCGGGATTTTAAGCACCAGCTTGGGGCTGTTCAACCTCTTGCCGATCCCTGTGTTGGATGGAGGGCATCTGGCGTTCCTGGCATTGGAGCGGATCAAGGGAAAGCCGGTGAGCAGCCGGACTCAGGAGATGATGACTCGGGTTGGGATGGGGTTTTTGTTGGTGCTGCTGGTTGTCGTCACCTACAACGACCTGATCAAGTTCAAGATAGTGGATCGATTTTTGCCCTTCCTCGGCCGCGATTGAAGTTGGTATACTGAATCGGATGGACAAATCTTATAAACACACCGGTCATTCCCGCGAAAGCGGGAATCTGGCACAATTTGATCCTCGCTTTCGCGAGGATGACATCCCTTCCTCCAACGTCCGGCGGCGCAGCCGAATGGTCCCGGTGGGGTCCGTCCAGGTCGGCGGCGGGGCCCCTCTGGCGGTCCAATCGATGACTACCACGAATACCCAGGAGATCGCCGAAACCGTTAGGCAGACCGGCGATTTGATTCGGGCCGGCTGCGATCTGGTCCGAATCACCGCCCAGACCACGACGGAGGCGAAGGCCTTAGGGTTGATCAAGGCCCAGTTGGCCCAGAATGGTTTGAACGCCCCGCTGGTGGCCGACATCCACTTTAACCCAACGGCGGCCTTGGAGGCGGCGGAGCATGTGGAGAAGGTGCGGGTCAACCCCGGGAACTTTTCCGATTCCAAACGGTTCGCTCAGCGGGAATACAGCGATGGAGAATACCAGGAGGAGTTGGGCCGGATCGAGTCGGCCTTCGCTCCCTTGGTGGAAAAGTGCAAGCGGCTTAAGAGGGCGATCCGGATTGGAACCAACCACGGCTCTCTGTCTGACCGAATCATGAACCGGTACGGGGACACTCCCCAGGGGATGGTCGAGTCGGCCATGGAGTACGTCCGGATCGCGGAATCAAAAGGATTTCATGAGATCATTCTCTCCATGAAGGCCTCCAACCCGGTCATTATGCTCCAGGTAAACCGCCTGCTGGCCGACACTCTCGAGCGTCATGGAACCGCCTATCCTCTCCATCTGGGGGTGACCGAAGCCGGCGAGGGAGAAGATGCCCGGCTCAAATCGGCGCTGGGGATTGGAGTCCTGCTGGCCGAAGGGATCGGCGACACGATCCGGGTTTCCTTGACGGAGAATCCGGTCAAGGAAGTTCCTGTCGCCCGGGCGCTGGCCCGTTGGGCCCAGGACCGGTGGAGTCAAGGCAAACTGCTCCCTCAGCCGCTGCATCCGTTTACCTGGAGGCGCCGTCCCAGCAGGCCGGCCTTGGTTGAAACACTCGTCATCGGCGGCGAAGAGCAGGTCAAGGTGGGGCTCTTTAAAGGAGACGCTCCGCATCCTAGAAGCGCCGGCGGGAGGGACACCCCCTGCGAGTTCGTTCTCGAGGACAGCGAGGCGACCCGCTCGAAATTCCATCTCATCGAGGCGGAAGAGCTGTTGGCCGAGGGGCGCAGGGCCGCCCGCCGGCTCGAGGAGAGGAACGACCGCCGTCCCATGATCCTCGTCTGGGATGCCCGCCGGTTCCTGGAGGATGACCTGCCCCTTTTGATCGAGGCGGCGGTGCAGGTGGGCGGGCTTTTGGTGGATGGAATCGCGGACGCCGTGGTGATCCGTTCCAAACTGCCCGCCCAGCGGATCCTGACTCTCATCTACAACCTTCTCCAGGCGGCCCGGGTCCGGTCGGTCAAGACCGAGTACATCGCCTGCCCGGGGTGCGGGCGGACCCTGTTCGATCTGGAATCGACGACGGGGCGGATCAAGGCGAAGACCGGCCACTTAAAAGGGGTCAAGATCGCTGTGATGGGCTGCATCGTCAACGGTCCCGGCGAAATGGCCGATGCTGATTTCGGGTACGTCGGCGGCTCCCCCGGAACCGTCAACCTGTACGTTGGCAAGGAGATGGTGGAGCGGGGGATTCCCTCCGTGCAGGCCGACGAGAAACTGATCGCCCTCATCAAGACCCACGGGAAATGGGTGGATCCCCCCATGACGTCATCTCGAGCCCCGCAGGGGCGAGAGATCTCGCTTTTCTAAATTCCTATGCGCTGGTCGCAGACGCACATCCCCACGCTCCGCGAGACTCCCACCGAAGCGGAGGTGGTCAGCCACCGGCTGATGCTCCGGGCCGGCCTCATCCGGAAACTTTCCTCCGGCACCTATTCGTATCTGCCGCTGGGCATGCGCTCCCTTCTGAAAGTGATCGGGATCATCCGGGAAGAGATGAACCGGGCGGGGGGCTTGGAGGTTCTGCTTCCGGCCCTCCAGCCGGCGGAGATCTGGAAACGGTCCGGCCGCTACGCCCTGATGGGGCCCGAGATGATCCGTTTCAAGGACCGGCACGGGAAGGAGATGGTGCTGGGACCCACCCATGAAGAGGTGATCACCCTGTTGGTTTCCGGCGAGGTCCGCTCTTATCGGGATCTGCCGAAAAACCTGTACCAGATCCAGGTGAAATTCCGGGATGAACCGCGGCCCCGTTTCGGCGTCATCCGCTCCTCGGAATTTCTGATGAAGGACGCCTACAGCTTCGACCGGGATGAGGCGGGTCTGGCGGTCAGTTATCAGAAGATGTACGGCGTGTACGGCCGGATCTTCGCCCGGTGCGGGCTGTCCGCGATTCCCGTCGAGGCGGAGACCGGTGTCATGGGAGGGAAGGATTCCCACGAGTACATGGTTCCGGCGGCAACCGGAGAGGATGTCGTGATCCGCTGTTCGGGCTGCGGCTACGCGGCTTCCAAAGATAAGTTTCTTTCCAATTCCACCCAGACGACAGGACAGTCTCCTTCACCTGAACCGAAGAGCTCCGATCCCTGTCCCAAATGCGGGAAACCGATCGAGGTCCTTTCTGCGATCGAAGTGGGACACATCTTTAAGTTGGGCACCAAATACTCCTCCATCCTCGAAGCTACTTTCCTCGATGAGGGTGGCAAACAGAAGCCGTTTATCATGGGCTGCTACGGGATTGGGGTGACCCGGATTCTTGCCGCGGTCGTCGAGACCCATTCGGATGATTCCGGGATCCGTTGGCCTGTCTCGATCGCCCCTTATCCGGTGGTGATCGTTCCGATCAATCTGGCGGAACCCTCGACCCGGGAAGCGGTGGAATCCCTCTATCGGGAGTTGACCCAGGCCGGGCTGGAGGTTCTCCTGGACGACCGGGAGGTCTCCGGAGGGGTGAAGCTCAAGGATGCGGATCTGATCGGGTTTCCAATCCGCATCTTGATCAGCGAGAAGACGTTACAGAAATCCAGCATCGAGCTCAAACTCCGTTCCGAGACCGAGCCCACCCTGATCGAGCGGGCCCAAGCGCTCCCTGCCGTTAAAAAGCTCCTTGACAAGGAGTCCCTTCTCGTCGGATAATAATCTATCGCTATGTAATATTCCACCGGTTGCATCGAGGTTTAGGTAAAGATCAAGTGGGAGCGTTTCATGTCCCACTTTTTTATTCTCGATGAGGCCCGGACTTGCGGAGAATCAACGACGCAAGTCCGTTGGCCGAATTGATCCCGAGCGAAGCGAGGGATCTCATCATGAATCACATGGATAAAGAGGCGGTTCTAAGCCAGGTGAGAGAGCTGATTCAACCTTTGCTGGCCAGCCGCCGGACGGAGTTGGTGGAGCTGACCTGCCGGCCCGAGGGAAGCCGGGTGGTCTTACGGTGCCTGGTGGATACGGCCCGGGGGATCACGGTCGATGAGTTGAGCCGTCTGAACCAGGCGATCGGCGCCTTGTTGGACGAGCATGATCTGATCCCGGATCGGTACCTGCTGGAGGTCAGTTCCCCCGGTTTGGATCGGCCGCTCAAGACCCAGATCGATTTCGAACGGACGATCGGCCGGCGGATCCGGGTGATGATGACGGTTCCGGTGGATTCCCAATGGGAAATGACCGGTGAGCTGTTGGGGGCCGGGGAGGAGATGATTACCTTGAAGCTGGATAATGGGGATAAACTCCAGATCCTGCTGTCCCAGATTTCCCGCGCGGTTCAGGAGATCAAACTGTGAACGCTGAATTCTTAGCGGTCTTGGACCATCTGACTCGAGAGAAAGGGATCGACCGGGAGGTGATCCTGGAAGCAGTGGAGTCCGCCTTGGTCAGTGCCGCCCGGAAGGCAATGGGGCCGAAGGCAGTCGATGTGGAGGTGAAGATCGACCGGACCACCGGGTCGATCAAGATTTTTTCCGATGGGAAGGAGATCCCCGACGCCGGCTTCGGCCGGATCGCAGCTCAGACGGCGAAGCAGGTGATCTTTCATAAGATCCGGGAAGCGGAACGGAACGTCGTTTTCAACGAGTTCTCCCCTAGGGCGGGGACGCTTCTGACCGGAAGCATGCACCGTTTCGAACGGGGAGCGGTCATTGTGGAGCTGGGCAAGACGGAGGGGATTGTCCCGAAGCGGGAGCAGTCCCCCAAAGAGAGTTTCCGTCCCGGCGACCGGATCCGGGCCTACTGCCTGGAGGTCAACAAGACGGCCAAGGGTCCGCAAGTCATCCTCTCCCGCTCGCATCCGAACCTGGTCAAGGAACTTTTCAAGTTGGAGGTGCCGGAGATTGCCCAGGGAATCGTCGAGGTGAAGTCGATTTCTCGGGAGGCCGGCGACCGGACGAAGATCGCCGTCCATTCCAAAGAGGAAAAGGTGGACTGCGTCGGGGCCTGCGTGGGGATGCGGGGCACCCGGGTCAAGGACATCGTCCGGGAGCTGCACGGTGAGAAGATCGACATCATCCGTTGGAGTCCGAAACTGGAAGAGTATGTCACCGCCGCTTTGGCTCCGGCGAAGGTGGCTGAGATTAAACTGAGTCCGGATAAGAAGCGGGCTGAGGTGCTCGTGGACGACGACCAGCTTTCCCTGGCGATCGGCAAGCGGGGCCAGAACGTCCGGCTGGCCGCTAAATTGACGGGCCTGGACATTGATATCCGTTCGAAGGCCCAAGCCGCTCAATTGGCGAAGATCAATGTCGCCGATCTGCCCGGCGTTGGGCCGAAGATGCTTGAAGCGTTGACGGCGGCTGGTTTCGAGACGGTAGCGGGCATCACCCAGGCCAGTTTGGAAGAGCTGACTCAAGCCAAAGGGGTGGGTGAGAAGACGGCGAAGAAACTCCTTGGGGGAGCCAAGGAACTGCTTGCTCAATTAGAGAAGGAACTCGCCGCTGAGCAGCAGAAGAAGGAACAGCAGCAGGAACAACCGCCGGAGCAGCCGGGATAGCCGGAATCGGAGTCGGCGACTTAAGAGGGATCGATTGGCAATGCGCGTATTTGAACTGGCAAAAAAACTAGGGGTTTCCACGAAGGAGCTGACGGCCCTTTTGGGCCGGCTTCATATCAAGGCTCCGACTCACATGAGCAGTCTGGATGAGGGGGCGGTGGCGAAAATAAAAGCCGCTCTCAAGCCCGCGAAACCTGCGTCTCCTGCGCGGAAAAAATCGGTGATGCCAGTGAGTAAGCCGGTTCCTCCGGTGAGCAAACCGGCCCCGCCGGTGAGCAGGCCGGCCCCGCCGGTGAGCAGGCCGGCCCCGCCGGTTGAAAAACCAGTTTCGCCCCCGGCTCCTCCTGTTTTGCAAGAACCAATTCCCGCAGCTAAACTGGCTGCACCGGTCGTTGTCGCGGCAGAACCACCCCCTTTAAAGCCTCTCTCCATCAAAGTTCCCCTGACAGTGAAAGAATTGGCCGATAAACTTGCCGTTTCCCCCAGCGACTGCATTAAACGGCTGCTCGGCATGAAGATCTTGGCCACCATGAATCAGCTCCTCACCGAAGAGACCGTTGAAAAACTTTTGAAGCCGTACGGCTACCAGTACCAGCGGATGCCGACGGTTGAAGAGCAGGTTGAAGCGATCCACGAGGTGGAGGACCGGGCGAAGCTGAAACCCCGCCCCCCCGTAGTGACCTTCATGGGCCACGTGGATCATGGAAAGACTTCCCTCTTGGACGCGATCCGGAAAACCAAAGTGGTCGAAGGGGAATCCGGCGGGATCACCCAACACATTGGCGCTTACCGGGTGATCCTGCCCAAAGGGGTGATCACCTTTCTGGACACGCCCGGCCACGAGGCCTTCACCGCGATGCGGGCCCGAGGGGCTCACGTCACCGACGTGGTTGTCCTCGTCGTGGCGGCAGACGATGGGGTGATGCCTCAGACCATCGAGGCGATCGATCACGCGAAGGCGGCCGAGGCCACCATCGTCGTTGCCTTAAACAAGATCGACAAACCCTCCGCCAACCCGGACAAGGTAAAGAAACAGCTCATGGAGCTGGGCCTTAACCCCGAAGAGTGGGGCGGCAAGACGATCATCGTTCCGGTCTCGGCCAAGACCGGCGACGGCATTGATCAGCTTTTGGAGATGCTTCTCCTGGAAGCGGAGGTTCTGGAATTGAAGGCGGACCCAACCAAACCGGCCCGGGGGATTGTGCTGGAGGCGGAGCTTTCCAAGGGGGGAGGGCCTGTGGGCCACATGCTGGTCCAGACCGGCACCCTCCATGTTGGAGATGTTTTCGTATCGGGCCCTTATTGGGGCCGGGTCCGGGCGATGCTCGACGAGCGGGGCCATCGGTTGAAGGAAGCGAACCCCTCCACCCCGATCGAGTTGTTGGGCCTCAACGGGGTTCCCAAACCGGGCGAGTCGTTCCTTGTGGTTCCGGATGAGCGGCAGGCCAGGGAGATCGTCTCCCGCCGTCAGGAAGAGCTGCGAGGGGCGACCAAACCGACTTCCCGGCGGGTGATTACCTTGGAAGAGTTCCACCAGCAGTTAAAGGTTGGAAGGGTCAAAAGTTTGAACCTGATCTTGAAGGCCGACGTGCAGGGATCGCTCGAGGCGTTGCGCGATTCCCTGCTTAAAATTTCCTCCTCCGAGGAAGTAAGCATGAAGATCATGCACGCCGGGGTGGGAGATGTGACGGAACCAGATGTCCTGCTGGCCGAAGCTTCGGACGCGGTGGTGATCGGTTTTCATGTGGGGATGACGCCGGAGGCGGAGGTCCTGGCCAAACTGGAAAAAGTCGACGTCCGCCTGTACCGGATCATTTATGAAGCGGTGGCGGATATCCGGGCGGCCCTGGAGGGCCTGCTGGAACCGCGCCTCGTCGAAACGGTCCTTGGAAAGGCGAAGGTCCTTGAGGTCTTTAAGGTTTCCAAGTCAGGCACCATCGCCGGCTCTCAGGTCCTCAAAGGAAAGATCGTTCGGGGCGCCATGGCCCGGGTCTTCCGGGGCGATGAGAAATTGTTCCAGGGAAAGATCTCCTCCCTCAAGCGATTCAAGGAGGATGTCCGGGAGGTGGCCGAAGGCCTTCAGTGTGGGATCAGCGTGTCGGGCTGGACCGATTTCCAGCCGGAGGACTTGATCGAAGCGGTCGACGTGCAGTCGGTCGCTCAGAAATTATGACCCCGCCCCTCCGTTCCTGCGCTGTCGAACAGCGCAGGACAACCAAGATGGAGTTCGACAGCGCTTGTGCCGAGCGATTGCTCGGCACCATGAAAGGCCGTTCGGCCTTTCATGGGAATGGAGGGGCGGGGTGAGACAGCGGGTTCTCTCCGGAATGCGGCCTACCGGCCCCCTGCACCTGGGCCATCTGGTCGGCGCCTTAAAGAATTGGGTTCTCCTTCAGGAACAGTACGACTGTTTCTTCATGGTGGCCGACTGGCACGCCCTGATGAGCGAGTACGAACATCCGGAAGCGATCGCCCGCAATACCCGGCAGATGGTCGCCGATTGGATCGCCGCCGGGATCGATCCCCGGCGCTCGGTGATCTTCCGCCAGTCGGACGTTCCGGAACATCTGGAACTTTACATGGTCCTCTCCATCCTGGCTCCACTGGGTTGGGTGGAGCGGGTCCCGACCTACAAGGAGCAGCTTCGGGAGGTGACCGGCCGGGACCTGGCGACGTACGGTTTCTTAGGATACCCGGTCCTCCAGGCGGCGGACATCCTGCTTTACAAGGCGAATGCCGTGCCGGTCGGGGAGGATCAGATTCCCCACTTGGAGCTGACGCGGGAGATCGTCCGGCGGTTCAAGTTTTTGTACCAGGCGGATATCTTTCCGGAGCCGAAACCACTGTTAACGAAGGAAGCGAAGCTTTTGGGAATCGACGGCCGGAAGATGTCCAAGTCGTACGATAATTTCATTGCTCTCTCGGAAGGCCCGGATGAGATCCGGAAGAAGACGCAGAAAATGTTCACCGACCCCAAGCGGATCAAGATGACGGACCCGGGACACCCGGAAACCTGCAACGTCTGCCATTACTGGGAGGTGTTCGTCCCCGAGCAGGCCCCCAAGGTTTGGGAGGAGTGCCGGACCTCCAAGCGGGGCTGCACCCAGAACAAGCAGGAGCTGGCCGAAGCTCTCATTCGGATCGCGGAGAAATTCCGGAGCTCCCCGGTGGACTCGAACCCGGTGGACAAGATTCTCGCGGAAGGGGCCGAGCGGGCGACCAAGGTAGCTCGGGCCACGATGCAGGAGGTCAAGAAGGCGGTCGGCCTTTCATGAGCTACAAGGTGAAGCTGGAGATCTTCGAGGGGCCGCTGGATCTTCTCCTGCATCTGGTCAAGCAGAACCATCTGGAGATTGCCCAGATCCCGATTGCCCAGATCACCGATCAGTACCTGAAGTACCTGGAGCTGATGCAGGCGCTGGACCTGGAGATCGCCGGGGAGTTTCTCGTCATGGCGGCGACCCTGATGCAGATCAAGTCCCGGATGCTCCTTCCCCCGGAGGTGTTGACTCCCGAGGAAGCCGAGGAGCCGGACCCGACCCAGGAACTGATTCAGCGGCTCCTGGAATATCAGCGGTTCAAGCAGGCAGCGGAGTTGTTGAGCACGATGGAGAAGAACCGGTTTGTTCAGTTGAGCCGGCCCGCCGCGCCGGATGGGGCGGCCGCGGCGGAAACCGAGGAGCTGAAGGAGGCCAGTCTCTTTGATCTGTTGAACGCCTTTTCCCTGTTCATGAAGGGGCAGGTTTCCCGGGAGTTATTCCATGAGGTCATTAAGGATGAGTTTACCGTAGAAGAGAAAACGGAGATCCTGCGGAACCTCATTCAGGATCGGGGCAAATTAGGGTTTTCCGATTTGTTCGGCGCCGCCAAGAACACCCTGGAGATCATCGCCACCTTCCTGGCCCTCTTAGAGCTGATCCGACTCAAGGAGATTGTGGTTCGGCAGGCCCAGCATTTCGGCGAGATACTGATTCTACGGAATACCGACGAGTTAAAGACCACCGCATGACAGACACAGAAGCAAAACGGATTCTCGAAGCCCTTTTGTTGGTCTCGGACAAACCGCTTCTCCTGGAACAGGCCCGCGAGACCATCGGGGCCGATTTTCAGGAGACCGATCTGCGGCGGGCCCTGCTCGAGATGGCCGAGGAATACGCGGCAGCCAACCGGGGAATGCGGATCGTGGAAGTAGCGGAGGGGTTCCAGCTGGTCACCGACCCGGAACTGTACCCGTACGTGACACGGCTGACCCATCGGGTGAAGACGGTCCGGCTCTCCCGGCCCGCCCTGGAAACACTGGCGATCATCGCCTACCGCCAGCCGCTGACCCGGGTTGAGATCGAGCAGGTGCGGGGAGTGGACGCCTCCGGCGTTTTGGATACCCTGCTCAAGTTCAACCTGATCAAGGTCACGGGCAGGAAGGAAGTGGTGGGGCGGCCCCTTCTTTACGGAACGACCCGTGAATTCTTGGATCATTTCGGGTTAAAGAGTCTGGAGAATTTGCCGACGCTGGAAGAGCTGAAAGCAATGGCCGGACCCGTAGCGCCTGTCCCTGCGGGAGAACCTAATGAGCCAGTCAACGAATCAACGAACCCTCAATCAGCTGCGCAAGCGGATTGACCGGATCGACCGGAAACTGGTCGGCCTCTTAAACGAACGGGCCGCGCTGGCGGTCCGGATTGGCGATCTGAAAAAGAAAAAGGGGCTTCCGGTCTTTGACCGCCGCCGGGAAGCCCATGTCCTCTCCCGCTTGAGCCGGAGCCGGAACGGGAAACTGCCGGCCACCTCGATCCGGAAAATCTTCCGGGAGATCCTGGGTGAGAGCCGGAAACTCCAATGAGCACCATCGCCTATTTGGGTCCGGAGAAAACGAACACCCACTTCGCGGCGCAGAAGAAATTCGGCCGGCGCTGCCGCTATCTTCATGCCCCGACGGTGGAGGATGTGTTCCGATTGGTGGAACGCCGTAAAGCGGAGTATGGGGTGGTGCCGATCGAGAATTCACTGGAAGGGGCGGTGACCCACACGCTGGACCGGTTCATCGATTTCAAGGATTCGCCGGCGAAGATCTGCGGTGAGATCGAACTTCCGATTCAACATTACTTGATTATTCATCCTGGAGCGGCCGTTGGAAAGATTCGGGTCGTCTACTCCCACCCGCAGGCTCTGGCGCAGTGCCGGCCCTGGCTGGTCAAGAACTGTTCCGGGGCGAACTACCGGGAGCGGGATTCCACCGCGGAAGCGGTGAAGGAGCTGTTTAACAAAGAGGAGAAGTCTTGGGGATTGAACGAGCGGGGGGCGATCGGTCGAAGCGAGCTGGCGAAGGAGCATCGGTTGAAGACAGTCCCGATTCCCCATGATCAGGAGAATAAGACCCGCTTCCTGATCATCTCGCTTAAGGCCACACGACCGGGGAAACGGAATAAGACCTCTCTCATGTTCGCTCTCAAGGATCGGCCGGGAGCTCTGCACGACACGCTGGTGCCTTTTAAACGATGCGGGATCAACCTGACCAAGATCGAATCCCGCCCGTCGAAGCGGAAGGCGTGGGAGTACCTGTTCTTCATTGATCTGGAAGGACACGAATCGGAACCCCGCGTTCAGAAAGCGCTCAAGGGTCTCGGGGAAAGCACTTCCGATTTACGGATCTTGGGATCATACCCGATCCAGAGGGGATAGTTGGAAATTCAGACGATGGGAAGACAGTTGGCTCGAAAATGTTTAGAAGGGGTGAACTCTTACTCTCCGGGAAAACCGATTGAGGAGGTCCAGAGGGAGTACGGGCTTTCCCGGGCCGTCAAGCTGGCCTCCAACGAGAACCCGTTGGGGCCCAGCCCCAGGGCGCTGGAGGCGATCCGGCGGGCCCTGCCGAACCTACACCGGTATCCGGACAGCCACTGCTTTTACCTGGTCCGGGAATTGTCCCGCCACTGGGGCCTGCCGCCGGAGCAGTTCTTGGTCGGCAACGGTTCCGATGAGCTGATCACTCTGGCGGCCCGGGCGTTCCTGGATCCGGGGGATGAAGTGGTGATCGCCGAACCCACCTTCCTCATCTACCGGATCGCCGCGCAGATCGCCGGGGCCCGGGTGAAGGTGGTAAAATCCAAGCAGTTCCGTTACGATCTGGCCGGGATGCGCCGGGCGGTGACCCCCCGGACCCGGCTGGCCTTTATCGCCAACCCGGACAATCCGACCGGGACCTACGTGACCAAGGCGGAGGTGGACGCCTTTATGGAGGACCTTCCACCGGGGGTCATCGTTTTTCTGGATGAGGCCTACGCGGAGTTAGTGGATGCGCCGGACTATCCGGATTCCCGGCTCTATTTGGACCGCCGGCCGGTGATCCTCACCCGAACCTTCTCGAAGGCCTATGGGTTAAGCGGCATCCGGGTCGGTTACGGGATCGGATCACCGGAGCTGATCCAGGCGATGCAGAAGGTGCGGGAGCCGTTCAACGTGAACAGTCTTGCCCAGGCGGCCGCGGCGGCCGCCCTGGAGGATTCCGAGCATCTGGAAACGACCCGGCGTCTCCTGCGGGAGCAGAAGCCGGTTCTCTATCGGGCGCTGGAGGAGCTGGGATTTTCCTGCGTCCCGAGCGCCACGAACTTTATCCTTTTTCATGTGGGTCCGCGGGCCGGTCGGCTGGTTCAGGCGCTGCTGAAGCGCGGAATCATTGTCCGGGACATGCTGGCCTGGGATCTGCCGGAATACATCCGGGTGACCGTGGGGTTGCCCGAGGAAAACCAAGCATTTATCCAAGCAGTCAAAGAGGAGTCAATCAAATGATTATCGTCTTAAAGCCGGAAGCAACCGAAGCGCAGATCAAACACATTGTCACCAAGGTGAAGTCGATCGGGTTAAAGCCGATGATTTCCCGGGGCGCGGAACGGACGATCATCGGTGTGATCGGGGAGGAGGACCTTCTCCGGGTTCAGCCGCTCGAGGTTTTTCCCGGGGTGGAGAAGGTAATGCCGGTTCTGGCTCCCTACAAGCTGGTCTCCAGGGAGTTCAAGCCGGCCGACACCATCATCGAGGTCAATGGGGTCAAGATCGGCGGCAAGAAGGTAGCCGTTTTAGCCGGTCCTTGCGCCATCGAAAATTTCGAGCTGCTGCTTTCCATCGCCCGAAGCGTTAAGAAAGCGGGCGCTTCCGTTTTAAGGGGCGGAGCCTTCAAGCCCCGGACCTCCCCCTACAGTTTCCAGGGACTTGGGGAAGAGGGGCTGAAATTCCTGGCGGAGGCGAAGAAACGGACCGGTCTTCCGGTCATCACGGAGCTGATGGACCTGCGGGACCTGGAGCTCATCGAGCGGCACGCCGACATCATCCAGATCGGGGCCCGCAACATGCAGAACTTCGATCTCCTGAAGGAGGTGGGGCGCTCCAAGAAGCCGGTTCTTTTGAAGCGGGGCATGGCGGCGACCATCAAGGAGTGGCTCCTCTCGGCCGAGTACATTCTCCAGAACGGGAATTTCAACGTGATCCTCTGCGAACGGGGCATCCGGACCTTCGAGACGGAGGCCCGCTACACCCTCGACATCAACGCGGTGCCGCTCATCAAATCCTTGAGCCACCTGCCGATCGTCGTGGACCCGAGCCACAGCAGCGGCCGGTGGGGACTGGTGCCCGCGATCGCCAAAGCAGCCGTTGCGGCGGGGGCGGATGGGATCATCGTCGAAGTCCACGCCAAGCCGGAAGAGGCCCTCTGCGACGGGCCTCAATCGATGCTCCCGGAGAAATTCGCGAAGCTCATGGTGGAGCTTCGGAAAGTCGCCCGGGCCGTCGGCCGGGAGATATGAAGCGCCAATAATGTCCCGCCCGCTCTTTCATCAAATCACCATCGTTGGTCTGGGCTTGATCGGGGGTTCGCTCGGGATGGCGGTCCGCCGGCGCAAGCTGGCCCGCTGCGTGATTGGATTCGCCCGGACAGAGGCGACCGTCCGGCGGGCAAAGGCAAGGGGTGCGGTGGATGACGGCTGCACGGAGCTTTGCCCCGACTGGCTCGGCTCCTCCGATTTGGTGGTGATCGCGACTCCGCCGCTGTCAGTCGTTCCCATCGCCCGGCAGGTTGCGCGGCTGACCTCCCACCGCTTTATCCTTACCGACGTCGCCAGCACGAAGGGTCAGATCATCTCGCGGCTCGAGCGGATCCTGCCGTCCCGGATCTCCTATATAGGAAGCCATCCGATGGCCGGATCGGAGCGTTCCGGAGTGGAGGCGGCCGATCCCCGTTTGTTTGAAGGGGCCGCTTGCATTTTGACCCGGATGTCTAGGACTTCATCGGGGGCCCTTTCGAAGGTGGCTTCACTCTGGAGAAAGGTGGGGGGCCGCTCCATGGTTTTATCGCCGGCTCGGCACGATGCCCTTGTCGCCCAAGTCAGCCACGTCCCGCATCTGGCGGCGGCGGGACTGGTATTGGGAAGCCGTCCTGAATCATTGGATCTTGCCGCCGGCGGGTTCTCCGACTTGACGCGAATCGCTCTCTCGGACCCTGCGATGTGGAACGAGATCTGCCGAACGAATCGCCATGAACTAAAGAAGGCGTTGGAACAGTTCATCGGTCAGATGAACCGGTTTAAAGGACTGCTTTCCAGCCCGGATGGATCCAAGCTGCTCGGTTTACTGCGTCTGGCCCAGCGGCGGAGGCGGCAGCTTCGAATAAAAGGAGGCGGGTGACGCCGCTGATCATCACCATCGATGGGCCGTCCGGGACCGGCAAATCCACGGCGGCCCGCCAGCTCGCCAAGCGGCTCGGCTACCTTTATCTCGACACCGGAGCGATGTACCGGGCGGTCGGCTTGAAGGCGCTCGAGAAGAAGATTCCCCTGACCGAGCGGGGCGCGTTGGTTAAACTGGCCGCGCGCAGCCGGATCACTTTCCGGGTGGACCCGGGCCACCGGCTGAGGGTTCTTCTCGATGGGGCCGACGTGACGGAGGCGATCCGGCGGCCGGAGGTTTCCGAGGCCGCTTCAAGGGTAGCCACGATTCCCGCCCTCCGGCGGGCCTTGGTCCGCCAGCAAAAGGGGCTGGGCGCCCGCGGCCGGGTGGTGGCGGAGGGTAGGGACACCGGGACGGTGGTTTTTCCATCCGCTCCCTTGAAGTTTTTCTTGACGGCCAGCGCCAAAGAACGGGCCCGGCGGCGTTTGAATGATCTGCGCAAGATGGGACACCCGGCCAGCCTCTCCCAGGTTCTCGAGGAGGTCAAACGCCGGGACCTCCGGGACCGGCATCGGACCGCCTCGCCGTTGCGCGTTCCCAAAGGGGCGGTTCGGATCGACAACACGGGGTTGAAATCCAACCAAGTCATTGCTATAATGGTGGATTATGCTCAAAGAATCCTTCACCGCAACCGCCGAAGGGGCATTCATGGACGACGAGCTGTCTAAACTTTACGAAGAGAGCTTTCGGGAGATCGAGGAAGGCCAGATCGTCAAGGGCCGGATCATCGGCTTGACCGAGACCGACATCCTCGTCGATGTCGGCTACAAATCCGAAGGGTCGATCTCACTGGAGGAGTTTGACGATCCCTCCGTCCTGAAGGTGGGGGATCCCATTGAGGTTTTCCTGGAGACCGTCGAGGACGATGAAGGGTTCATTGTCCTCTCCAAGCGGAAGGCCGAGAAGGCGAAAGGGTGGGAGCGTCTTCTGGCCATGGCCAAGGAGGGGGACCTGCTGGAAGGTAAGGTCACCCGCAAGGTCAAGGGAGGCCTGATGGTGGATGTCGGGGGGGTGGAGGCCTTCCTGCCTGCTTCTCAGGTGTTCCTCCGGGGCTTCGGGAATTTGGATGCCC
Organism: Candidatus Omnitrophota bacterium; assembly: GCA_016201735.1. Classification (GTDB taxonomy): domain Bacteria; phylum Omnitrophota; class Gorgyraeia; order 1-14-0-20-64-10; family 1-14-0-20-64-10; genus JACQCH01. The sequence goes on from JACQCH010000011.1 coordinate 62,877, forward strand.
TCGTGGGACAAACGATGAACGTCATCATCATCAAAGTCCATAAGGCCCGGAAGAACCTCGTTGTTTCCCGGCGAGAAGCCCTCCTCAAAGAAAGAGAGTCGATGCGGCACAAACTCCTGGATGAGCTGGAGGTGGGCCAGGTTCGCCAGGGAGTGGTCAAGAACATCACGGACTTCGGGGCCTTCATCAGCTTAGGCGGCGTGGACGGGCTTCTCCATATCACCGACATGAGTTGGGGCCGGGTCAACCACCCCAGCGAGGTGGTCTCCGTCGGGCAGAAACTGGACATCATGATCCTCGGATTCGACCGGGAAACCTCCAAGATCTCCCTGGGCTTAAAACAGCTTCAGCCCAACCCCTGGGAGCAGGTGGAGGCCCGTTACCCGGTCGGCACCCGCCTCAAGGGGAAGGTCGTCAGTCTCATGCCTTACGGCGCCTTCGTTGAATTGGAAAAGGGGTTGGAGGGGCTGGTTCACATCTCCGAGTTTTCCTGGACCAAACGGCCCTCCCATCCGAGCGAGATCGTCAAGGTGGGCGATGAGGTGGAGTGCGTCATCCTCAGTGTGGACCGGGAGAATCAGAAGATCGCCCTGGGGATGAAGCAGATGGAGGCCAATCCCTGGGAGGCGTACGTCAAGGAGCACCCGGTGGGCAGCCGCGTGACCGGCCGGGTTCAACACCTGACCGAGTACGGGGCCTTCGTTGAATTGGCCGAAGGGATTGAAGGGCTGCTGCACGTGCAGGATCTTTCCTGGACCCGCCGGTTCAACCATCCGTTTGAATGCCTCAAGAAAGGGCAGGAAGTCGAGGTCGTGATCCTTTCGGCCGATCCGGAAAACCGGAAGATCGCTTTAAGCATCAAGTCCCTGACCCCCGATCCATGGCCCACGATCGCCGGCCGATTCCCGACCGGCACGTCGGTGCAGGGGGTCGTCACGAAGATCGCTCCTTTCGGGATCTTCGTCGAGATCGAGAAGGATCTGGACGGGCTGGTTCATTTATCGGAACTGCCGGTCGAGCTGCCGGCCCACTTAAAAGGGCGCACCCGGCGCAAGCCCCAGGCCCCCGCATCCCCCGCGGCAGTCGAGGCAGCCGATCCCCAGGGACAGGCGGTCGCCGCCTTTCTTGAGACCCAGTTTAAGGTAGGCGATACCGTGCAGGCCCGCGTCCTCCGGATCGATGAAGAGCAGCGCCGGATCGCCCTCAGCCTCAAGCGCGCCTAGCCCACCGCTGCATTCCCATGCTGCCGTTCGTGCCCCAGTTCTCATGAAATCTCCCTCTGATCAACTCTCCCTCCTGAAGCGGGGAGTCTCCGAGTTGATCTCCGAGGAGGAGCTCAAAACAAAACTTTCCCGCGGGAAACCCCTGGTCGTCAAGGCCGGTTTTGATCCGACGGCGCCCGACCTTCATCTGGGCCACATTGTTCTCTTAAGGAAGCTCGCCCATTTTCAGCAGATGGGCCATCAGATCGTCTTTCTGATCGGCGACTACACCGGGATGATTGGGGATCCTTCCGGGCGGACGGAGGATCGCCCCGCTTTAACCCCCGCCCAGGTGCTTGCCAACGCCAAAACGTACAAGGCCCAGGTGAGCAAGGTCCTCAACGTCAAGAAGATCCAGGTCCGGTTCAACAGCGAATGGCTGGGCCCGTTGCGGCTGGCCGACTTCCTGGCGATCGCCAACAAGCTCACGATCCCCCGCCTCCTGGAACGGGACGATTTCACAGAGCGCCTCAAGAAAGGGGCCTCCCTGACCGTCACCGAGTCGATCTATCCCCTCCTGCAGGCGTACGACTCCGTCGCTTTAAAAGCCGACGTGGAGCTCGGAGGCACCGACCAGAAATTCAACCTCCTTCTGGGCCGGGCCCTCCAGGAACGGTTTCGGCAGGAACCCCAGGTGGTGATCACGATGCCCCTCTTGGAAGGGACCGACGGGGTCGCCAAGATGTCCAAGTCGTTCAAGAACGCCATCGGAATTACCGAACCGGCCGATCAGATCTACGGAAAGGTGATGTCCGTTCCGGATTCCCTGATGCTCCGGTACTACGAACTCCTGACCGAGGAGGATCTGGCGGCGGTCAAGGGGATGCACCCGATGCAGGCCAAAGAGCGGCTGGCTTTCCTGTTGACGGCCCAATTCCACGGCAAGGAGGCCGCGCAAGGCGCGCAGGACCAGTTCACCAAGGTGTTCCGCCAGAGAGAACAGCCGGCCGAGGTTCCGGAATTCAAGATTCCCGATTCATTCATCAAGGATGGAAAAGTTTGGATCGTTGCCTTGATGGTGGAGGCGGGCCTGGCTCCCTCCAAGGCCCAGGCCCGCCGTCTGATTCAGCAAGGGGGCGTGGATTTGGACGGAAAGAAACTGACCGATCCGGAAATTTCCTTGGGGATCAAACCTGGCTCCGTCCTCAAAGTCGGCAAGCGCCACTTCCTCAAACTGCGCCTATGAACCGGCCCTTTTTTATTCTCCGTTTGGTAAGCTCTTTTTTGATCCTTTCTCTTAGCCTCATGGCGATCAACTTAACCGTCGAGCACAGATTGTCGCAAGAACGTTGGACCGCCCTTGACATGCATGAACGACTTCCAGCGTGTGCGGGATACGCAAAATCTCCGCCGACGTCGCGGTCCGGTGCGATGCCGCACGA
>JACQCH010000012.1 GCA_016201735.1 Candidatus Omnitrophota bacterium
CGGAACTTGTTGCCGCCATCGCAAGCTATATTCATACGCACAATCAGAATCCGAAAGTTTTTGTTTGGAGCGCTTCGGTGGAGCGCATTATGACCAAGATCTCCAAATGTAAAGAAGCGTTAGGGACACCACACTAGCCAAGAAGATTTGCCGAGATCTAGGAGTCCCTCAGCCTTAGATGTTGTCTGACCAGTGATATAATAATTTTCTTATGCGTAAGCCCACACTCCCCGATTCCCACGGACGGTTCGGCCCTTTTGGGGGACAGTTTGTCCCGGAAACGCTCATGGCCGCTCTGGCGGAACTGGAATTGGTCTATTCCAAAGCTCGTCGAGACCGCCGGTTTCAGGCCGAGCTTCAGGAGGTCTTGACCCAGTACGCCGGACGCCCCACCCCCCTTTACCACGCTAAGCGGTTAAGCGCCCGCTTGGGTCGTGGGATCCGGGTTTACCTGAAACGGGAAGACCTGCTTCACACCGGCGCCCATAAGATCAACAACACCCTCGGCCAGGGACTGTTGGCCAAGCGGATGGGGAAGCCGCGCCTCATCGCGGAGACCGGGGCGGGCCAGCACGGAGTGGCGACGGCGACGGTGGCGGCCCTGATGGGGCTGCGCTGTGAAATCTTCATGGGAGAAACCGACATCGTCCGCCAGCGACTGAACGTCGTTCGGATGCGGCTGTTGGGGGCGAAGGTGACTCCAGTCACGAGCGGCTCCAAGACGCTCAAGGACGCTTGCAACGAGGCGATCCGGGACTGGGTGACGAACGTCCGGACCACCCATTACATCATCGGCTCCGTCGTCGGGCCCCACCCGTACCCGATGATCGTGCGGGATTTCCAGTCGGTGATTGGAGTGGAGGCCCGCCGGCAGATCCGGCGGGAAACGGGCCGGCTCCCCAACGCGGTGGTCGCCTGCGTCGGCGGCGGGTCCAACGCGATGGGGATTTTTCATCCGTTCTTTTCGGATCGGTCGGTCCGATTGATCGGAGTGGAGGCGGCGGGAAAAGGATTTCCAAAAGGCCCGCATTCAGCCACGTTGGTCAAAGGGACGGTAGGGGTGCTTCACGGAACGAGATCGTTCCTTCTGCAGGACAAGGACGGCCAGGTGATCGAGGCCCACTCCGTCGCGGCCGGGTTGGACTATCCGGGGGTGGGGCCGGAGCACGCCTACTACAAACAGATTCACCGGGCGGAATATCACGCGGTGACCGACAAAGAGGCGCTGGGCGGTTTTCAGTTCCTGGCGGAAACCGAAGGAATCCTTCCGGCTTTGGAACCGTCCCACGCGATCGCCTATCTGAAGAAAGCGGCTCCGCGGCTGAAGCGGGGCTCCGTCGTGGTGGTTTGCCTCTCCGGGCGGGGAGACAAGGATGTGGAGCTGATCGCTCAAGAGCTGAACGGTCATGGTTCGACAAACTCACCATGACCGGAAGGAAGAATTTCATGAACCGGATTGATTCTCTGTTCGCCCGTCTGCGCCGGGAAAACGGCAAGGCCCTGATCGCCTATCTGACCGTCGGGTTCCCGTCGCTCCGGGCTCTGCCTGGGATCGTCGATCTGCTGGTTGGTGAAGGGGTGGATCTGATCGAATTGGGGATTCCCTTCTCGGATCCGCTGGCCGACGGGCCGACGATTCAAGCCGCCTCCCAGTGGGCTCTGCGCCAGGGGGTGACGGTGGGAAAGGTGTTCGAGGCGGTGAGAGGTTTAAGGCGTCGGCACCGGGATCTTCCGATCGGGCTGATGACGTACTATAATCCGGTCAACCGGTTTGGCGTCAAAGATTTCTGCCGGGCCTGCGCCCGTGAACAGGTGGATGGGGTGATCATTCCGGACCTGCCTCCCGAGGAGGCGAACGAATTTATCCGGGCCGCCCGGCCCGCTGGGCTCGACACGATTTTCCTGGCCGCCCCGACGAGCCCGATCTCCCGGTTGAGGCAGATTGCCCGTTCTTCCCGCGGCTTCATCTATTACGTGAGCTTAACCGGCGTGACTGGGGCGCGCGCTTCTTTGCCCGGGCAGATGCAGGCTGATGTCCGGTCCATCAAGCGGATGACCCGCCTGCCGGTCTGCGTCGGGTTCGGGATTTCCGGGCCGGCTCAGGTGCGGCAGGTGGTCCGGGCGGCCGACGGGGTGATCATCGGCTCGGCGCTTCTTAACGCGATCGGTCGGTCTTCCAAGAATTCCTGGAAGCCGGTGGAAAGTTTTATTCGACTATTGAGGGCTGCCTGTCATGCGTAACAGAACGGCTCCTAAATTGTGGGCGCTGATCATGGCCGGCGGGACCGGGGAACGGCTCTGGCCCTTGTCGAGGAGGCGGCATCCGAAACAGACGCTGAAGCTGGGAAGCAAACGTTCTCTGCTCCAGGTGGCCGCCGAACGTCTCAGAGGATTGGTTCCGGACAACCGGATCGTCGTCGTCACGACCAAGAACCAGGCGGCGATCGTCCGGCGGCAGGTCCCGAAGGTTTCTGCGGCCCATTTCTTGGTGGAGCCGGCCTCCCGGAACACCGCCGCAGCCGTCGGGTTGGGGACCTTGGCGATCCTGCAGGAGGATGCGGACGCGGTCATTCTGGTCACTCCCGCGGATCACCTGATTCGGCCGGTCCCTGAGTTTCACGTAACGGCGCGTCGGGCCGCTTCCCTCGCCGTGGAGCGGGACGGGCTGGTCTGCTTAGGGATCAAGCCGACCTATCCGGCGACCGGGTACGGCTACATCGAGCCGATGGGGAAACGGATTCCGTCGGGCGGGTACCGGGTCCGCCGATTTATTGAAAAGCCGATGCTGGCGGTGGCCCAGGAACTGATCCGCCGGCCCGGGATGGCCTGGAACAGCGGGATCTTCTGCTGGCGGGCGCGGGTGATCCTGGCGGCGATCCGGCAATGGCTGCCCGGTCTTTACAGCGGATTGGAGCGGATCGAGCAAGGATGGGGAACACCGGCGGGCAAGGATCGGTTGAGCCAACTGTACCGTCAACTGCCGAGCATCTCGATCGACGTCGGGGTGCTGGAACGTTCCCGCCATGTCTGGGTGGTTCCGGCCGGTTTCTCCTGGGATGACGTCGGCTCCTGGAACAGTCTGGCTTTTCTCCATGAGGCGGACCGGGATGGGAATGTGGTTCTGGGAAGCTACGTCGGATTGGAGACGACCGGCTCCGTGATCGTCGGGGAGAATCGGCATTTGGTCGCCACCTTAGGGGTGAAGGATCTGATCATCGTGCAGGCCCCGGACGCGACGCTGGTCTGCCACAAGAGTCAGGCCCAAGGGGTGCGAAAGCTGGTCGCCCTGATGGCCGGCTCGCGAGCCATGAAGAGATACTTATGACCCCGCCCCTCCGGAGTATGCCCTCGGTAGAAGGGGTGGATTTTTTAAGATTGTGGGAGACGGCCGAGGGCATCTGTGCCTTCGGCACAGCGGTTCCATCCCTACAGGGATGGAACCGGAACTCCGGAGGGGCGGGGTGACGCCGACCCATTATCGGATTGGGCGCCACGCGTATCACCGGACCGTGCTGTCGAACGGCTTGAGGATCGTCTCCGCTCCGCGGCATGAGGCGGAGTCGGTCACCGTCGGGGTTTGGATCAACGCCGGCGGGCGGCATGAGAACCTCCGCTTAAACGGAATTTCCCATTTCTTGGAGCACCTTCTGTTCAAAGGGACGGCCCGGTTCTCTTCCCGGATGATCAAGGAAGCGATCGAGGGCCGGGGCGGGGCGCTCAATGCCTTCACCGACGAGGAATTCACCTGCGTCTGGGCGAAGGTTCAGCCGAAAGATCTTAAGACCACGGTCCAGGTTCTGACCGAGATGGTTCTCTACTCCAAGCTGGACTTAAAGGAGATGGAGAAGGAACGGGCTGTGATCCTGGAAGAGATCCGGATGTACCGGGATCTGCCGATGCAGTCGGTTCACGACCTGTTGAATGGGCTGCTTTGGCCGAAGCACCCTCTGGGGATGATCCTTTCCGGGACGGAAAATTCCGTCCGCCGGATCCGGAAAGGAGATTTGGTCTCGTATCAGCGGCGGCACTACACGCCGGTGAACATCGTGATCGCCGCCTGCGGCCGGTTGAGCCACCGGGCGTTGGTGGAGGCCGTATCCGACTTATGGAAGAAGATTCCGCCGGGAAATCCGCAGAGGCCCCGGCGGGTCGTGCAGAATCAGCGCTCACCCCGCCTGAAGGTGGAGGTTAAGGAAACCGAGCAGACCCATCTGTGCCTGGGATTCCATGCCTTCCCCCGGAACCATCCGCATGCCCACGCGCTGAATCTGCTCAACGTGATCTTGGGCGGCAACATGTCTTCCCGGCTGTTCCAGAGGGTGAGGGAGGACCGGGGGCTGGCGTACGAGATCGGCTCCCAGGTGAGGCGCTTCCGGGACACCGGGCTTTTCTCCATCGCCGCGGGAGTGGAGCACCGGCATCTTGCCCGGTGCCTGGAGGTGATCTTGAAGGAATTGTCCCGGGTCTGCAAAGAGCCGGTGCGGCCCAAAGAATTCGAGCAGGCGCTGGAATTCTTCATCGGCCAGCTTCTTTTTTCTTTGGAAGACACGAGCGAACACATGTCCTGGATCGGGGAATGTGAGATGATCTTAGGCAGGGTGCAGCCGGTGGAAGCGGTCTTAGCTCAAGTTCAGCGGGTCAAGAGAGAGTACTTAACCCAGGTCGCCCGGGCGATCCTCCGGTCAAACCACTTAAGTCTCGCCGTCATCGGGCCGGTGGCTAAAAAGGTTTCGGGCGGTCTGCCGAAACTTCTGGAGCTTTAAAGGATGATTCCTCAAGCGATCCTGGTGGCTCCCTCCATGCTGGCGGCCGACTTCGGCCGGCTGGCCGAAGAGACCCGGCGGGTGGAAGCCGCCGGCGCCGACTGGATTCATCTCGACGTCATGGACGGCCATTTCGTTCCGAACCTCACCATCGGCCCGCAGGCGGTCGCGGCCCTGCGGCCGGTCACCCGTCTTCCTCTGGATGTTCACCTGATGATCGAGTCGCCGGATCGGTATCTGCCGGCCTTCATCGAGGCGGGGGCGGACCGGGTGACCGTGCACGCGGAGGCCTGTCCCGATTTGAAGAAGGTGGTCGGGCAGATCCGGCGGCTCGGCGCGAAGGTCGGAGTGGCCCTGCGGCCCCAGACGGGGATCGAGGTGTTGAAGCCGGTCCTGGATCAGATCGACCTGGCCCTCCTGATGACGGTCAACCCCGGTTTCGGGGGGCAGGCCTTTATGCCGGAGGTTCTGCCGAAGATCGAGAGCTTACGGAAACTGACCGACCGCCATATCCAGGTGGATGGAGGGATTAACTATGAGACGGCGCGGAGCACCCACTCGGCCGGAGCCGACGTGATGGTGGCCGGCACCTACATTTTTCGGTCCGCTGATCCGAAACAGGCGATTCAATCCCTGAAGGGACTGGCTGGATGAGTGACGTGATCAAATTCGGGACCGACGGTTGGCGGGCGCTGGTGGCGGAGGAATTCACCTTTCCGAATGTCCGGCTCGTTTCGCAGGCCGCGGCCTCTTATTTGAGAAATCATTTGAAGCGGGACCGCCGCAGGACCGTCATCGTCGGGTACGACACCCGTCCGCTCGGCGACCGGTTCGCGCAGGTGGTGGCGGAGATCATGGGGGGGAACGGTTTTGAGGTCCTGCTCACCCAAGGGCCGATGCCGACCCCGGCGATCAGCAACGCGATCCGCCAGCACCGCCTTCAAGGAGGGGTGGTGATCACCGCCAGCCACAATCCGTTCACCTACAATGGATTCAAGTTCAAGCCGTTCTACGCGGGTCCCGCCGAGTCGCAGATGACCCGCTGGATCGAGCAGAGGTTGTCCCGGGAACCGGTCCGCCGGCTTCCCCTCGGAGAGGGATTGAGAAAGAAACGGATCCGCTGGGTCGATCTGGCCCCCGGCTATCTTTCTCTTCTGCGCAACTACGTGGAGTGGCCGATCCTGCGCAAGGCCCGGTTAAAGGTGGGCTACGACTCGATGCTGGGAGCGGGTCAGGACTTGCTCCAGCGGGTCACGGCCGGCGGCCGGCTGACGATTGTTCCGGTGGAACGATCCGGCCCATTGAAGAGCAGCCACCGGCCGGAACCGGTCGGAGAACAACTGGAGGCGTTGGGCTCGGTGGTGCGGAGGCATCGCTGCGACGTGGGGCTGGCCACCGACGGGGACGCCGACCGGATCGGGTTGGTCGATTCCCGCGGGCGGTTCGTCAGTTCCCAGCAGACGATGTGTCTGATGTTGTGGCACATGCTCGAAGACCGGGGATGGCGGGGAATGGTGGTCACGACGGTTGCCGGCACGAACGTGATGGACCGGATCGCCGCCCAATTCGGGGTCCCGTTCAAGCGGACCCCCGTCGGCTTCAAGCACATCGCCCGGCTGATGCGCCAAACGCAAGTCCTTTTCGGCGGAGAGGAGTCGGGCGGGTTTGGTTTCCGGAACACGGTCCCGGAACGGGACGGGCTTTTGGGCGGTCTTTTAATTTTGGAGATGATGGCGATGCGGCGCAAAGGTTTAGTGGAACTCCTGGCCGAGTTAAAGGCCCGGTTCGGCGGTTGGGCCTATTCCCGGGCTGACCTGGCCCTCTCCAAACCGGTTGATCCGGAACGCCTGCGGGAATGGGCGAAGAAAGCCGCGCGCAACTCTTCCCACCTGGGCGGCGGGTTGCGCTTCAAGGAAATTCAGACGCTCGACGGGGCGAAGGTGATCTTGGACGATCAAAGCTGGCTGCTGCTTCGGCCTTCCGGCACCGAGCCGCTGCTTCGGATCTACGCCGAGGCCCGGTCCGATAAACAGCTCAAGACCCTGCTGAAGGCCGGCCAGGCGATCGGCCGCCGGTTGGTTGGAAAATAAGTCGCCCCGCATGGATCAATCCCACATCCGGAATTTCTGCGTCATCGCCCACATCGATCACGGCAAGTCCACCTTGGCGGACCGGCTGCTTCTGAGGACGGGAGCGATCTCTCCACGGGAGTTCCGGGACCAGCTCCTGGACGACATGGACCTGGAGCGGGAACGGGGGATCACGATCAAGGCCTCCGCGGTCCGGATGTCCTACACCGCCGCCGACGGGAAATCTTATCTGCTGAATTTGATCGATACCCCCGGCCACGTCGATTTCTCCTACGAGGTGGCAAAATCCCTCCGGGCCTGCGAGGGAGCCCTTTTGGTGGTGGATGCCACTCAAGGGGTGGAGGCCCAGACCGTCGCCAATTTTTACCAGGCCCGGGACCTGGGGCTTAAAATCATCCCGGTGATCAACAAGATCGATTTGAATACCGCCCGCGTCGATTCCGTCCGGGAAGAACTTAAAACCACGCTGGGGTTGATGCAGGACCCGATCCTGGTCAGCGCCAAGGAAGGCACTCACATCGACGAATTGCTGGAGCGGATCGTCAAGGAGATCCCCCCTCCCGGCGGCTCCCGAGGCCAGCCGCTTCAGGCGCTGGTGTTCGATTCCGCGTTTGATCCGTACAAAGGAGTGGTGGTTTACATCCGGCTGTTCAACGGCTCGGTCAAGCCGGGCGAGACGATGCTCCTGATGGGTACCAAGCAAACCCATGAGGTGCTGGAGGCCGGAGTCTTCATGCCCAGGGCCCAGGCCGTGGAGAAACTTTCCTGCGGGGAGGTCGGCTACTTGACCTGCAACATCAAGGATCCGAAAGAGGTCCGGGCCGGCGACACGGTGACCGATTTTAAGGCCCCCACCTCCCAGTCCCTTCCCGGCTACCGGAAGGTCCGGCCCCTGGTCTTCTGCGGGATTTACCCGATCAATCCCGGCGACTACAGCCATCTTCGGGACGCGCTGGGTAAGCTGGCCCTCTCCGACGCCTCCTTTGAGTATCAAGTGGAGAATTCCAGCTCCTTCGGGATGGGGTACCGGTGCGGTTTCCTGGGACTGCTTCACATGGAGATCATCCAGGAGCGGCTGGAACGGGAGTTTGATCTGAATCTGATCGCCACGACCCCGAGCGTCGTTTACCAGGTGGTCCTTCAGGGGAATGAAACCCTCGAGATCGACAATCCCACCAAACTTCCGGAGACCGGGCGGATCCAGCGGATCGAGGAGCCGATGATCAAGGCCTTCCTGATCGTGCCGAGCAGCGCGCTGGGCAACGTGATGCAGTTGGGGATGAGCCGGCGTGGGATCTATTCCTCGACCGAATATCTGGGAGCCGACCGGGCGATGCTGGTGTATGAGTTCCCGCTGGCGGAGGTGCTGGTCGATTTCCACGACCGGCTGAAATCGGCCACCCGGGGATACGGCTCGATGGACTATGAATTCATCGGCTACCGGCCGGCAGACCTGGTAAAATTGGAGATTCTGTTGAACGGGGTGCCGTGCGATCCGCTGGCGGCCATCGTGCCGAAAGAAAAGGCGTACACCCGCGGAAAGGAGATCGTCGAGAAACTGCAGGAGGCGATTCCCCGTCAGCTGTTCGAGGTGGCGATCCAGGCGGCCGTCGGCACCCGGGTGATCGCCCGGGAAACGGTCCGCCCGATGGCCAAGCACGTGACCGGAAAATGCTACGGCGGGGACATCACCCGCAAACGCAAACTCTGGGAGAAACAACGGGAAGGGAAGAAGCGGATGAAGATGTTCGGGAAGGTGGAGATTCCTCAAGAGGCCTTCATGGCGATCCTTAAAATTTAGCATGGCGAACCGACCTCCTAAATCGGTGTTCCGAGAATACGTCGAGTCGCTGGTCGTTGCGGTCCTGCTGGCCCTGGTGGTCCGGACCTTCTTCGTGCAGGCCTTCAAGATTCCGACCGGTTCCATGCGCCCGACCCTGATGGAAGGGGATCGGATCCTGGTCAACAAGGTGGTTTACGGGATCCGGATCCCGTTCATGGTCTGGCACCTTCCGGCCGTCCGCCCGCCGCGGCGGGGAGATCTGGTGGTTTTTCACGCGCCGGATGACAAGCACCGGGATTTCATCAAACGGCTGGCGGCCATCGGCGGGGATGAATTGGAGATCCGGGACCTGCGCCTCTGGATCAACGGCCGTCCCTTAACCGAGCCGCCCGTCTTTCGCGAGATGAGCTACTACAACCGGGGAACCTATGGGGAGCTGGGCAAGCCGGTCAAGGTTCCTGAAAGATATTATTTCTTTCTGGGAGACAATTCCAACTCCTCCCGGGACTCCCGCTATTGGGGATTCCTCCCGGAGGATCAGGTCATCGGCAAGGCATTCTTGATTTATTGGCCGCCCCGGCGGATCCGGTGGCTAAAATAGAAAGAGTGAGGTAAACTTATGATCAAGGAGGGATCTTCCATGCGAACAACAAGCATTTTCATTGTGTTGGGATTGGCTCTCATGGGTTGCGCGACGGCTACTCCAACCCAGAAGGGGGCGGTGGGCGGTTCCATGATTGGGGCAGGGCTTGGGGCGATTATCGGAAATCAGTCCGGTAAGGCGGCGGAAGGGGCCTTGATCGGCGCCGCGGCCGGCGGTTTGGGAGGGGCCTTGGTGGGAGATGCGATGGCCTCCCAATTCTGCCCGACCTGCGGGCGGGAATATTTCGCCGATCAAACCCATTGCCCGATGGACGGAACTCCTCTGCGACACAAGGGAGCGCCTCCTCAGACTGCCGAGCAGCAGAAGACGCAGACGGCGATGCCCTATTTCTGCCCCGCGTGCGGCTATCAGGGAGAGAAGGAAGGATTCTGCCCGAACGACGGAACCAAGTTAAAGGGAAAAACGTCGTAAATTTGTGAGTCTTGCAAACAAGCTATCCCTTTTCCGGATCCTGTTGGTGCCGGCGTTTGTCGTGTCCCTGCTTTACTACCGGCCGGGAGAGCTGGAGTTCCTTCGGTACCTGGCGGTAGCGATCTTTTCTCTCGGGGTGGTGACCGACGCTGTGGACGGCTACGTCGCCCGGGCGGAGCATCAGGCGACCCGGCTGGGGGCGATCCTGGATCCGGCGGCGGATAAGCTGCTGCTGGTCACCGCCTTCTTGTCCTTGAGTCTGATCAACACCCTCCCTCCTGTCTATCGGCTGCCGGCGTGGGTTCCGATCCTGGTGTTAAGCCGGGATCTGATCATTGTGTTGGGCTGGCTTCTCATCGTTCTGGTGACCGGGGATCTGCAGGCGATGCCCTCCCGCCTGGGAAAGGCCACCACCCTCTTCCAGATGCTTGCGATCATCGGTGTTCTCATCCTGGGTTTTCCCACCGCAAAATTTATCCTCTGGATCGCGATGGCGTTAACCGTTCTCTCTGGGATAGGGTATATGCGCCGGGGGAACCGCCTTCTTAACTTCCCCGGTCCTCGATAGACTCCGGTCTCTCCATGGACTCTCCAACGCTTCCTGTGGTTGCCATCATCGGCCGGCCCAACGTGGGCAAATCAGCCCTCTTTAACCGGCTGATCAAAAAGCGTCAGGCCTTGGTGGACGCGACCCCGGGGGTGACGCGGGACCGTCTTTATGGGGACCTGGATTGGAGAGGAGTTCGCCTGCGGCTGGTCGATACCGGCGGGCTGCAATTTGCCCAGGGTGATCGGATGGGGAAGGCGATTCAGGTCCAGGTGACCAAGGCGATGGAGGAAGCGAGTCTGGCCCTGCTGGTCTGCGATGGAATTCAAGGGCCGGTTCCGTTGGATTCGCAGGTGGTTTCCTGGGCGCGCCGTTGGGGAAAGCCGATCCTTTTGGCGGTAAATAAGGTGGACACCTCCAAACATTCCGAGGCGGCCTGGGAATTCTCCAGCTTAGGGCTGGGCACTCCCTATCCGATTTCCAGTCTCCACGGTCGGGGAATTGGGGATCTGCTGGATGCGGTTGTGGAGCGGTTGAAGAAGAAGGTGTCAGCCCCCCCATCGGAAACCGGAAGCGAGGATGCGGTGACTGGCGCACCTCTGCGGGTGGCGATCGTCGGCCGGCCGAACGTCGGGAAATCTTCCTTCTTGAACCGGCTCCTCAACGAGGAGCGGGTGATCGTTGATGAAACTCCGGGGACCACCCGGGACCCGATCGAGGCGACGCTGATGTACCGCGACAAAACCTACTGCCTCATTGACACGGCGGGGATGCGGGCCCGCAGCCGGCTCAAAACCAAACTCGAGGCCGTCGCCAAGATCAAGGCCATCGACGTCATTCAGCGGGCCGATGTTTGTTTGGGAATGCTTGAAGGACCGGTGGGGATCGTCCTAGACGACTTGAAGCTGCTGGATGAAGTGAGCCAGGCCGGCAAGCCCCTCTGCCTCGTGGTGAACAAATGGGACCTGGTTTCCGGCCCGGCCGATCCCGCTCGGGCGGCCGCGGCCATCGCCAAGCGGGCCCCGTTTCTTCGATTCGCTCCGGTGATCTGCACCTCGGCCAAGACCGGATTGAATGTGCTTCAAGCGCTGGAACGGGTGACCAAGCTCGTCGAGCAGGGGTCGACCCGAATCACCGGGGCCGAGGGGCGTCGGCTTCTGACGATCCTGCAGGAAGACCCCCGAACTCCTGTAGCGTTGCGCCACGCCCACTTCATCCGGCTGGCTCAGGTGGGAATCTTGCCGCCTACTTTTCACCTGTTACTCAGATCCCGGGCCGGTTTCAGGGATTCCGATCTTGCCTACCTGGAGGGGGTTATCCGGCGGGAATTTGGGTTTGCGGAGATTCCGATTCGTCTGCATTTGATTGCTATGGAAAAGAGGCCCCGGGGGGCGCGGCGATGACCCCACCACCTCGGGAGGTGGTGGGGTGATGCGCCTTGCGCTGATTTGCGCGGCGTACCTGTTGGGATCCATCCCGACCGGAGTTCTCGTCGGGAAATTGAAAGGGATTGACGTCCGCAAGCGGGGCAGCGGCAACGTCGGGGCCACCAACGTCGCCCGCGTCGTCGGAAAACTGCCGGGCCTGCTGGTGTTGATCGTGGATGTCGCCAAGGGATGGATCCCGGCGGCCCTTCTTCCTGCCGGGCCCTCTTTAAAGATCCTGCTCGGCATGGCGGCGGTGGCCGGCCACATCTGGAACCCCTTTCTCCAATTCCAGGGAGGCAAAGGGGTGGCCACCGCCTTGGGGGTTCTCTGGGGGCTGGATCCTCGAGTCGCGTTGGGGAGCGCTGCCGTTTGGATCGCCGCGGCGTTGGCGACCCGCTACGTTTCAGTGGCTTCTTCCGCCGCGGCCTTGGCGGCTCCGTTCCTGATGGCGCTTCTGGGACTGCCCACTCCTTGGATTCTGGGAGGGATTGTCGTCAGTCTCGCCATCATCGCCCGGCATCGGCCGAATTTCCTCCGGCTGCTCCACGGGGAAGAACATAAGATATGGTAAACTGACCTCTCATGGCGAGCCGGGTCACGGTTCTGGGAGACGGGGGATGGGGGACCTGCCTGGCGGTCCTCTTGGCGAATCAGGGCCATTCGGTGACGCTTTGGGGCGCTTTCCCGGATTACGTCGCCCAAGTCCAGAAGAGCCGTGAGAATATGAAATTTCTGCCGGGGGTTCAGATTCCTCCTTCAGTTCGTCTGACCGGGAATTTTCAGGAGGCATTCGATGCCCCGGATTGGATTTTGGTGGCGGTCCCTTCCCGATATTTGCGCCAGGTGCTCGAGAAGTCTCGGGAAGCTCCTTGGAAAAAGACCCCGGTGGTCAGCGTCGTCAAAGGAATCGATCCGGAGAGTTTGCTCCGGATGTCGGAGCTGATCCGAAGCGCCGTGCCGGTCCAGCGGCTGGCGGTTCTCTCCGGTCCCTCGATCTCCTTTGAGGTGGCTCGGGGAATTCCGACGACCGTGGTGGCCGCCTCCGACGACGCCGCGTTGGCCAAACAAGTCCAGGTCCTGTTCACCACGGAGCGGTTCCGGGTCTACACCTCGACCGACGTCGTCGGTGTGGAGCTGGGCGGAAGCTTAAAGAACGTGATCGCCATCGCCTGCGGGGCGTCGGATGGGCTCGGGTTTGGCTCCAACACTAAGGCGGCGCTGGTCACCCGGGGGCTGGTGGAGATGGCCCGGCTGGGTGTCGCGATGGGGGCGAAGCCCGAAACATTCTCTGGTTTGAGCGGACTCGGAGATCTGATCACCACCTGTTTTTCATCCCACAGCCGGAACCGGGGAGTCGGCGAGCAGTTGGGCAAAGGGATCCCGATCGGCAAGGTGACCCAAGGAATGGAACAGGTGGCCGAAGGAATCACGACGGCCAAGTCGGCCTTCGCCTTGAGCCAGAAGCACCGGGTTGAGATGCCGATCACCTCGGCCGTCCATCAGGTACTGTACGAGGGAAAATCCCCGAAAGAGGCGGTCCGGAATCTCATGCTCCGGGACCCCAAACCGGAATAAGGGATCAATTTTCCGCGATGCATAAAATAATGTGATATATTATGCATAGGAGGTGGATGATATGAGGACGACATTAGATTTAGACGGGCGATTACTTAAGGAAGCCATGGTTCGTGCTAAGACGCACACGAAGACGGAGACCGTGGAACAGGGTCTCCGAGAACTGATCCGAGCGACGCAACGGCAACGGCTCCTGACCATGAGGGGCAGCGGTTATGGGATGAGTCTGCGGACGTTCCTGCGCCATCGTTCGGATGAGTGAACGGCTTGTCCTGGTTGATTCTTCCGTCTGGATCACCCATCTGCTCGGCCGCGGCGGAACTTATGCGCATACCATAAGGGATTTGCTTCTCGGCAACAGGGTAGCCATCAATGCGGTCATTCGTTTGGAGCTGCTCACCGGGGCCCGGGATGAAACACAATACGCGGAATTGGAAGGCACACTGGACGGGCTTCATTTTCTTGAGCTAACGGCTGCTGTTTGGAGAAGGGCGGAACGTCTACGGTTTCAATTGAGACGGCAGGGAGCTATGGTTCCTTTGCCCGACGCGGTCATCGCTTGTTGCGCTCTCATCTACAATTGCGAATTGTTGCATGCCGATCGTCATTTCGACCGGATCGCTCATGCGACAGCATTGAAGATTCATCGGTGAAGAAAGAAATGCCTTGGGGCGATTACGAGCCGAACATCCCCAAAGGGAAGGACAATGGCCATCTCCTATTGCTATGAGGATACCGATGGTAAGCTTTGGATCACCAACGAGGAATACGCCAGCCAGGTTAATTTTTGTCCGTATTGCGGGTATACGGCGAAGGTAGAGGTAAAGGAGAAGTGAAACTGCGGCCGATGACCTGGGGACGGTGGGCGGAGCTTATTTTTGGGGCACTATTTCCAACGGTTGTCTTAGGCCCAACGGCCGCGCTCGGCATGTTTTTCCTGGTCTCCGCGCTCTATACCGTGGTGATGAGCATTCTGCTGGGTCATCAGGCTTTACAAGCGCTCACCTGGGCACAGAATGTGTTTGGACTCGTATGGCTAAGCGTCCCTGGTATGGGAGGGATCATTTCGCTATGGTTGGTGGTTCTTTTTGGCCCGGAGCAAATACACCGACATCCAATCCTACGTCGATTTGTCATCTCCACAATCGTCTTAGCAGAAATCGCAGCGCTGCTTTTTCTGTTTGGGATAGGGACTTTTTTCAACAGTCCCCTTGCGAATCTTAAAACGACGTGGATCGCTGTCTTTATATTGATCAGTTCGATGGCGGTAGGGTTTCGGTACCTGCCGTCATTGCTTAGAGAAACCAGTAAGTGAGTGTTAACGGGGCGTGGCTCAGCTTGGCTAGAGCGCTTGCATGGGGTAGAAGTGGTCAAAGATGCAACACATTGTTTGAAAGACGGTTACAAAATCTCGGTGCGATTTTGGTGCGAAAAGTGAGGTGGGGGGTATGGGACGAGATGATGTGATCAGACAATTAAAGGCCAATCTTAGCCGGCTTTCAGAATTTAGGATTAAATCGCTGGCGATCTTTGGCTCTGTGGCGCGAGACGAGGCAAAACCAGACAGCGACGTGGATATGCTGGTCGAATTTGATGGGCTGGCGACGTTCGATCGGTACATGGAGCTGAAACTGTTCCTGGAAGATTTGCTGGGTCGGCCAGTGGACTTGGTGACGCGTAAGGGGGTTCGTCCGGAACTCGCGCCCTACGTCGAACAAGAGGCGCGTCGTGTCGCGTGAGTTTCGCTTCTTTCTGGAGGATATGCAGAAATCCTGCGAGAAGGTAGTCCGATTTGCCCAGGGCTTGACCCGTGAGCAGTTCTTCGCGAAAGACGAGACTTTCGATGCGGTGATGCGGAACCTGGAGCTTATTGGAGAAGCTGCCAAGCATATTCCCGAGGAATTTCGCCAGCAGCACCCCGAAGTAGATTGGCGTAAGATTGCCGGCTTTCGGGACATCGCGATTCATCACTATTTCGGTCTGGACACCGACATCCTCTGGGATCTTGTCACCGCGAAAGTCCCGGATCTTCTCGAAAAATTGAAAGCTCTGTCTTCTAGATGAAACAGGATTTCCTGGATTCGGTTAAGGAGATCATAGATTATCTGCTTCCTGAGCTGACGCCAGCGGAGATGTCTCTGTACTTTTACTTGTTTAGACGCTCTTACCTTGAACATGGCGGAGGGGAGGTTCGTGTAGGGAAAAGAACCATAGCTGCTCGATATGGGAAAGGTATGAGAGGGCGCCAGACCAATTTTGGGCATATAACCAAACTTTTAGCGCAGCTCATCGAGAAGGGATGTATTCAATCTGGAGATACAAATAGAGAAGGTACGCTTTACAACGTGCGTCTGCCGGAAGAAATCCCTTTAGTTGGGGAGAAGATCAGAAACCTTATGCCCCAACGGTCTCAGGATGATTACTTCTCCGATCCAAAGAAGCGAGCCGAGTTATTTGAAAGGGATAAATGGATATGCCAGTATTGTGGCGAAAAGGTTACAGCCAAGAATGCAACCCTCGATCACTATATTCCTCAATGTAAAGGGGGTACCGGAACAAAAGAGAATCTTAAGTTGTGCTGTCTGGTATGCAACGGTATCAAATCAGGGCGGACCTACGAAGAAGCCGCTCCTTTTATCTTGAAGAAGATCCAGCAACACAAAATTCAGCTTGCTTCGTCTAGTGCGGATCAGAGAGCTTTTCCCGACTCTGGAGTTGCATAATTGGTGACATTTTAGTGCAGATTTGGTCGCCATAAGGTCGCCATTTTATGATGCTGGGCAGTGCTTGGAGGAGTTGGCTCTTGGGGGACAGTGTTGGAGTTCTCGTCGGATGATGGATTTTCGTAAGTCGTTATGTCTGCGGGGCGTGGCTCAGCTTGGCTAGAGCGCTTGCATGGGGTGCAAGAGGTCCCGAGTTCAAATCTCGGCGCCCCGACCATGTCCTCCTCCCGAAAGCGAAGATCTGATTCCCGCTTTCGTGGGAATGACATATAGTAGATGGTGAACAATGGACAAGGTTAACGTTGGATTGATCGGACTGGGAACGGTGGGATCCGGGGTGGCGAAGATGCTGCTGACCCGGCGGGAATTCCTTGCCCGGCGGGCCGGGATTCCGCTCGCCCTGCGGCGGGTCTGCGTGCGGCACCCTCGGCGCAACCGCTCTGTCCACGTGGATGAGCGGCTGGTCACCGGCAACCCGAGAAACATCCTGCAGGATCCGGACATTCAAGTGGTGGTGGAGTTGGTCGGCGGGATCCATCCTGCGAAGGAGATCATCCTGGAAGCGATCAAGAACGGCAAGTCGGTGGTCACCGCGAACAAGGCCTTGCTCGCCCACCATGGAGAGGAGCTGTTCCGGGCCGCTTCGAGGAAAGGGGTGGATTTTTATTTCGAGGCGAGCGTGGCCGCGGGAATCCCGATCATCAAGAGTTTGCGGGAGGCGTTGATCGGCAACGACATCGAGGTGCTCTACGGGATCTTGAATGGAACGACCAATTTCATCTTGACCGAGATGGCGCGGGGCGACGGCCGGTCGTTCCAGTCGGCGCTGAAGGAGGCGCAGGATCGGGGCTACGCGGAGCGGAACCCATCCCTCGACTTAAGGGGGATCGATTCGGCGCACAAGCTGGCCATCCTGGTTCTGCTGGCGTTCGGCAAGACGGTTCGGCCGGGACAGATTTACGCGGAGGGAATCCGGGAAATCACCGCCAACGACGTCCGGTACGCGCATGACTTCGGCTGCACGATCAAGCTGTTGGGAATCGCCAAGCGGGACGGGGAGGAGCTGGAGGTGCGGGTCCATCCGACGCTGCTGCCGAACAGCCACCCCCTTTCGAGCGTCAGCGGGGTGCACAATGCGGTCTCCGTGAAGGGAGATCTGGTCGGGGATCTGGTTCTCTACGGGCAGGGAGCCGGGCGCCTGCCGACGACAAGCGCTGTGATCGCCGACCTGGTGGATGTGGCGCGGAACCTGAAATACGGGTCGCCCCAGAGGGTTCCTCCTCCGCTGCCGGTCAAGCGGATCCGCCGACTGCGCCGGATCGGGGAAATCGAGGGGCGCTATTATTTCCGGTTCTCCTGCATCGACCGGCCCGGCGTTCTCTCCCGGATCGCCCGGATCCTGGGAGCGCACCGGATCTCGATCGCCAGCGTGCTTCAGAAGGACCGCCGACGGGAGCACATCGTTCCGGTCGTCATGATGACTCACGACGCCAAGGAGCGGGACGTTGAGGAGGCGCTGGCGGAGATTGACCGCCTGCCGGCCGTCCGCCGCAAGTCGGTGTCGATCCGAATGGAGCGGGGATGAAACGACGGCTCGGTGTACCTCGCCGTCGTTCGGAGGGGGAAACCCTGCGACGGTTTCCCCCTCCGGGCTCCTCTATCCGGCAAAAGCGATCGGTCTCGTTGAGGGGAATTTCCCATCCCCCCCAACATACCCTCCCTTCCAGAGGAATCTGGCCGGGGGTGATCGAGAAATACCGGGAGTTTCTCCCGGTGAATCCCGAGACGCCGGTGGTCACTCTCTTGGAAGGAAACACGCCGCTCATTCCGGCCCGCCGGCTGGCAAATCGCCTCGGGCGCAATCTGCAGGTTTATTTCAAATACGAAGGTTTAAATCCCACCGGTTCCTTCAAGGACCGGGGGATGACGATGGCCGTCTCCAAGGCGAAGGAAGAGGGAGCGACCGCGGTCATCTGCGCCTCGACCGGGAACACCTCCGCCTCCGCCGCGGCCTACGCGGCCCGGGCCGGCTTGAAATGCGTGGTGCTCGTTCCCAAGGGAGCGATCGCTCTGGGCAAACTGGCCCAGGCCTTAATCCACGGGGCGAAGGTGCTGGCACTCGACGGCACGTTCGATCAGGCGTTGGAGCTGGTCCGGGAAATCGCAAAACAGCATCCGATCGCCCTGGTCAACTCGATCAACCCGTTCCGGCTGGAGGGGCAGAAGACCGGCGCTTTCGAGATCTGCGACGCGCTGGGCCGGCCGCCGGATTACCACGCCATTCCCGTCGGCAACGCCGGGAACATCACCGCCTACTGGCGCGGCTACAACGATTACTTCAAGGTAGGCCGGATCGATACTCGGCCCCGGATGCTCGGCTTCCAGGCCTCCGGTGCTGCACCGCTGGTCAAAGGGCACGCCATCCGGAAGCCCGAAACGATCGCCACGGCGATACGGATCGGCAACCCGGCCAGTTGGGAGGCGGCGGTGGCCGCCAAGCGGGAGTCCGGCGGCTTGATCGGCGCGGTGACCGACCGGGAGATCTTGGAAGCGTACAGTTTTCTCGCCCGCGAAGAAGGGATCTTCGTCGAGCCGGCCTCCGCCGCGTCGGTGGCCGGGGTGATCAAGCTGGCCAAGAAAGGGTATTTCCGTCGGGACAGCACGATCGTTTGCGTCCTGACCGGGCATGGACTGAAAGATCCGGAACGGGCCGTCAAGATGATCCAGACTCCGAAAGTCGTCAAGCCCTCCTTGGGGGCGGTCCTTCAGCAGATCGACCCCGAGATTTCCCGTTAAATGTGATATCCTTGGTGAAAGGCAAACCCACTATGCGGTTTAATTTTTTCAGTCGATTCTTAGCGTTTTTCCTATCCCTTTCCCTGACTTTGCCAAACTCCGCCCTCGCCCTGCGGGAAGAGTCCATTAAGGAGCAGGATCGGGATATTCTTGCCGGATTGGAGGAAACCCTCCTCGCCAGCGCCGCCGGACTCCTCCCACGCGTCAATGCCGTTCCAATTCCCGCCGCCGGGCTGGAGGAGATTCCACCGCCCGATCAACTCTATCGTTTGCTGTACTCAAAAGATGTGCGGCCTTCTGTCCGGCAAGTGCTCCTCAAAGTGGAGGAACAGGGGCGCAGACCATCGGTTTTCGAAGAGATCCAAAGGATATTGGGGGTCTTGCGGGGCGTTCGAGAAGAGGTGCAGGATATGAGCGAGGCGGAGCGTTTTCTCGTGACTTTCTACGAACTTGACCGCCAGCGCTTACTTGCGTCTCTCACTTCAGATCAGGTTTTGCTCAACGAGACCATTCGTGGCCTTGAGAAACTCCGCTGGTCTGCGTTCATGGATCCGGATCGGTATCCAGATCTGATCATGGAGAGAAGGAATTTCTATTTTCAGATTGCCCAATCCTATTGGTTTCGTGGGTTTTTAGGGGGCGAACGAGATGATCTGATTGTGGCACAACGCGATCTGGTAAGAGCCCTCGCAGAATCGAAACGGGCTGAGAATTCCTATCCGCAGATTCCCGCTTATATCGAGGTGGGGCGGCAGGTTATTCAACAGACGATAGAAAACATTGAGCGATTTGGATTAGAAAGAGGGGATCTCCACGATCCGCGGAACTTCTCCGCCGGGCTGGAGGAGAAGACCCGCAGGGTGGAAGGGCTGGCGCAGGAGCTGAAGGTAAGCCGCGGATTCGGCTTTATCGATGGGCGAAGTTCCGAATATCCGCAGCCACCGGATGTGAAAAAGATTGCTGGGTTCGCCGAGCAGGTTGCGGACCTCGGCCCGATTCCCAAGATTGATATCAAGATAGATGATCCACTGGGGCTGGAGATAGTTCGACAACTCCGAGAGGACCGGCCGGACGAAGTGATCGGAGGCGCGATCGAGTCGGCATTTCAAGTTCCCAATGTGATGTTGACTGCACAGGGGGGACACGACTTGATCATCAGTGCTCCTGTCGGTGTAATCGGTGATGTCCTGTACCAAGTCAATGGCCTAGCCCTGGTGGTTGCGAAGGTCAGGAATTGGCAGGAAGTGGAAAGGGCGGCGCTCGCGGGCGCGCGGGGGATCGAGGTGGAGCCCGCGGCAGGGCCTACGACGACCGTCGAGGAGACCCATGCTCTGCTGGAGGAGATCACACGGAACGCTGAGAGGATGGGGTTGCTTGTCTGGGGAAGCGCCGGAGGGGTGAAGGCGGACAACGCCGCCGCGCTCTTGTCCAAAGGGAATTACGTCGGCTTCAGCGTTGGACCGAAGACGTTCCAGGACAAGATTGCCTGGTTCAATATTTCTAGACGGGCGGCACAGCCCCCCGCCGCCGGGATCGAGGAGGCGGAAGGGGAAAAGGAGCGCTCCATTTCAAGGCGGCAGTGGTGGGGTCGAGTTGTGGGGACTCTACTTGGAGCATCGGCTGGCGGTCTCATGGGGAATGGGTTAGCAAGAGAGGTCGTTCGCGGATTGGATAGCCAGGTGAAACCTATCGGGGAACCAAAGGCTGTCCGGCTGGCGGATGATCTTTCTCCGGCAGAAGTCTACGTTCCCTTAGGCTGGCCGGAAGTCCTCACCCCTGGAGCTCGGCTGATGGGAGGGGGCACGGTAAGTAGAGGAAGATTCCCGATTCTTTTCGATCTCGACCGGCCAAGTGCTTTACCAGATCTTGACCCGTATAACGTTGAGATTGGTAGCCGGGAGCTCTCTATGCCTATGGTCGAGCGAATAAAACAGATGCAGGGAAATTCCCCTCTTGCCATCCGATTCCGACAGCCGGAAGGAGAGTTCAAAGAAATTTCCATCGAGATCACACCCACGGCTGGGCGGAGGGAGACCGTTCTTCGGATGAGACTTCTCTCATCTCCCAAGGCTGCGGACTATGACGATTTTCTTATCGCCGCAGAATCCTCCTCACCCGATCTTGAAATGGGGTTCCGACTGGTCAATGAGTCGGGACAGGGGCGATCGGAGTGGTCGCTTGAGGCAAGTCGGATCTCTGGTGAACGAACAACCACATGGTACGCCTCTTTGCCCTCCGATCTCGATTGGGCCGCTTGGGAAAGATCCGGTCAGCTTACGGAGCTTCAGGTGATTCTGCGTCATCCTCCCGATGCCAAAGAGGCGAAATTAACGGTCCGTTCTCCCATTGTCGCTCGGACAGAATGGTATCAGGGATATCAGAAGCAGCGAAGGATAGGTAAGTTGGCTACCTATGCCGGCCCGGTCGTCGGTGCCGCCGCAGGGGCAGCCGTTGGTTATGGGGCGGCCCGACTTCTCGAAGGCAAATCTTCTCCCCGTGGCGGATCCGTCCCCCCCGCCGCCGGGATGGAGGAGGTGGGTCGCAAGAAGCTGGCGGAGGCGGTGCGGAAGTTCCAGGTGGAGCTGAACGAGAGTGTCAAGTTAGACGTAGACGCTGGATTTTACCTGGAAGGTAACGGAGCAGTCTTTGCCCCGATTCTGGCGCTTCTGGAGAGTCGGAGTTTATCGAAGATCGAGCGTTTTGCCGGGGTGGTGGAGACTCGGGAGGATCGGGACCGGCTGGCGGCGGTTGTGGAGAGCGATCCGAAGGCCCTGAGACTGATCCGGGAGAGGATTTATGTGGTCGAAGAACAAAAAGGAGAAAACCGTCTGACGCGCTATGAAACGGCGCAGGCATTGGCGGAGAGACATCTTGTGGGAATCGGCACCATTGTGAAGGTGAAGACAGGGAAATCGGATCTTCTTGTCCAGTTGAATCGTCTCTTGAGTTTCTTGGGGTACCGCCTGCCGACGGATCCTTCCGTCTGGGATGCGGCCCAGACCCTCCTCGAAGCCGCGTAAGAAGGAAGCCCTCGCCTGGCAGGCCTAAGCTAGCCTCTTTTCTGATATAATCTTGTTCTTCCGATGAAGACGATTGTGATGGTGTGTGACGGGATGGGGGATTATCCCATCGAGCAGCTCGGCGGGCGGACCCCTCTGGAGGCGGCCAAGACCCCCTTTATGGACCAGATCGGCCGGGAGGGGAAAGTGGGGCTGGCCCGGACGATTCCGCCCGGGTTCGTTCCCGCTTCCGACGTCGGGAACCTGTCAATCCTCGGGTACGATCCGGCCCTTTATTTTTCAGGACGGGGCCCGCTGGAGGCGGCGAACATGGGGGTGGATCTGGCCGACGGAGACGTCTGCTTCCGCTGCAATCTGGTGACGGCCGACGGGGATCTCCTGCTGGATTACTCCGCCGGGCACATCAGCTCGGAGGAGGCCGCCAGCCTGATCCGGGCGATCGACGAAAGATTGGGCTCTCCGGCGCTGAATTTCTATCCCGGCATCATGTACCGGCACCTGACGGTTTTCCGGGAGCCGGAGCTGAAGGAGGCCCTTCTTAAGACGACCTGCAACCCGCCGCACGACATCATGGGCTGGAAGATCTCGGAGCATCTGCCCAAAGGGCCGGCGAGGGATCGGCTCACCGAGATCATGGAGGCCTCGAAGGAGATCCTGGCTGGCCACGAGGTGAACAAGGTCCGGATCGACCTGAAAGAGAATCCGGGGAACATGATCTGGCTCTGGGGGCAGGGAACCCGGCTGAAGATTCCGACCTTTCAGGAACGGTGGAACTTGACCGGGTCGGTGATCTCGGCGGTGGACCTGGTCCGGGGAGCCGGCCGCCTGGCGGGGCTGGAGGTGCTCCAGGTGCCCGGTGCCACCGGCTATTACGACACAAATTATTTGGGCAAGGCGGAGCATGCCCTGGCCTCTCTCAAGAAACATGATTTTGTGTTCGTCCACGTCGAGGCGGCCGACGAGGCGGGCCACAACGGGGACCTGCGCCAGAAGATCGCCGCGATCGAGAACTTCGACCGGCTGGTGGTCGGGACGATCTACAACCATTTCAAGTCGCTTAAAGCAGTCCGGTTCCTCATCATCCCGGATCATCTGACCTCGGTGCAGAAACGGACGCACGTCGCCGACCCGGTCCCTTTCTGCATTTGGGGCAAAGGGATCTCCGCCGGCGGGACGGAAACGTTCGGGGAATCTTCCGCCAAGCAGAGCGGCTGGATGGTCGAGGCCGCGCACGAGATTCTTCCGAGTCTGCTGACCGAAAAGACGATTTAACCTCTAAAGAGCCGATGGCCCTCATTGTCCAGAAATTCGGCGGATCTTCCGTCGCGGATCCGGAGCGGATCAAGCGGGTCGCCCAGCGGGTGGTCCGGGCGCACCGGGCGAGGCATCAGGTGGTGGTCGTGGTCTCGGCGCTGGGCGATACGACCGATGAGCTGTTGCAACTGGCTTCCCAGGTCTCCCGGCGGCGGCCGCCGGAGCGGGAGATGGACATGCTGCTGGCGACGGGGGAGCAGGTGTCGGCCGCCCTCCTGGCGATGGCGATCCACGCGCTGGGGGACAAGGCGATCTCCTTTACCGGGGCCCAGGTCGGGATCGTCACGGACCGAGCCCACACGCAGGCCCGGATCCAGGACATCAGCGTCCAGCGGATTCAACAGGCGCTGGCCAAAGGGTGGGTGGTGATCGTTACCGGATTTCAAGGGATGACCCCGGACCACGACATCACGACCCTGGGGCGCGGCGGGTCGGACCTGACCGCGGTGGCGCTGGCCAAGGCCCTCAACGCGAAGATCTGCGAAATCTACACCGATGTCGAGGGGGTCTACACGGCCGATCCACGGATCGTGCCCACGGCGAGGAAACTGCCGACGATCAGTTACGATGAGATGCTGGAATTGGCCAGTCTCGGGGCTCAGGTGATGCAGGCCCGGTCGATGGAGATGGCCAAGAAGTACGAGGTTCCTCTTCACATCCGGTCCAGTTTCTCCCGGGCGACGGGAACGATTATCTCGAAGGAGGTCAGGGCGATGGAAGATCTGGTGGTCAGCGGGGTTTCCCTGCAGAAGGACGAGGCGAAGGTAACGATCTGCGACGTGCCGGACCGGCCCGGAATCGCGGCAACGATCTTCACCCGGATCTCGGATGTGAACATCAACGTGGACATGATCGTCCAGAACGTCAGCCGCACCGGATTGACCGACGTCTCCTTCACGGTGAGCCGGGAGGATTTGGCCAAGGTTTTGCGGGTGGCCCGGCGCGTCGCATCGGAGATCAAGGCCGGCCGGGTGATCCACGACGACGGGATCGCCAAGGTGTCGGTGGTAGGGTTGGGGATGCGCTCCCATTCTGGGATCGCGGCCAAGATGTTTCAGGTTCTGGCCAAGGAGTCGGTGAACATCGATATGATCTCCACCTCGGAGATCAAGATCTCCTGCATCATCCGGAAGGACCAGGCGGTCAAGGCGGTTCGGGCGCTGCACGATGGGTTCGGGCTAAACAAGCTTGGACTAAAGCCGGAAGCAGTAAAATTGGCGAGGAAGAAGAGATGAAATTGTCCTTCGACGCGCCGTTCATCCTGAGCTTGTCGAAGGATGAACGGCTTGCTCAGGACGAACGGTGATACTGGTGTCTCGGGAAGTTGTTCTCTACGATACCACGCTGCGGGACGGAGCCCAGACCGAGGGGATCTCCCTGTCGGTCGGGGATAAGCTGCAGATCGTCCGGAAGCTGGATGATCTGGGAATCCCGTACGTCGAGGGAGGGTGGCCGGCTTCCAGCCCGAAGGAGATGGAATTTTTCCAGCAGGTGAGAAAGCTCAAACTCAAGAACTCCGTGGTGACCGCCTTCGGCTCCACCCGGAAGGCCAACGCGCCGGTCGGCAAGGATCCGCAGGTGGAATCTCTGCTCAAGGCCGAGACCCAGGTGGTGACGATCTTTGGCAAGAGCTGGGATTTCCATGTCCGGGAGGCGCTGAAGACTTCCTTGGAAGAAAACCTGAAGATGATCGCCGACACGGTGGCCCATCTGAAACAGCACGGCCCGATGGTGATGTACGACGCCGAGCATTTCTTCGACGGGTACCTGGCGAATCCGGAGTACGCCCTGAAAACCCTGCAGGCGGCGGCCGAGAACGGGGCGAGCTGCTTGATCCTCTGCGACACGAACGGCGGGTCGCTGCCCAGCTTCATTCATCGGGTGGTCGACGAGGTCAAAAGCCGGATCCAGGTCTCTCTCGGGATTCACTGCCACAACGACGCGGATTTGGCCGTGGCGAACTCCATCGCCGCGGTGGAAGCCGGTGTTGCCCAAGTGCAGGGGACGGTGAACGGCTACGGGGAGCGTTGCGGCAACGCGAACCTCTGCTCCATCATCCCGATCCTCCAACTGAAGATGGGCTACGCCTGCGTCCCATCCCAGCGGCTCCAGATGCTGACGGAGGTGGCGCATTTCGTGGCGGAGGTCTGTAACATGAAGCCGGATGACCATCAGCCGTTTGTGGGAGTGTCGGCCTTCGCCCACAAGGGAGGCGTCCACATCAACGCCATGCAGAAGGATCCCCGCACGTACGAGCATCTGGATCCCGATCGGGTGGGGAACAAAAGCCGGTTTGTCTCTTCCGAGTTGGGGGGAAAGGCGGGGGTCCAGGCGAGCGCCAAGGTTTTTAAACTGGACTCGACGGATCCCGAGCAGGCCAAGATTTTTCTTGAGCTCGTCCGGGCCAAAGAATCCGAGGGGTACCATTACGAAATGGCTCCCGGCTCCTACGAGCTGCTGATGCGCCGGGCTTACAAGAAGCGGTTCAAAGATTTCTTCGAGCTGGAGAAATTCAGCGTGCTCATCGAGAGAACCCCGAAGGGGACACTGACTTCCCAGGCGACCATCAAGGTCAAGGTGGATGGGAAAAGCGAGCACATCGTGGCGGAGGGGGATGGTCCGGTGAATGCCCTGGATCAAGCCCTGCGCAAGGCACTGCTTCCGTTCTATCCCGACGTGGGGAAGATGCACCTGGTGGATTTCAAGGTGCGAGTGCTCGAGTCCCGATCCGGCACGGCGGCCAAGGTCCGCGTGCTCATCCAGTCGCAGGACGAGCAGGACAGCTGGTGGACCGTCGGGGTCAGCCAGAACATCATCGAGGCCAGCTGGCAGGCCCTGGTTGATTCCATCGAATACAAGCTCCTGAAGGACAAGAAATCTTGAAACGTGGCTTTACCTCCGACCTACTCTCCTTCTGAAGTCGAGAAACGCTGGTACGCCGACTGGGAGGCGCGGGGCGCTTTCAAGCCGAACGTAAACGCTAGCCAAGGCCCGTTCACCATCGTCATCCCGCCCCCCAACGTGACGGGAATCCTCCACATGGGGCACGCCCTCAACAACACCTTGCAAGACATCCTGATCCGCTGGAAACGGATGCAGGGGCACGCCGTCCTCTGGGTGCCGGGCACCGACCACGCCGGCATCGCGACGCAGAACGTCGTCGAGCGCCAACTCGCCAAAGAGAACCTGACCCGGCAGCAGCTCGGCCGCGATCAATTCATCAAGCGGGTCTGGACCTGGAAGGAAAAGTACGGCTCGACGATCGTCCATCAACTGCGGCGGCTCGGCTCCTCCTGCGACTGGAGCCGGGAGCGGTTCACCATGGATGAGGGGCTTTCCCGGGCCGTCGAGACCGCGTTCTTGAAACTGTACGAGGCCGGATTGATCTACCGGGGCTACTACCTTGTGAATTGGTGCCCCCGCTGCCAGACCGCCCTCTCCGATGAGGAGGTGGTTCACGAGGAAGTCAAAGGCCACCTCTGGCACATCCGATACCCTTCCGCCTCCGGGAAAGGAGAAGGGATCGTGGTGGCGACGACCCGGCCGGAGACCCTGCTGGGCGACGTGGCCGTGGCCGTCAACCCGAAAGGCGGCCGCTACCGATCTCTGGTCGGCACAAACGTCCTTCTGCCCTTATGCGATCGATCCATCCCGATCATTGAAGATGAGGCCGTCGATTCCACTTTTGGAACCGGCGCGGTCAAGATCACGCCGGCCCATGACCCGGTGGACTTCGAGATGGCCAAGCGACACTTGGAGCTGATCCCGCCGAACGCTTCCCGGAAGGATTGGACTTCGATCCCGGTCCGCGTCATCGATTCCGACGGCCGGATGAGCCGATCGAATGTTCCGGCGCCGTATCAGGGGCTCGACCGGTTCGAATGCCGCAAGAAAATCCTGGAAGATTTAGAGGCGCAGGGCCTGCTGATTAAGACGGAGGATTACGGGACATCGATCGGCCACTGCTACCGGTGCCGGACGGTCATCGAACCGACCCTTTCCCCGCAATGGTTCGTGAAGATGCGGCCGCTGGCCAAACTGGGCATCGAGGCGGTGGAGAAGGATGGGATGCGGTTCATCCCGGTCCGGTGGACGAAAGTTTATCTGGACTGGCTCCGGAACATCCGGGATTGGTGCATCTCCCGTCAGATCTGGTGGGGACATCAGATTCCGATCTGGTACTGCACCAGCTGCAACAAGCCGGATGTGCAGGGACACGGTTCCTGGGTGAACGGCCAATACGTCGAACCGGGAATGATCGTAGGCCATCGGGAGGAAATCAAATCCGGGAATCCGCCGCCGTGTCCGACCTGCGGCAAGAAAGTCTCACTGGTTCAGGATCCGGATGTCCTCGACACCTGGTTTTCCTCATGGCTCTGGCCATTCTCGACGCTGGGATGGCCGGAACAGACCAAGGATTTGAATACCTTCTACCCGACTTCGGTTCTGGTGACGGGCCAGGACATCATCTTCTTTTGGGTGGCCCGGATGGTGATGGCCGGAAAATTTTTCCTGGGGAAGATCCCGTTCAAGGACGTCTACATCCACGGGATCATCCGGGTCGAAGGAGGCAAGAAGATGTCCAAGTCCCTGGGCAACATCATCGATCCTTTGGAGATCATCGACCGGGTGGGGGCGGACGCCCTTCGTTTCAGCTTGGCCCATATGACCTCCGAGGGACAGGACATGTACCTTTCGGAAAACAAATTCCTATTGGGGCGGAATTTCGCCAACAAACTTTGGAACGCTTCGCGCCTGATTCTGGAGAAGATCGACTCGAAAGGGGAGAGACCAATTTCTTTCAACCTCCGTTTCATGACGGTGCCCGACTGGTGGATTTTAAGCCGTCTGCAATGGACGATGGAAGGGGTGACAAAATCTCTCTCTGACTATCATTTCAATGATGCGGCCCAACTGCTTTATGGATTCGTTTGGAATGAATTCTGCGACTGGTATCTGGAAATCGCTAAGCTGCAACGGGAAGATCCGGATATCGCCATCGTTCAGAATACAAATCATCTGCTCCTGACGGTCTTGGAGGAGACCTTACGGCTCCTTCATCCATTCATGCCGTTTATCACTGAGGAGCTTTGGCACCGGATAGGTGCTGCCGAATCCCCGGACTCGACGATCATGAAAACCCCGTGGCCAACGCCAGAGTCTGCTTGGGCTGACCCGAATAAGGAATGGGCTTTTAAGAAACTCCAAACGGTAATTACCGAGGTCCGGAATATTCGAGCCATCTTCCATGTTCCTCCCAAAGAGAAAGTTTCACTGTGGGTTCAGGGCAGCCAGGGAATCGGAATTTTGACCCAACACGAGAAAATTCTCCAACGCCTCGCTGGGATTGATCGGTTAATGATTAAGGCGAAATTGGATCGACCGAAAGGATCGGTGATTTCACACCTTCCGGCTCAACATGGTTTGGATTCTTGGGACCTGATGGTCCCGCTGGAGGGGCTCGTCGATCTGGCCGTGGAGCGGAAACGGATCGAGAAGGAGGTCCAGGACCTTGAGACCCGGGCGAAATCCAAGCGGGGCCGACTGGAGGATCCGACCTTCCGTTCAAAGGCCCCCGCCGACGTCGTCGCCGAAGAGGAAGAATCCTTGAAAGAATTGGAAGCGCAGATGGGCAAGTGGGCCGAGAGTCTCAAACAACTTCAATGATGAAACTGGACAAGGCAGCAATCCTGCCGATCCTCACGGCGGCGCTCAAGGAGGACATCGGGCCGCGAGATTTGACGACCTCGGTGCTGATTCCCAAAGGGCAGTCGGCCGAAGCGGAAATCCTGGTGCGGCAGGATGGAGTGATCGCCGGGCTTGAAGTCGCGGAATGGACCTTTGGGCTCATCGACCCGAAAATCCGGTTCAAGCCGGCGGTACGGGACGGGGAAGAGGTCCATCCCGAGAAGGTGGCCGCTTACTTGGAGGGGCCGGCCCGAGGGATCCTGATGGCGGAGCGGGTAGCACTCAATTTCTTAAGCCGGCTCTCCGGGATCGCCACCTTAACGCGGGCATTCGTGGACCGGGTCAAGGGGACCCGGGTCCGGATCATGGACACCCGCAAGACGACCCCGACCCTGCGCCTGCTCGAGAAATACGCGGTGGCGATGGGGGGCGGCGTGCCGCATCGGAAGGGACTTTACGATCAAGTGCTCATCAAGGACAACCACCTGCGGCTGGTTGCTTCTCGGGGAGAGCGCCGCCTGGCCGTTGAATCAGCCGTCAAGGAGGTCCGGGCAAAACTGCAGAAGCGGGTTCTCGTCGAGGTCGAAGTGGCCAATTTGCAGGAGTTCCGGCAGGCCTTGAGCGCCCAGGCCGACATCATTCTCCTCGACAACATGAAGCTTTCGGAGATTCAGGAAGCCGTCCGCCTGCGCAACGCCGTGAGCCGTTCCAAGGGAGCTAACAAGATCGGGCTGGAGGCTTCAGGAAGGGTGACCTTGGAGACGGTGCAGGGGATCGCCGCTGCCGGAGTGGATCGGATCTCGATCGGGGCCCTGACCCATTCTCCCCGCAGTCTCGACCTCGCTCTGGAAATCGTCCGCTGATAGGAAACGTTCAGTCATCCTCGCGTAAGCGAGGATCAGATTCCCGCTTTCGCGGGAATGACAGGAGCCTTTGTGGGATGGCGAAGTTCAGATTAGTCAGCGAGATGGTCCCGAAAGGGGACCAGCCCCAGGCGATCGAGAAACTGGTCAAGGGGATCCAGCAGGGCAGCCGGTACCAGACCCTCCTCGGAGTTACTGGATCCGGCAAAACTTTTTCGATGGCCGGCGTCGTCGCCCAGATCAACCGACCGACATTAGTCATCTCCCACAATAAAACATTGGCGGCGCAATTATACGCAGAGCTAAAGTTCTTTTTCCCCGAGAACGCCGTCGAATATTTTGTGAGCTACTACGACTATTACCAGCCGGAGGCGTACATCCCGCAGACCGACACCTACATCGAGAAGGATTCCTCGATCAACGACCGGCTGGACCGGCTGCGGCTCTCCGCCACGACGAGTCTCATGTCCCGGGAGGATGTGATCATCGTCGCCTCCGTCTCCTGCATCTACAACTTGGGATCGCCGGAGGATTACCGGGAGCTTCTCTTATTCTTTGAGGTCGGCCAGGAGATCCCCAGGAAGGATCTGCTTCACCGGCTCATCGGGCTGCTGTACGAGCGCAACGACATCGATTTCTCCCGGGGCCGGTTCCGAGTCCGGGGGGAGACGGTCGAGATCTTCCCCGCCTACGAGGAGACGGCGATCCGGCTGGAGCTGTTCGGCGACCGGGTCGAGCGGATCTCGATCGTTGATCCGGTGACCGGCAGGGTGCTCCAGAAGCTGGAGCGGTTCGCCCTGTACCCGGCGAAACATTTCATCACCACCGCCGAGCGGGTTGAGAAGGGGCTGGTGTTGATCGAGCAGGAGCTCCAGGAACGGCTCAAGGAACTCCGGGACAAGGGGAAACTGTTGGAGGCCCAGCGGCTGGAATCCCGCACCCAGTACGATATGGAGATGATGAAGGAGGTCGGCTTCTGCCACGGGATCGAGAATTATTCCCGGGCCCTTTCCGGCCGGCCGGCCGGGTCCCGCCCCTGGTGCCTGCTGGATTATTTCCCCAAGAATTTCCTGACGATCATCGACGAGTCGCACGTGACCCTTCCCCAGCTTCGGGGGATGTACGAGGGAGACCGGGCCCGAAAAACAGTGCTGGTGGAGTTCGGGTTCCGCCTCCCCTCCTGTCTGGACAACCGGCCGCTGAAACTGGAGGAGTTCGAGAAGATCGTCGGGCAGCAGGTGTTCGTTTCCGCGACGCCGGGGCCGTATGAGCTCAAAGTCTCGGGCGGGCAGGTGGTCGAGCAGGTGATCCGTCCCACCGGCCTCATCGATCCGGAAATGCAGGTCCGGCCCATCGAGGGCCAGGTGGATGATATCTTGAATGAGGTCCGGAAACGGGCCGCCCAGGGGGAGCGGACGCTGATCACCACGCTGACCAAGCGGATGGCGGAGGATCTGTCCGCGTACTTGAAGGAAACCGGTTTGAAGGTCACCTACATCCATTCCGATCTGGATGCCTTCGAGCGAGTGGAGATCTTGAAGAATCTCCGGCAGGGGCTGTTCGACTGCGTCGTCGGGATCAACCTCCTGCGGGAAGGGCTGGACCTTCCGGAGGTGTCGCTCGTCTGCGTGCTGGACGCGGACAAGGAAGGATTCCTCCGTTCTCCGACGTCCCTCATCCAGGTTTCCGGCCGGGCGGCCCGGCACCTCCACGGCCAGGTGATCCTTTACGCGGATCAGGAGACGGATGGGATGCGGCAGGCGATGAGGGAAACCGGCCGGCGCCGGAAGATCCAACTGGCGTATAATGAGGAGCACGGGATCACCCCCCGCTCCGTCGAGAAGGCGATTCGGGAAGGGATCGAGACGGTGGCTAAGGAGGAAGCGGAGGAGACGATGCGGGATGCGGTCGGCCTGGACTCGGACCGGTTCGATCTGGAGGAAGTGGTGGCCGACTTGGAACGGGAGATGGAGCTTCACGCCCGGAACCTGCAGTTTGAGCGGGCGGCAGTTTTGCGGGATCAGATCACCGAGCTTCGGAAAGCCGGAGTGGCCGGCTTGGCGACGGCGGAGCCGAAAGCGGAACGAAAGCATCGGAGTAAACGATGGAAGCGGCGGTACTAAATACCATCCGGATCGGGAAACGAATCACCACCTACGAGACGACCGATTCCACAATGGATGTAGCGCACCGGCTGGGCCAGGCCGGCGAGCCGGAAGGGTCCGTCGTCGCGGCGGAAGGGCAGTCCCGGGGCCGGGGGCGGCTGGGCCGGAGCTGGCTCTCTCCCAAGGGCAAGGGGATCTATTTGAGTGTGATCCTGCGGCCCACGCTCCAATTGGCCGAGGTTCCCCGGATTACCTTGATGGCGGCGGTGGCAGTCGCCCGCGCGATTCAGGCGGCGACCGGTCTTGCGCCGGAGATCAAATGGCCCAATGACGTCCTGATCCGGGGCAGGAAAGTGGCGGGAATCTTGACGGAGTTAAACGGGGAACTGAACCGGGTGAATTACATCGTCGTCGGGATCGGGATGAATGTGAACAGTGTAAAAGGGCATCTGCCGGCGCACACCACTTCGATCGAGGAACAGTTGGGCGGTCCGGCGGACCGGGTGAAGCTGACTCAAGCTCTTCTCGTCGAGCTGGACCGGGCCTACGACCAGCTGTTGAGACAGGGTTTCCCATCAATCCTGGAGGCGTGGCGTGGATTCGCCCACTTTTTAGGGCGGCGGATCCGGGTGGTGGCGCAGGGCCGGACGGTGGACGGCCAGGCGGTGGACGTGGATTCCGATGGAACTTTGATGGTGCGGACCGACACCGGGCTTGTCGAATCCCTGTCGGCCGGCGAGGTGCTGGTGGTCAGATGAGGCAGGATACCGTTCGTGCTTCGACCGGCTCAGCACGAACGATGGGTGCCCTTTTTCTTTTGTTGGCCGCCTGCGCTTCCCTCTCCGCCGAGGAGCAGCATCCCGTTCTCATCCTGAAAGTCGCCGGCATCATTGATCCGGCCTTGGCCCGTTACGTGACGCGGGGATTGGAGGAGGCGCGGCAGGTTCAGGCCTCGGCGGTCGTGATCGAGCTGGACACCCCGGGCGGTCTCGACGGCTCCATGCGAAAAATCGTCCAGGGGATTTTAAATTCTCCGGTGCCGGTGATCGTCACCGTTTCTCCGTCGGGGGCCCGGGCCGCTTCCGCGGGGGTCTTCATCACCTTATCGGCCCACGTCGCGGCAATGGCACCGGGAACCAACATCGGGGCGGCCCATCCGGTCCAGTTGGGCGGGGCGGAGAAACCCTCTTCGCCGATGGAGGAGAAACTGACCAACGACGCGGTGGCCTACATCCACTCGATCGCAGATGTCCGGGACAGGAACTCCGAATGGGCGGAAGAATCGGTGCGCCAGAGCCGCTCCTCCACCGCGGAGGAGGCGAAGGAAAACAAGGTCATTGATTTGATCGCGAAGGATCTGGACGATCTCATCGAGAAAGCGGAGGGCCGCCTGGTCAAGACCGTCTCCGGCGTGACAACCCTTGCCCTCAAAGGAAAGCCCCACCAGACCCTGCCGATGTCCTTGATGGAAAAGGTCCTTCATCCGCTGGCCCATCCGAACCTGGCGTACATCCTGCTTCTTCTGGGGATCTACGGGTTGATCTACGAGCTGGCCACTCCGGGTGCGGTTTTCCCCGGCGTGCTGGGAGCCCTCTTCCTGGTCCTGGCGCTGGTGGCTCTGGAGACCCTGGAGGTTAACTGGGCGGGCCTGCTCCTCATCATTCTGTCACTCATTTTTTTCATCGCCGACATCAAACTCCCCGGCTACGGGGCCTTGAGCATCGGCGGGATTGCCGCATTTCTCATCGGTTCGGCCTTTCTATTTCCTGGGGCGCGGCTGCCCCACCTGAAACTTCCCTGGGGTATCATCGGGGCGGCCACCGGTGTGACCGCCGCCTTCTTCCTCGGGATCGTCGGGGCGGGAATCCGGGCCTTAGGGAGGAAGGTGATCAGCGGTGCCGAGGCGCTGATCGGGGCGGTGGGAGTGGCCAAGACCGATTTGAAGCCGGGCGGATTCGTCCATGTTCAGGGAGAAGAATGGCAGGCCCGTTCCGATCATCCGATCAAGAAGGGGATGCGGGTCAGAATCGTGAAGGTGGAAGGATTAACCATCCATGTGGAGCCAATCAAGGAGGATTCCTGATGTCTGTTGGTCTGGTCATTTTAATGCTCACTGTTTTTGCCTTCGTTCTGCTCCTCTTGTCGGTCATCCGGATTGTCCCGGAGTATCGGCGCATTGTGGTTCTGCGCTTGGGCCGTGTGATCGGAGCCAAGGGGCCCGGGGTTGTCATCATCCTGCCGATCATTGATCAGCCGGTCACCGCGGACTTGCGGGAGACGTACCTGGAGATTCCCCGGCAGACCTGTATCACCAAGGATAACGCACCGATCTCGATCGACTTCCTGATTTACTCAAAGGTGGTGGAACCGGTTGCCTCGGTGGTCCAGGTCCGGGATTATGCCGGAGCCGCCATGGGGATCGCCACCACGACGCTGCGCGCAGTCGTGGGAGATATCCCCTTGGACGACGTGCTGGCCAAACGGGAGCAGATCAACCAGGTCCTCCGGACCAAGCTGGATGAGGTCACGGAGCGCTGGGGGGTCAAGGTGACCTCCGTCGAGATCCGGGAGATCACCCCGCCCAAGGAAGTCCAGGAGGCGATGAACAAGCAGATGGCGGCGGAGCGCAGCCGCCGCGCGGTGGTTCTGGAAGCCGACGGCCAGAAGCAGGCCAACATCACCGTCGCTGAGGGGGAGAGGCAGGCGGCGATCTTGACCGCCGAGGGGGCCAAGCAGGCGGCGATCCTTCAGGCGGAGGGGAACCGCCAGGCGGCGATCTTGAACGCGGAAGGATACGCCCTGGCCCTGTCCAAGATTTTCGAGTCGGCCAAGAGCGTCGACGCCAAGACGATGTCCCTCCAGTACCTGGAGGCGCTCAAGTCCTTGGGGCAAAGCCCCTCGACCAAATGGGTGATCCCGACGGAGCTGACCGGCCTTGTGGCTCCCTTCGCCGGCTTGATCAAGAGTTCCACCGAGGCCGCGACGAATCATTAGAAGCGATCTCATCCAACTCCTCCTCACGAAAACGAGGATCGCAATTCCGCGGCTTCTCTTCGGACTCCTCGGGATTTCGATCCTTTATTCTCTATTCGCCCTCCACCCTCAGATCCGGGAGCTCAAGCGGAAACTCTCCCTCCCGGAATTCCAAGGTACCGCCCATCAGCAGACGATGATCCGTTCTTTTCAACAGCTCCAGCGGCGATCGCTCCGGGTCCGCCTGCTGATCCTAATTCTGGGAGTTTTAACTCTAGGATGGATGATCCGCTCATTTCTTTCCTGAAGAGAAGGGTTAAAGCCCTTATCCATTTCAAGGAGACCCCGCACCGGCTGGCCCTGGCTTTCGGGCTGGGCGTCTTCTTAGGGATCATCCCCGGCACCGGGGCGATCGCGGCGGCCGTCACGGCAGCCCTGTTTCAGCTGAACCTGCCGGTCATGGTGGCGGGAGCACTGCTGACCAATCCGGTCACCACCCCGTTCGT
The DNA here is from genome assembly GCA_016201735.1 of Candidatus Omnitrophota bacterium. GTDB lineage: Bacteria > Omnitrophota > Gorgyraeia > 1-14-0-20-64-10 > 1-14-0-20-64-10 > JACQCH01. Next base: position 35,249 of record JACQCH010000012.1, read on the forward strand.
CTACATCGGCAGCTATTTTTTGGGCCACTGGCTGCTCGGCGATTTGTTTCCTGCCGGTAAGATTGCCCGGATTCTCCTCGACACGCTGATCGGGAACCTGATCCTCGCCGTGGCGCTCGCGTTGATTGGTTACTTCCTGGTGCTCGGGACCATTCTTTTTATTCGGAGCCGCCGTAAAAGTGGTGTACACTTAGACTAAATGTCTCAGTTTCAGGCAAACCCGAGGAAGGCCCTTTTTTTTGTACCCCGATGGCTGGCCCTTTTCTTAACCCTATGCCTTTCTCTGCCCGCCGGAGTTTATCCCGAGCCGAGTCGAGGGACCCTGCGGGCCGAAGCCAAGCAGGAATCTCACCCGGAAGATCTCACGGTTGAACTTAAGCCCCCCCTCGCCGCTGGACTGGAGGAGCTGCCGGAGGAGATTCGCAGACCGCTCAAGGCCGCTCTGTCCTCTTTGGGGCGAAAGGATCCGCTCCTGCGGCGGTTGCTGGAGGAGCATCTGTTGCCGATGCTTATTTCCCCGCATTCCCAATCAGAGTACCGGGAAATTGTCTCTCGAGCGCAGAATCTTGTGGCGGAGATGGCCGAAACCGGCGGCTACTCTCCGCTGGAGCTGCGGGCTCTGAATGGAATCGTCAAGGGACTTTCCCATCGAGGAATCACGGCCTATACGCTTAATTTGCTGAACACCCATCTCCTCCTTCCTCGAGGATTCGTATTCAACATTCGGCCTGGCGGTCTATATCTAGGAGCCGTGGAGGGGTACGAGCTGCATCGGATCTCCGGAAGCCAGGTACTGGTCGCCGTCGTCTACACAAGAGATCCAAAACTACTGGGGCCATTGGGCCGTGAGCAGACGGAGCTCTACGGCCTGGCTTTCGTGGGAGTGGGCCACCCGGCCCAGGAGATGAAGGGGGATCGCCTGGAGGGGCTGGCCCACGCAGTAGATTCTGTAAAGCTTAATCTCGTTTTGATACCAGCCAGCGTGCGGGGTGTGCTTCAGGGAGTTCCTTTTCAGCAGGGCGCAACCCTGCCGGCCTACCTTCGGCTTGCCTCACGCAGGAAGGTTCCGTTGGCCATGGATATTCTCCTGGAAACTCGAGCGGGCTTACGGCAGATGCACAGCGGTCTTGTCGACGCCAACGACCAGGAACAGATAAATATTATCTGGGAAGAATATCCGGGGGTACTTGGATATTTTCGGGAATTCTTCCGGGGAAACCGACCAGCCCGCCGGTGGCTGGAGGGTCTATTTCTAGGAATGGGCTGGGATCACTTGACCGGGCGCGATTACGCGTTCCTGTGGATCGCCGCGAGGATGCACGCGTTGGATCCAAATGCTTCATTGGAACCCGCCCCGCTGGCGAAAATGGCGCGGACCATCTGGGAAGCCGAATTCTCTGTATCCGCTGACCCAATCCGAATTCCCGCCCGACGTATTTATCCAAGAACCGCGAAGGAAGCAGGAGAGCAGCTTCTCCGGCTGTCATCCGAAGGTGGTTCGCAGCAGAAGGGAGGTTTGGAGGAGAAGCCCGTCGATCCTCTGAAGGAGCCGGTGGCCGCCAAACAAGCCCGGGACATGTTTGACTATGTGGGCCGGATTCTCTCCGGCAAAGAGCTGGTGTCCGATTTTCTCTGGCCTCCTGAATCCAACCCTCTCGCTTATTCTCGGCGCAGTCAATTCCTCCACGCCAGGATGACCGGGTCAGTAGACGCAACGTTAGAAATTTACAACAAGTTGAGTGAGACGATCGGTCGGGCCGAGCGGCGGCTCGAGCTTTATCTCAGAGGTGTTCGAACGCTTGAAACCCTCCCCCGGATTTCCCGAATCATCCTGCAGATTGCATGGCACAACGGGATGGGTGGAATCAAGACCAAGCATCCGGCGGTGGGGAAAAAGGAACTGAAGGTTTTTGCTGAGAAATACTGGGACTTCTCGGATCAGGGAAAGATTCCAGATGCAGCTCGCGCAGAGATTTGGGAACGGATGAAAGTTGGAGAAAGCTGGGGGAGCAGGGCCTCAAGATTCTTGCATTTGGAGGATGAGGAGCCTTTTGCCGGACCGTCGGATGAGAGACTCGTGAAGGCCTTCAGCGCCATCGAGGCGGTTCTAAGGTCTCCCGAATACAAGGCGCCGCGCAGTAAATCGGAGCGGCGGGGGGTGCGGGGCCCAGCTGTTTTGGAAGCGGATCCATTGGAGCCGCTCCATCAGTTGCGGGACCGATGGCGGGAGCTCTCTCTCGATGCGGTGCAGAGACTCATTGATACAGCGCCGCAGAAGGAGAAGCAGCCCATTGGCGCCGGTACCCCGCTTCACATCTCCGATCAGGTTGGCAGGAAGGAGGATCGGATCCACAAGGAGGATGATGATCAGACCTTGGGCCGTCTGCAAACCCGGCTTAAGACCGGGCCGATGGGCATCGTTGTGGAGAGATCGGGGTCGAGGGTGCTGTTTCGGATTCTCAACAAAGGGATGGACAGGAGAGACGAAAATCCATCGGCTCGCAGCGAGGCGATCCGTCGGCTGAAAAAATCGATCCGGAGCGTTGAGCTTTTCCTGGAGAAATACCCCTATGCCAACTTGTTCCTCGATAGTGCCGGCCTGGAGGAGATGCGGGAGTTTGGGACAGTGGAGAAGTTTCTGGAGGAGTTTTCGGGACGGGTGCGAGGGATGGATTTGTCGAAAGCAGCAGAGCCGTTCCGGGCGGCGAATCATATCCTGGTCCTGCCGGGTTCGGATCTCACGGAAGCGGTGCTGGCCTTTACGCATCCGGAGTGGGTGGAAGCCGTCAAGGATCAACTGAGGAGCGATTTCATCCTCGCGGAGGCCTACCCAATCAATGGGAAGGTGGTGCCCCGGTCAGTGGTAATCCAGGAGGAAGGGATCGAAATTGCGAAACCAAATCCAGCGGTTCCCATCCTTGTCTTGCGCAGTCTGAAGGATATCTCGGAGTTAACCCCCGGCTTCGTCTACGCTGTGGCGGTGAATCGGGCGCTGGCCGGAAAGATTGTCGGGCCGATCATCGGGATTCTCACCTTTCAGGACGAGAAGGGGCGCACCTTCACCGCCCTCTTCGCGTAAGTTTCTGCTTCCTCGTTGACCCCGCATTCGTTTCCCTGTATCCTGCACTCATGATGCTGCTGACGATTGATGTAGGCAATACCAACATCACGGTGGGGGTTTTCTCTTCCTCTAGCCGCAGCCAGGCGCTGGTTTCCCGGGGGGAGATTTCCACGCGCCAACCCCGGCTGGATCAGGCGCTCCGCCGGCTGTTAAGGAAGCTTCGGGTTCCTTCAGATGCCATCGGAGGGGTGATCCTCTCCAGCGTGGTCCCCCGCGCGACTGCCGCTTTGAAACCGGTTCTTAAGAGAATGGTCAAGGCCAAGCTGTTGGTTCTGGGAGAAAACGTCCGGGCACCGGTCATCAACCGGTACCGGGTCCCGGGCCAAGTGGGGCAGGATCGGCTGGTCAACGCGGCGGCCGCCTTTTACCGGTACGGGGGGCCGGCCATCGTGGTGGATTTCGGGACGGCGGTGACAATCGACCTGGTCAACAACCGCCGGGAGTATTTAGGAGGGCTGATCGTTCCGGGAATCGGGATCGCGCTGGAGGCGTTGGCGGCCCGGACGGCCCTCCTGCCGAAAATCAAGCTTGGTCCCCCCAAGGAATTCCTGAGCCGGGACACGGTGAGCAGTATGCGAAGCGGCATCTTTTTCGGCTATGGCGCCTTATGCGATGGGATTGTGCGCCGGATGAAGGCCGATTTGGCCCCGAAGGCGAAGGTGATTTCCACTGGAGGCCATTCCCCCCTGATCGCACACTTCTGCAAGACTGTTCAGATTGTGAACCCTGACTTGACGCTCCAAGGTTTGGAGCTGACCTACCGCCTAGCCCAAAAAATCTCTTGACAATTTCCTCGGTTTCGCTATTATAGTCACAGTTTCTGGCACTCGAAGGCTCACACTGCTAAAATTCTGAGCCAACCGTAAAGTTCGGACCAAATTCTCTGTCTAAGGAGGAACTGGAATGGCGATTCAACCTTGTGGTGACCGGATTTTAGTGAAGCTGTTGGATCAGGAGGAGAAATCCCCGGGTGGGATCATCCTGCCGGATACAGCCAAGGAAAAGCCCCAAGAGGGCAAGGTGATGGCCGTCGGCAAGGGCCGGCTGCTCGAGGATGGGACCGTCAAACCCCTGGAAGTGAAGGTGGGGGACACGGTCCTTTTTGCTAAATATTCCGGCACGGAGGTTCTCCATGAGGAAAAGGAATTCCTCATCCTCCGGGAAGATGACATCTTAGCGGTTAAGAGATAAAAGGAGATTCTATGAATAGGCCCCCTCCGTAAGTTGTTGACGATCAGACCGAGTTGCCCGATCGTTTGTGTTGGAGAGACACAACCAACCATACGAAAGGGGGCTTGGTTATGGTGTACATCGGGATGGACGTCAGCAGC